>JBFXFO010000080.1:0-17146 GCA_050178915.1 Rhizobiaceae bacterium | reverse complement strand
AGCAGCTCGCCGACGCCTGGGCCGCCGACAATCCCGCCAGCGCCTCGCCGCGCCAGCGGCTGATCGCGTTCGTCGACCATCACATCCGCTTCCATGTCGTGCGCCGCCACTCCACGCACGTCTCCAACATGGAGCTGCGCAGCCTGTCGCACGAGCGTCTCAGCCAGGTGCTCAAATTGCGCAACGCCTACGAGAAGGAACTGCGCCTGATTCTGCGCGACGGTCGCGAGTCAGGTGATTTCCTTGTCGATGACACCGGCCTCACCGCCATGGCCATCATCCAGATGCTCACCGGCGTCATCGTCTGGTTCAGGCCGGACGACCGCCTGAGCGTCGATCAGGTGGCGGAAACCTATCTCAACATGACCATGCGCCTTGTCGGCGCAGGGAGGACCGAAGATGTACGACAACACGCTTGATTTCGGGCTCGGTGACGATCTCGACGCGCTGCGCGACACCGTCAGGCGTTTCGCGCAGGACAGGATCGCGCCGCTCGCCGGCAGCATCGACCGCGACAACGACTTTCCGCAGCATCTGTGGAAAGAGCTCGGCGCGCTCGGCCTGCTCGGCATCACCGCCGATCCCGATTTCGGCGGCTCGGGCATGGGCTACCTGGCACAGACGATCGCCATCGAGGAAATCTCGCGCGCCTCGGCCTCCGTCGGCCTCTCCTACGGCGCGCACTCCAACCTGTGCGTCAACCAGATCAACCGCTGGGCGACGCCGGAGCAGAAGGCGAAGTTCCTCCCTGCCCTGTGCAGCGGCGAGCATGTCGGCGGGCTCGCCATGTCGGAGACGGGCTCCGGCTCCGACGTCGTCTCGATGCGGCTGAGCGCCGAAAGGCGCAACGACCGCTATGTTCTCAACGGCTCGAAGATGTGGATCACCAACGGGCCGGACGCCGACACCCTCGTCGTCTACGCCAAGACCGATGCCACCATGGGTTCGCGCGGCATCACCGCCTTCCTCATCGAGACGAAGAAGATGCCCGGCTTCTCGGTGGCGCAGAAGCTCGACAAGCTCGGCATGCGCGGCTCCAACACCGGCGAGCTCGTCTTCCAGGATGTCGAGGTGCCGTACGAAAACGTCCTTCACCGCGAGGGCAAGGGCGTCGAGGTGCTGATGTCCGGCCTCGACTACGAGCGCGTCGTGCTTGCTGGCGGGCCGCTCGGCATCATGGCGGCCTGCATGGACGTCGCTGTCCCTTACGTGCGCGAACGCCGCCAGTTCGGGCAGGCGATCGGCGATTTCCAGCTGGTGCAGGGCAAGCTCGCCGACATGTATTCCACGCTCGCCGCGTGCCGCGCCTATGTCTACGCGGTGGCCGCCGCCTGCGACCGCGGCCAGACCACGCGCAAGGATTCCGCCGGCTGCATCCTCTACGCCGCCGAGAAGGCGACACACATGGCGCTCGACGCCATCCAGCTGCTCGGCGGCAATGGCTACACCAACGAATACCCCGCCGGCCGGCTGCTGCGCGACGCCAAGCTCTATGAGATCGGCGCCGGCACTTCTGAAATCCGCCGCTGGCTTATCGGCCGCGAGATCATGGCTGAGGGGTAATTAGGCCTTCGCAACCTATCTCATGGCATATGACAATTCATATTGACAAACTATCCGAAGATTGCCATCCTTCTGTCATTGAAGGAGCGACGCTGATGGCTGCACTTGAGACGCACAGAATGCGGGCGGTGGTTGAAGGGCTGACCACCACATCCGACAAGATCCGAGCTTTGGACAAGGCTGGTTTCGAACGGGCCGATATCGCCCGTTTCCTGGACAAACGGTATCAGCATGTCCGCAACGTGCTCGTCGGCCCGACGCCAAAGAGTTCGCCGCGTCCTGCGGTAGAAGGCGCCACTCCAGAAAACATCAAGGCGCGAGTCCAGATTGGCGCCGGTGGACGGATTGTCATCCCGGCAGAAATCAGAGCCGCAATGAACGTCGTCGAGGGCGACATCCTGACGGCGCGTGTCGTAGACGGAGAGTTGCAGCTGTTTTCGCAGGAAGCGGCAATCCGCAAGGTTCAGGCCATGGTCAGGCAGTTTGTCCCGGAAGGCGTTAGCCTGGTTGACGAGCTGATTGCTGAGCGACGTGAAGAAGCGCGCCGGGAACTTGAAGAATGAGCGCGGTTCTCGATGCCTCGGCAGTGTTGGCTTTGGTCAATGGCGAGCCCGGGGCAGAGGTCGTGGCTAGCCGGTTGCCCGGTTCGGTGATGAGCGTGGCGAACGCCATCGAGGTGGGCACTCGGCTGATGGACAAGGGTTTCAGCTTCCAGCTCGCCTGGGACGCGCTCGATCGCCTCGACATCGATCTGGCCGACCTCGATTCTGCGCTTGCGTTTGCGACGACAAGACTGCGAGACGCCACCCGCGCCTGCGGCCTCTCTCTGGCCGACCGCGCCTGCCTTGCGCTGGCCATCCGCGCAGGACTGCCCGCGCTCACCGCCGACCGCGCCTGGGCCTCGCTCGACCTCCCCTGCCGCATCGAACTCATCCGCTAGGACCGTCATGCCCGCCATCCAGTCCAACGTCTCCGCCTCCTCCGATGCCTTCAAGGCCAATGCGGCGCACATGCGCGAGCTGGTGGCCGAGATGCGCGACAAGGCCGCCGCGATCGAGCGCGGCGGGCCGGAAGAGGCGCGCCAGCGCCATGTATCGCGCGGCAAGCTGCTGCCGCGCGAGCGGCTGGCGCAGTTGCTCGACACCGGTTCGCCCTTCCTCGAGATCGGCCAGTTCGCCGCGCACGACATGTATGACGATACGATCGCCTCGGCCGGCATGATCGCCGGCATCGGCCGCGTCGAAGGCCGCGAGGTCATGGTGATCGTCAACGACGCCACCGTGAAGGGCGGCACCTACTATCCGATGACGATCAAGAAGCATCTGCGTGCGCAGGAGATCGCGCAGCAGAACAATCTGCCCTGCGTCTATCTGGTCGATTCCGGCGGCGCCAACCTGCCGAACCAGGACGAGGTGTTTCCCGACCGCGATCATTTCGGCCGCATCTTCTACAACCAGGCCAATATGAGCGCGGCCGGCATTCCGCAGATCGCCTGCGTCATGGGCTCGTGCACCGCCGGCGGCGCCTATGTGCCGGCGATGTCTGACGAGACGATCATGGTGCGCAACCAGGCCACCATCTTCCTCGGCGGCCCGCCGCTGGTGAAGGCGGCCACCGGCGAAGAAGTGTCGGCCGAAGACCTCGGCGGCGCCGAGGTGCACACGCGCCAGTCGGGCGTCGCCGACCACTATGCGCTCGACGACAACCATGCGCTCGCCATCGCACGGCGCATCGTGAAGAACCTCAACCGCAGGAAGCCGCAGAGCCTCGAACTGGCGACGCCGCGCCCGCCGGCCTACGACCCGGCCGAGATCTACGGCATCATCCCCACCGACACGCGCAAGCCCTATGACGTGCGCGAGGTGATCGCGCGTACTGTCGACGGCTCGGAGCTGGACGAGTTCAAGCAGAACTACGGGACCACGCTGGTCACCGGCTTCGCGCACCTGCAGGGCATGCCCGTGGGCATTCTCGCCAACAATGGCGTGCTCTTCTCGGAAAGCGCGCTGAAAGGGGCGCACTTCATCGAGCTCTGCTGCCAGCGCAGGATCCCGCTCGTCTTCCTGCAGAACATCACCGGCTTCATGGTCGGCCGCAAATACGAGTCCGGCGGCATCGCCAAGGACGGCGCCAAGCTGGTCACGGCGGTCGCCACCGCGCAGGTGCCGAAGGTCACCATGATCGTCGGCGGCTCGTTCGGCGCCGGCAATTACGGCATGTGCGGCCGCGCCTACTCGCCGCGCTTCCTGTGGATGTGGCCGAATGCGCGCATCTCGGTGATGGGCGGCGAACAGGCCGCGACGGTGCTCGCCATGGTCAAGCGCGAGGGCATCGAACGCAAGGGCGGCACCTGGTCGGCGGAAGAGGAGGCAGAGTTTCGCGCGCCGATCCTTGAAAAATACGAGCGCGAAGGCCACCCGCTCTATTCGTCTGCGCGTCTCTGGGACGACGGCATCATCGACCCGGCGCGCACGCGCGAGGTGCTGACGCTGTCCCTGAGCGCTGCGCTCAACGCCGAAGTGCGCGAGACCAAGTTCGGCGTGTTCCGGATGTGAGTAGGCGCATCTTGCGAAGATGGTATCGTGGCCAACAAGGTTGCGCAGGATGTCGGATGCCTTTTGGCGTTTTTCTCCATCGATCTGACTCGATCTACGACGACAGTCCTGCGGAGCGCTATCAGTTCCCATCGCTGTATCTTGGCCGTGTGCAGGCATGCGTCGGCGATTGGATCGTCTATCTGGAGCCAAGCAAGGTGCCGCAGACGCGAGGGTATTTCGCGGTGGCAAAAGTCCAACAGGTTGTTGCCGATCCAGGTACACCCGGCATGTACCTAGCCATCATTGAGGCTGACACTTACCTCGACTTTGCAAGTCCGGTTCCATTCAATGGCCCCAACGGCATTATCGAACGCGGTGTGCTGAATGAGGCCGGCAGGATTTCTGGCAGGGCGCAATCGGCGGTTCGGCCGCTCGCGCCCAGTGACTTTCATCGCATCGTCGAAGCCGGACTAGACGAACCTAGCGTGTTTCTCCCGCGCATCGGGGACCCGGAAGTCAGCGGCTTCGACTATGGGCCGCAAGCTCCGTTCATCTACGAACAAGAACGAGAGCGGGTAAGTCGGTTGACCTCGCGCGTCGTCAGAGACCGAGTGTTCCGTCGCTTGGTGCTCAAGGCATACGATCAACGATGCGCCGTCACTGGACTCAAGCTGATCAATGGAGGCGGTCGGGCGGAGGTCGAGGCAGCCCACATCCGACCTGTGGAAGCAAGCGGCCCTGATATCCTGACCAACGGCATCGCACTGTCCGGCACTGCGCATTGGATGTTTGATCGAGGCTTGGTCAGCTTTGCGGACGATCTGGAAATTCTCATCTCACGGCACGTCAACGACCAGGAAGGCGTGCGCTCGATGATCAACCGAACAGGCCGTGCGATCACTCCTCTACGTATCTCGGAACGCCCTCATCCGAACTTTCTAAGATGGCACCGCGAACACTGCTTCAAGCAGTGAGGTCGTCAGTCATGGCGATGTGATCACTGACAATCCGCGCGGCGTGCCGGAGCGCGCTGCTGCCGATCTCGGCTGACGCCGTTAGAGCTGGAGGATCACGGGCCGGGTGGGGGCGGTAGGGACGATACTGCCCTCACCCGGCTCCGCTTTCCGGCGGCTTGCGCCGCCGTCCCTGCCGCTCCGCCAGAGGACGGAAAGGCAGAACTGTTCGATCAGGCCGCCAGCATCCAGAGCGACGTGATCGCGATGATAGAAGCCGTGCCCTTGCTCATCAGCCCGGCCGAAGCCGGCGACGAGATCACCCGGTTGAACTGGCGGGCGAGCAGGACGGCGCCGAAGAAGACAGCGCCCACTGCGGCGAAGGTGACGAGCAGCAGCAGCGTGAACTGGCCGGCATCGCCGATGCCGCCCGGCGCCACGCCCGGCAGCAGCAGCATGTAGATGAGCAGGGTCGACGGGTTGCCGAGGCACAGCGCCATGCCGGCGCCGGTCGAGGCGAGCCAGCCGCGCCTGCCCGCATCCTCGGTGCGCGACATGCCGCTGTCCCTCCAGATGCGCACCGCAAGCCACAGCAGGTAGGCGATGCCGGCATACTTCACGGCGGCAAACAGCTCGGGTGCGCCTTCTGCGACCTTGCCGAGGCCGATCGCCACCGCGATCACCGCCAGCACGTCGCCGAGGCACAGACCCGCCGCGAAGGCGGTGGCGCCCCGCGCGTCCTTGCCGATCGAGCGGGCGACCAGCAACGCCACGATCGGACCAGGCGCCGCAGTCAGCGCCAGCAGTGCCGCGAAGTAGGTCGCCAGAGCCGTCGTATCCATTTGCTCCTCCCGAGCCCGCCGAGGGGGCGATTGCCCGTTCGACAGGAGGGAGTTGACCGCAAACGGTCTTGCGGCGGCATCAGGTGATCACCTGAATTTCCCCAAGGTCAGCGTCGAATAGAACGGAAGGAGAGTTCAGCGGATGCTGCCGGGATCCAGCAGGCCGGCGCGCACGGCGGCGAGCAGCAGGCTCGCGGTCGAGTTCACGGCAAACTTGCGCATCAGGCTGGTGCGGTGCGTGTCCACCGTCTTCGGGCTGATGCCGAGTGTTTCGGCCGCGCTCGCATTGGTGTGCCCGCGCGCCAGCGCCTGCAGTACGGAAAGCTCGCGGTCGGTGACGGCCAGCGGCTCCGCCGGCGCATTCATCATGGTCCGCGCTCCGGCGCTGATCGCGGTGCGGCCGGCGCAGACCTCGCGCACGATGTCGACGATCTCGGTCTCGCTGGCATCCTTGAGGCAGACACCGTGGATGCCGGCCTCGACCAGTGCGCCGACGACCTGCCCCGTCACCGTGCCGGTGAGCAGCACAAAGCGAGTATCAGGCGCCCAGCGCTTGCATTCGAGGAAGACTTCCAGTCCATTCGCACCGGGCATATTGTAGTCGAGTATCGCCAGATCCGGCTTTGTCTTGCGGATTTCGACGATCGCCTCGATACCGTTCGTGACTGTCTTTATGATCTCCAGACTTTCCAGTGCAGTCAGGGCCTTTGTCAGGCCCCAGGAGACGAATGCATGATCGTCGGCGATCAGCACGCGCATCGTCTTGCCCGGCGCAAGGCTCACGGCCGCGCTCCGCGCGCCCATGCGCTGCTCGCAGGCTTCGCTGCACTGCTCCTCGCCCTCGTCATGCTGGTCCCCACCCCGCCGGCCAACGCCGCCGAACCGGCTCCGCTGGTGCTCAACGGCCCGGTCGGCATCGACGTTATCAGCCAGCACCTTGAATATACAGCCGACTCTGACTGGCAGATGAACGCCGAAGACTTCGTCGGTCCTGCCGGCGTCGCCATGCGGACGCTGCCAGGCCCCCGTCCCGACTTCGGCTACACCACCGCGAAAATCTGGCTGCGCATCAAACTCACCAACGCCACCGCCGCCAATGACGACTGGCGTGTCTACATGCCGGTCAGCTTCCTGCAGCAGCTGGCGATGTACCGCATCGGCGCCGACGGCACGCTGACCACGCTGCTCGACCTGAAGGAAGACAGCCCGTTTTCGGCGCGTCCCGTGGACAACCCGCAGATCGTCGTGCCCTTCGCGCTGGCGTCCGGCGAAACCGCCACGCTGCTTATCGCCTACCAGTCGATGGGCGCGTCGCGCCACCCTTTCTCCATCGAGACGCCCGCCAGCCTCGGCCAGCAGACGCGCATCGTCACCGCCAAAAGCTACGCGTTCTACGGCGCCATGCTGCTGATGATCGCGCTGGCGCTGGTGGCTCTCGCCACGGTGCGGCAGCCGGTCTTTGCCGCCTACGCCATCTATCTCGGCTTCATCTTCCTCTACATCGCGCATGCCGACGGCATGGCGTTCCAGTATCTCTGGCCGAACGCGCCGCAGCTCAACACGATGGCCGCCTCCTTCGCCGGATCCGGCTTCATGGTGTTCGGCGCCATCTTCGCCATGGTCTTCCTCGAAACGCGCCGCTACCACCCGGTGATGCACCGCGTGCTCATCGCGGTCGTCGCGCTCGTCCTCGTCCTCGACGTCGCGCTGTGGACGACGGCGCCGGCGCTGCTCAACCGCATCCTGGTCTACATGATCCTGCTGTGCGTGCTGATCTTCTTCACGGCAGGCGTCGTCGCCGCCCGCACGCGCTTCCGCGAAGTGCGCTTCTACCTGCTCTCCTACGCCGCCGCGCTCATCCCGGCCTCGCTGTTCACCGCCCGCTTCGCGCTTGGCATCGAGCAGTCGGTGGTGACACCCTATGACGCCATCCGCGTCGGGCTGCTCTTCGAGTCGCTGATGATGGGGCTCGCGATCTTTGACCGCTACAACCAGCTCAGGCAGGCGGCTGCGGAAGAGACGCTCGCGCATGCGCAGCGCAACCTGGCGCTCAGCCAACGCCTCTCCGCGCTCGAGGGGAGCTACGAGCTTGTCCGCGCCAACGCGCACCAGCGCGAGGAGAGCGTCAAGGACACCGTCCACGATCTGCGCCAGCCGATGCACGCCCTGCGCCTGTCGCTGCGCCAGATGCTCGACCCGCAGACCGCGAAGGCCGGCGATTTCGGCCAGGTCGAATCCGCACTCGCCTATATGGAGAGGCTGGTTGCCGACCGGCTGGCTGACAGCAACAGCCCCGTCGCCGCCGCCAATGCACCGGCACCCGAAACCGGGCCCGGCATCCACGCCGTGCTGCAGGGCGTCGCCGAGATGTTTTCGGCCGAAGCCAGCGAGAAGGGTCTCGGGCTGAAGCTGGTGCTCGCCGCACCCGATGGCGCCGTCGCCGCCTACCCGCTGATGCGTGTGCTCTCCAACCTTGTCTCCAACGCCATCAAGTATACCCGTCACGGCCGCGTGCTGGTGGACCTGCGCAGCCGCGGTTCGGGCTGGCTGATCGAGGTGCACGACACCGGCCCGGGTCTCTCGGGCGCCGCCTTCGAGCTGGCCCTCATCCGCAACCGGCGCCTCGACCGCGACCTCGATGCCGCCGAGGGCAGCGGTCTCGGCCTTTCGGTGGTGAAGGAAACGGCCGCAGCCAACGGCTGGAGGCTCAGCGCCTGCGACGGCCGCAGGAATGGCGCAACCGTGCGGCTGGAACTGCCATGAGCGCGCGCGCCACGCACATCCTGCCCGGGCTTGCCTGGCTGCTGGTCATGCTGCTGACTGCCGCGCCCGTCTACGCCGCCGGAGCCGGTCCGCTCGTGCTGAATGGCCCCGCCGATGCGCAGACGCTTGGCCGGCATTTCGAATACGCCACCGATCCGGACTGGCAATTCGAGGCCGAAGACTTCGTCGGGCCCTCGGCGATTGCAATGCAACCGCTGCCCGGCCCGATCGCCGATTTCGGCTACACACCGGCGCGCATATGGCTGCGGGTCGACGTCGTCAACGGCACCGCCGAAGTCGACGAGTGGCGCTTCTTCATACACGCCAACTTCACCCAGCAGGTGGCGATCTATCAGGTGGGCGCAGACGGTTCGATCGCGACCCTGCTCGACCTGACCGAGGACAGCCCGTTTTCGGCGCGGCCGATCGACAATCCGCAGTTGGTCACGCCCTTCACGCTGGCGCCGGGCGCCGCGGCAACGCTGATCGTCTCCTATTATTCGCAAGGCGCCTCGCGCCTGTCGATGTCGATCGAGACGCCCGAGAGTTTCGCCTCGCAGTCGAGCGTTGCGGAGGCAAAGAGCTTTGCCTTCTACGGCATGGTGCTGATCATGATCGCCCTGGCGGGCATCGCGCTGGTGGTGCTGCGCCAGCGGGTGTTCGCCGCCTACACCGGCTATCTCATCTTTGCGCTGATGTATATCGCGCATGCGGACGGGGCGGCGTTCCAGTATGTCTGGCCGAGCTTTCCGCGCTTCAACTCCATGGCCTCGGTCGTCGCCGGTTCCGGCGTCATGGTGTTTGGCGGCCTGTTTGCCATCACCTTCCTGCGCACCGCGCGCAACCACCCGATCATGCACCGCGTGCTGGTGGCGGTGGTCGCGCTGGTGATTACCATCGACGTGGTGCTGTGGGCGCTCGATCCGCAACTGCTGAAGCGGCTGCTGGTGGTGATCATCCTGGTGAGCACGGCCAGTTCGCTGGCGGCTGGCATCGTCGCGGCATGGACGCGGTTCCGCGAGGTGCGCTTCTACATCCTCTCCTATGGCGCGGCGCTCATCCCGGCGCTGCTCTTCACGCTGCGCTACGGTTTCGGCATCGAACCCGAATTCATCACGACCTATGACGCGATCCGCCTGGCGCTGCTGTTCGACGCGCTGATGATGGGCCTCGCCATCTTCGACCGCTATAACCATCTGCGCCAGTCGGCTGCGGAAGAGACACTCGCGCATGCGGAGCGCAATCTGGCGCTCGGCCGGCGCCTCGCCGCGCTGGAGGAGAGCTACGAGATCGTCCGGCTCGACACGATCCAGCGCGAGCAAAGCGTGCGCGACACGGTACACGATCTGCGCCAGCCGATGCATGCGCTGCGCCTGTCATTGCGTCAGATGCTCGAGCCAAACGCAGGGAAGAGCGGTGATTTCGGCCATGTGGAGTCGGCTCTCGGCGAGATGGAGCGCATGGTCGCGGAGCGGCTGGCAAGTGGCGTCGGAGCAGCGCCGGATAGGGCTGTGGTGCCCGGCACGGGCAAGACGCCGCGCTGAACCGGATTGCCGGAGGTTTGGCGCGCCTTGCTCGCGGGCTCGGGCCCGCCCTGCAAGGAGGGCTGAGGGCGAATAAAAACAAACACCTCACCCCTGTAAACGATTGATATTACTTAACTCTTGGAAAAATTCCACCCAATTCTTTCCGCTCCCCAGATGCCTCCTCCATAATCTCCGCCATCTCCTGCACGGGAACGCGGGTCGCGAACCGGGCGAGCGTGGCAGGGACGGTGCCGGATCGGCCCGCAGAGGTGCGGGCTCGCGCTCAGCAGCGAAGGTCCGGGTCCGACGGAGCCAACAGAACCGGCTGAGGCCGGCGCGCTCCGAAGGGCAGAACACCGGCGGGGCGCGGGAAACGCGCCACGTACTAACTCTAGCAAGGTGCGGATCCCGCGCCCCGCTTCCCACCCGTCGCAATGGCCAGATCGGAAACGAGGCGTGGCGACGGCGGAGCTCGCCGGTGCTACGGTCGTGCCCCTGGCTTTCCGACGCAGCAAGGAGACGATTATGGCCAATGTGCTTCTGATCGGACTGATCCCCGAGGCGGTGGACGTCTCGGACCCGGACCTGCCGCCCGGCCTCACGCAAGAAAAGATCGCTGCCGGCATCGACGCCTCGCTCACCGACATGCGCGGCCGCGGATGGACGGCGGAATTCTGCGGCATCCAGGCGGATGCCAGCGCTGAAGGGGCAATCACTGCGGCGCTTTCGCGCAAATGGGACTGCATCGTCATCGGCGCCGGCGTGCGGATGCCGGCCAAGCTGCTCGGCCTGTTCGAGCGCGTCATCAACGCCGTGCATCGCGGCGCGCCCGGCACGCCGATCGCGTTCAACACCAACCCACAGAGCACCGGCGACGCCGCCGCGCGCTGGCTCGGCCATTGAGCAGCGGGCGTCGGCCGTGACGATCACCATCACCGCGTTCGCGGCTTCGCCCGACGAGGGCCGCGGGCTGGCGCGCGACATGCGCGTGCGCTGGGCCCTGGAAGAAGCCGGACTGCCCTATTCCGTCCGCCTCGTCTCGTTCAGGCAGATGAAGGAGCCGGCGCATCGGGCCCGCCATCCCTTCGGGCAGATTCCCACCTATGAGGAAGGCGGGCTGGTGCTGTTCGAGTCCGGCGCGATCATCCTGCACATCGCGCTCAATCATCCGGGACTGCTGCCAGCAGAGCCGAACGCGCGGGCGCGCGCCATCGGCTGGATGTTCGCGGCGCTCAACACGGTGGAGCCGCCGATCGTCGAACTCGAGCAGTCCGGCTTCACCGACGCCGACCGCCCCTGGCATCTTGAGCGCGTGCCGATGATGAAGGACCGGATTCGCGCCCGGCTGGACGACCTCTCCGCCCGGCTGGGCGAGGCCGAATGGCTCGACGGCGAGTTTTCCGCCGGCGACCTGATGATGGTCATGGTGCTGCGCCGGCTCGAGGGCGACGGGATCGTCGAGGAGTACCCCAACCTCACCGCGTATGTCGCCCGCGGCAAGGCGCGGCCGGCCTACGAGCGCGCGTTCGCCGCGCAGCTCGCAGTGTTCACCGACCGGGAGAAGCGATAGCCGGGCCTACCCGTTCACCAGCGCCATGACCAGCCGGTGGACGTTGCCGCCGGCGCCCATCTCGATGCGGTCGAACTCGTTGGAGCGGCGGCGCTGTTCCTCCGACAGTTGCTTCAGCCGTTCCGTCAGCACCGTGCGGATCTTCTTGCAGTTCGGGTCGCCCTCGACGCGCAGGCCGACGGAGTAGGCCTCGATCGCCCTGGTCATGTCGATGATGTGCTCGCCGTGTTCGGCCTCATGCCTGACGATGCCGGCAATGAAACTGTCCCAGCGCGCCTGCGTCGCCGCCGGCAGCTTGCCTTTCGGCTTCGGCAGCTTGGTGATGATGATCAGATGCGGGCGGTTCGCCGTGATGGTGCAGCCGCCATTCGACGGCACGTACTTGCGCGACCATTTCAGATCGAAGGTGGTGTAGGCGACAGTGCGGATCGACCCCACCTCCGGCCCGTTGCGGCCGATCGATTCATACAGCTCGATGCCGGTCGATCCGCTGATCGAATAGGTCTCGACCTTCTGCGTCGGCTTCCAGTCCGCCATCGCCAGCCCCGGCCAGAGCAAGGCCGCAACGCCAAGAACAACACGCACACCTGCCCGCATGGTCAGTTCCATTCTCCTTGCCCGCGCGTCCGCGAAATCCCATCCTGCCGCAACGCAATCTCGCGCCACGTTCCGGGGAGCCCAATGACGCTTTCGCTTTACGACATCAGCGTGCCCGTCTTCATCCGCGCTTTCAACAATTTGTCGAAGAACCTGGCAAAGGCGCGTGCGCATGCCGATGCCAACGGCATCGCGCATGACGACCTGCTCGGCGCGCGGCTGTTTCCCGACATGCACCCGCTGACCGCGCAGGTGCAACGCGCTTCCGATGCGGCGAAGTTCGTGCCCGGGCGCGTCGCAGACATCAAGCCGCCGGCGATGGAGGACAACGAGAAGAGCTTCGACGAACTGGAGGCGCGCATCCGCGCCACCGTCGATTTCCTCAAATCGGTGCCGGCAAACGCCTTTGACGGGCGCGAGGACGCGGAAGTGGTGCTGAAGTTCGGCGGCCAGCCCTATCCGTTCACGGCGCGGGACTATCTGCTCGGCTTCGCCATCCCGAACTTCTATTTCCACGTCACCACGGCCTATGCGATCATGCGCCACAAGGGCGTGCCGCTTGGCAAGATGGACTTCATCGGCGGCCGCTGATCGCCCTGGAGGCCCTGGGGCAGAAGCTGCCCGGCGCTGCTCCGTTTGCGCCACCACTGGCGGAATGGCTGCAGCGCGCTATGTCAAAGTGTGTTGCTTGCGGGGTGCATTTGCGCCAAGACCCGTCCGCCATATGGGACGATCTGGCAACTCCGTGATTCCGTTGAGGCATTGACAGGTTGAACAGTTCCACCAGCAGCCGGCGCTTCGAACTCAGAGAGCGGACTTCCCAGGCGCATCAGGCGCTGGACAGCAAAGTGGGCGAATTCCACTCGACCTCCGACTACAAGCGCTACCTTTCCGGCATCGCCGGGTTCCGCTTCGCTGTCGAGCCGTTGCTCTCGGGAACGCTGCCGCCGGCCTTCGGCGGCTGGCGGCCGAGCCGCATCGCAGCCGAACTGCGCGCCGACCTCGCCGACCTCGGCCTCCCCGAACCGCCACCGCTGGCGATCGGCCTGGCACCGCGCTCCACCGACGAGCTGATCGGTGCGTTCTACGTCCTGGAAGGCTCGGCGTTCGGCGCGCGCCTGCTCTACCAGCGCGCGCAGGACCTCGGCCTGACCGCCACCCATGGCGCGCGGCACCTCGCGGCGCAGTCGCTGTCGCTCGACGCCTGGCGCGGCCTGCTCACCATCATGGACGCCACTGAACCGTTCGACGCCGAAGTCGCAGCAGGAGCTGCATCGGCGACCTTTGCGGCGGCAGAGCGGGCTTTCCTGGAAACCGCGCATGTCTGATGCACCGCAGGTCGACCTGACCAATTGCGATCGCGAGCCGATCCACATCCCGGGCTCGATCCAGCCACATGGCGCGCTGCTCGCGTGCGATGCGGACGCCCATCTGGTGCTGCGCCACTCCGCCAATACAGGCGATCTGCTGGGCGTTACGGGCGAGATCAATGGCGCGGTGCTGCACGATCTGCTCGGCGACGAGGCCACGCATTCGCTGCGCAACGTGCTGACAACGTCGAAGGACGCGGCGCGGCCCGGACTGCTCTTCGACCTGGAACTGCCGTCCGGTCGCCGTTTCAACATCGCCGCACACCGACACAAGGCCATCTCGATCATCGAGTTCGAGCCTGCGGGCGAAACCGGCCGCCCGCTGCAGCTGACGCGCGCCCTGATCAGCCGCATCAGCGGAATCGATTCCGTCGACCGTCTGATCAGCCATTCGGCGCGGCTGCTGCACGGCACGCTCGGCTACGACCGGGTGATGATCTACCGCTTCGAGCAGGACGGGTCGGGCAAGGTGGTTGCCGAAGCCAAGCGCGCCGACCTGGAAAGCTTCCTCGGCCAGTATTTTCCGGCGAGCGACATCCCACGACAGGCGCGCGCGCTCTATCTGCGCAACACCATTCGTGTGATCTCCGACGCGGGCGGCGCGAAGGTCGCCGTCGAGCCGGTGCTCGACGCGTCGGGCGAACCGCTCGACCTGTCGTTCGCGCATCTGCGCAGCGTCTCGCCGATCCATCTCGAATATCTGCGCAACATGGGCGTCGGCGCCTCGATGTCGATCTCCATCGTGGTCGATGGGGCGCTCTGGGGGCTCATCGCCTGCCACCATTATGGGCCGCGCACGCTGCCGATGGCCGAGCGCGTCGCCGCCGAAATGTTCGGCGAGTTCTTCTCGCTGCACCTCAACGCGCTGAAGCAGAAGCGCAAGCTCGACACCGCCAACGCGGCGCGCCGTTCGCTCGACCGCTTCCTGCACATCTCCTCCCAGCACGTGAATGTCGACGAGCTGTTCAAGCAGAACCTGCCGGCCTTCGCGGAGCTGATGCCTTGCGACGGTGTCGGCGTATGGATGAACGGCAAATGGGCTTCGACCGGCCACGCGCCGCCGCCGGAAGCCATCCCGGCGCTGGCCAGGTTCGTCGGTTCGGTGGCCGACGGGCGCATCTGGGCAACGCATGCGCTGTCGCAGCTGCACCCGGCGGCGGAGGCGTACGCCGAAGCCGCGTCCGGCGTGCTCGCCATTCCGCTGTCGCAGGCGCCGAAGGATTTCCTGTTCTGCTTCCGCCGCGAGCTGGTGCAGACGCTCGAATGGGCCGGCAATCCGGAAAAGTCCTACGAGACCGGACCGCTCGGCGACCGGCTGACGCCGCGCAAGAGCTTTGCGATCTGGAAAGAGACCGTGCATCGGCAGGCGCAGCCCTGGACGGAAGCCGACCGCGAAATCGCGGAGGCTGCCCGGGCGGCCGCGGTCGAAGTGGTGCTGCGTCACAACGAGCTGATGACCGAGGAGCGGGCAAAGGCGGAAGTGCGCCAGCGCATGCTCAACGAGGAACTGAACCACCGCGTGAAGAACATTCTCGCGGTGATCAAGTCGCTGGTCGGCCACCCTTTGCAGGAGGGCCGCAGCCTCGCCGACTATGTCAACGCCCTCAAGGGGCGCATCCAGGCGCTCGCCTTCGCACACGACCAGGTGGTGCGCGGCGACGGCGGCGGCATCCTTTCCGACCTGCTCAACGCCGAACTGACGCCCTATCGCGGCGCCTCGCGCTCGATCACGCTCGACGGCCCGCGCGTCTGGCTCGACAGCCGCGCATTCTCGGTGATGGCGCTGGTGCTGCATGAGCTGGCGACCAACGCAGCCAAGTACGGCGCGCTGTCGGCGCGGGCTGGCAAGCTCGACGTCACATGGGAGCTCGACCTCGACGGCAATTGCCGCATCGAATGGCAGGAGGCCGGCGGGCCGACCGTTTCGGTGCCGTCGCGCAGCGGCCTCGGAAGCGCGCTGATCGACCGCTCGATACCCTACGATCTCGGCGGCACCAGTTCGATCGCATTTCCGCCAGGCGGCGTCCGCGCGGAGTTCACTCTGCCCGCGCGCCACGTCTCTACCGCGACCGCGAAGGTGGACACATCGGGACAGACGAACACGTCACACATGGCCACGAGCAGCACCCTTGGTGATCCGCTCGTGCTTCTGGTCGAAGACCAGATGCTGATCGCGATGGACGTGGAGGCGACGCTGTCCGACCATGGCGTTTCCCGGATCATCACAACCAACTCGGCAACCGAAGCGCTGGCCAAGCTGGCGGTGAATGATCCCGACGTGGCGGTGCTCGACGTCAATCTCGGCCACGGCACCTCGATCCCCGTCGCGGAAGAGTTGAAGCGGCGCGGCATCCCCTTCGTCTTCGCGACCGGCTACAGCGACTCCGTAATGATCCCGGCCGAGCTCAAATCCGCGCCGCTGGTGCGCAAACCGTATGAGGGCGACGTGCTGGTCTCGACGCTGGCGGAACTGCTCGGCGGCGCAGAGAACTAGGCACTTCGGGCCGTCCGGCGGCCTGGCTGCGCACCCTCGCACAGGGAGCGCCTCGTCACCGTTCCTCTCGTAGCGGAAAGAACCCCCAACGCGCCGTGTTTCACCGGTTGCGCCGGAGGCCTGAGCATCCTAAACGAGAAGGATGTTCACGAAGATCCTGATCGCCAATCGAGGCGAGATTGCCTGCCGTGTCATTCGAACCGCGCGCCGCCTCGGCGTGAAAACGGTGGCGGTCTATTCCGACGCCGACGCGCGATCCCTGCATGTGGCCGAGGCAGACGAGGCCGTGCATATCGGCGCGGCGCCTGTCGCCGAAAGCTATCTCAAAGCCGACCGGATCATCGCTGCGGCGAAGGAGACCGGCGCACAGGCCATCCACCCCGGCTACGGCTTCCTCTCCGAGAACCCTGATTTTGTCGATCAGGTCGTTGCGGCCGGGCTTGTCTTCATCGGTCCATCCTCCTCCTCGATCCGGGCGATGGGGCTGAAGGACGCCGCCAAGCGGCTGATGGAAAAGGCCGGCGTGCCGGTCGTGCCCGGCTATCATGGCGAGGACCAGGGGCTCGTCCTGCTCGCCGGGAAGGCGCGCGAGATCGGCTATCCCGTGCTCATCAAGGCGCGTGCCGGCGGCGGCGGCAAGGGCATGCGCCGCGTCGATCATCCCGATGATTTCGCCGAGGCCCTGGCCGGCGCGCGCCGTGAGGCGAAGGGCGCGTTTGGCGACGACGCCGTGCTGGTGGAGAAGTACGTCGAGAAGCCGCGCCACATCGAAGTGCAGGTGTTCGGCGACAATCACGGCAACGCGGTGCATCTGTTCGAGCGCGACTGCTCGGCGCAGCGCCGCCACCAGAAGGTGATCGAGGAAGCGCCGGCTCCCGGCATGACGCCCGAACTGCGCAAGGCGATGACGGAGGCGGCGGTCAAGGCGGCG
>JBFXFO010000079.1:0-17283 GCA_050178915.1 Rhizobiaceae bacterium | reverse complement strand
GAACCTTGGAAAGGCGGTCGAGATCGGCGAGCGGCACCATCGAGAAGGCGGCCAGATGGATCTCTTCCGCCTCCAGCGCGCCAGCGGCTGCCGCGCGATCGGGGAGAACGCGGTAGATGATCTCGTCGAGGTACGGCTTGTCCTTGTCCCAGTAGGACGGGTTCTTTTCCAGCCGGTAGTACTCGCCCGGCTTGTGCCCGGCGAACTTGAACGGACCGGTTCCGACCGGCGCGTTGTTGGCCGGATTCTCGTCGATCTTGGTGTTCTCGTAGAGGTGCTTCGGCAGCACCGACGTCACCACCGGCAGCGCGTTGCGGATCAGCTGCAGCGGCGTCGGCTTGGAGAACTTGAAGACGGCAGTCAGCGCGTCCGGCGTGTCGACCGCCTCGAGGTCCTTGAACACGACGCGGCCAAGATTCTGCAGCGGCTTCCACACATTGAGGGCGGAGAAGGCGACGTCGGCCGAGGTGAACGGCTTACCGTCATGCCAGGTCACGCCATCGCGCAGCTTGAAGGTGGCGGTGAGGCCGTCGGCCGAACCTTCCCACGCGGTGGCCAGACGCGGCGTGAGGCCGTTCTCGCCATCGAAGGACGCCTCCGCAAGCGTCTCGATCACCTTGGCCGAAACGAAGAACACCCCGTTCGAGGCGATGATCGCCGGGTTCATGTTGCGCGGCTCGGAATCGGAGGCGACGATGAGACGCCCGCCTTTCTTCGGCTCCTGCGCGCGACCGATGGTCGGCAGCGCGGTCGAGGCCAGCAGAAGGGCGGAGCCGGCCAGCAGCCGGCGCCTGTCGATCGGAAAACTCGGCATGGTTCTTACTCCTGGGAGGTCCGATGCCGCGCGGCAGAAGCCGGTTCAGGCGGCAGATGATCCGGTGCGGACATTATCTGCCCCAGTGGCATGGGTCCAAGCACGCTTTTTGCGCGCGGGTGGTGCGAAGCGGGAATTCCGTTGCGCCAGCGGCGGCCTGCCGCCATCGATTCACCAAGGTCTCACTGCGTTATTTGACAAGGTCCGGATCGGGCCTTTAATTCGCCCATCGATCGACCGGGGTGGTCTGACCGTGGTGACAGGCATTTTGCCCATGCTGGCCCGACTTGCGATGGCGCTCGTTGCCGTCGCGGGCATTGCGTCGGCTGCCAGCGCGGAGAAGCGCGGCGCGCTGATCGTCGGCAATTCCGACTACGAATTCATTGCCAAGCTGAAGAACCCCAAGAACGACGCCGAAGACCTCACGGCGAAGCTCAGGGATCTCGGCTTCGAGGTGTTCGGCGGAGCCGATCTCGAGCGCCGGACACTGGTTTCGTCGCTCATCCAGTTTGGCCGCGCCGCCGAGAACGCCGACGTGGCGCTGTTCTATTACGCCGGGCACGGGCTGCAGGTGAACGGGCAGAACTACCTGGTGCCTGTCGATGCGATGGTCGAGTTCGAGGCCGAGATCGATATTTCGCTGGTGTCTCTCACCGGCGTGATGCGGCAACTGGAGCGTGGCTCGAAGACCAATCTGATCTTCCTCGACGCCTGCCGCGACAACCCGTTCGCCGACAAGCTGAAGTCTTCGACGCGTTCGGCCGTGCCGCTGTCCAAGGGCCTGACGCGCGTGCAGTCGAACAGCGGTACCTTCATCGCCTTCGCGACACAGCCTGACGCGGTCGCGTCCGATGGATCGGGCCGCAACTCGCCCTTCTCGACTGCGCTGCTCAAGCACATCGACGAGAAGGGCCAATCGATCTCCGACATGATGATCGACGTGCGCAACGACGTCATGGCGCAGACCAACGGCGCGCAGGTGCCGTGGGACTCCTCTTCGCTGGTCGGACGCTTCTCGTTCGTGCCGGCGGACGAGACCGCGACCGCACAGTCGAGCCCCGTCGCCACCGCCGGCTCCGGCGTGTCGGACAAGGAGGCCTACGAACTGGCCGTCGCCACCGGCACCTGCGGCGCCTTCGAGGCGTTCATCCGCCGCTTCCCGGATTCGTTCTTCACCGACCTTGCCAAGGAGCAGGCGGAGAGCGCGTGCGGCGAAGATGCAGCGACCGCGGACGCTTCGGCTGACGACGGCAGCGGCGCGGATGCGGCGAACGCCGACCCGAACGCCGATGACGGGTCCGATACCACCGTTGCCCTGGCGCAGCCGCCGGAGGACGAGGTGACGCTGTCGCGCGCGCTGACGCCGGCCTCGCACGACCCGGAAGAGATCTGCGACGATGGCGAGGACATCAGCTACTGCGCCACGTCCGTGCTCGATCCGCAGGGCAAGAACAAGTACAGCCCGGCCATGCTGTTCGACGGCAATCCGGCGACGGCCTGGGTCGAGAACGACGAAGGCGCCGGTCTCGGCCAGTCGATCACGCTCTACTTCTCAGGTGAGCGGCAACTCGCCGGCTTCGACATCCTCAACGGCTACGACAAGGACGAGAAGACCTGGGCGAACAATTCGCGCGTCAAGGGCGCGACGCTGGAACTGTCCAATGGCAAGAGCTTTGCCATCGAGCTGCCCGACGTTCGCGACACCAACCGCTTCAGCTTCTCGAAGCCGGTGAAAACCGAGTCGGTGACGATCACGATCGATTCCGTGTACGAAGGCGCGAAGTTCGCCGACACCGCGATCAGCGAACTCTACCCCGTTTTCGCTGACTGATTTACGGCGCAGGCGCCGAAACGCGCGACCGCGCTAGCGGGCCGTCACCAGGAAGTCGAAGGGTTTGCGGAAGGGCTCGCCTTCCAGCGTGAAGTGCCACCACTCCGCCGAGTAGTTCCTGAAGCCGGCTTCGCGCATGGCCGCGACCAGCTTGCGCCGGTTGGCGCGCGCCTCGGCGCTGACGGCGCGCGAGTCGGTGTTGCTCGACGGGTCGAGGCAGTCAAAACCGGTGCCGAAATCGAGCGTGCCGCTGTCGGCGCCGCAGGCCGGCGGCTCGACGATGCGCGGCTCCACGGGCGCGATCCCGACATCGACCGTCGAGCCACGCGAATGTGCCGAGCGCGATGCGATGTAGCCATCGCGGATCAGGCGGTTGCGTGCCACGGTCGGATGCCACTTCGGGTCGGTGCCGCCGCTCTGGCGCGCCCAGGAGGCGAAGTCGGAGACGGCGCGCTGCGGTCGGTAGCAGTCGAACATCACGAGGCTGAGCCCCTCCGCCATGAGCCGCTTCTGCACGCCGGCGAGCGCGTTTGCCGCTTGCTCGCTCAGAATGCAGACAGGGGCCTCGTAGCCGCGCGCAGGACGGCCCAAGAAGTTCAACGAGCCGGCGTAGCTCATGACCTGCCTGATACTGCGGTCAACGTCGCCAAGGCGCACGAAGCCTTCTGGCAGGTCGCCGGCAAGGGCAGGGGTCAGCATGGCCGCCGTCAGCGCGGCCGCAATCGTCGAGCGAAGCAAAATGTCACCAGTTCCAGCGTCCCTGATTGCAAGTAGCGTCGGCTTGGGGAGGAATTTGGACCGCACTGCGCCTTTGCGGGGGCAGGCTATTCCACGAACACGCGCACGGTGGCGGCGCGGCCGGCGGCATCGATGACTGTCAGCGTCGCGGCGCCGGCGCCATCGGGTTGCCAGGTGGCCGTGCGCTTGCGCACGACATCGGTCAGCGGCTTGCCGTTGGCGAGCCAGCGGAACGGCGCGCGACCGCCCTGCAGCTTCAGCACAAGCTCGGGTGCCTCCGATGCCGAATTGCCGAGTTCGATGCGTGCACCCTCCGGCGGGAACACGATCTGCGGCGCCGGTTCCGTGGCAGCCCTGGCGCTTGCAACGACAAGCCCGTCCGCATCGGTGGAAAAGCGTGCCAGCGTGACGGGCAGTTGCTCGCGTGACGGGCGGAACGAGCCGGCCGGCGCACGCCGCAGCGCGATTGCCGGAAGGCCGGAGCGGGCGAAGCCCTCGTAGAGGATGGGTGCTGCCGATTCATAGCCCGACAGGCCCGGCACGGCGCCTGCGTCCGCACGCCCGACCCAGACGCCCAGCACATAGCGACCGTCGAAGCCGACCGACCATGCGTCGCGGTAGCCGTAGCTGGTGCCCGTCTTGTAGGCGATTTTGCGCGGCGCGGCGCCGGCCGGCGCGCGCACGCCGGCGAGGATGTCGGCGATCTGCCAGTTGGCCTGCGCGTCGAGCACCATCGTGCCGGGGCCGGAGAGAAGGGGTGCATCGGCAGCCCATTTCTCGGTGCCGTCATGCAGCTTCTTGGCCATGCCGCCATTGGCGAGGCCGCAATAGAGCTGCACCAGGTCGGTGAGCGAGACGCCGACGCCGCCGAGGCCGATGGCGAGGCCGGGCGGCTCGTTGGCGGGCAGCCGCGGCGTGACACCGGCCTGCCGGAATCGGGCCACGAGCCGCGCCGGTCCGACGGCGTCGAGCAGGCGCACGGCGGGGACATTGAGCGACAGCTGCAGGGCCTGCCGGACGCTGACGTCGCCCATGTACTCCATGTCGAAATTGCGCGGCCGGTAGCCGGCGAAATTCGCCGGCCGGTCCTCGATCATGGTCTCCTGCGCAACCATGCCCTGCTCGAAGGCCAGACCGTAGATGAACGGCTTCAGCGTCGAGCCTGGCGAGCGCGTGGTCTTGGTCATGTCGATCCACCCCGAGCGGGAGGCATCGAAATAGTCGGAGGAGCCGACCCGGGCGAGGACTTCGCCGGTGCGCGCATCGGCCATGATCATGGCGACCGAGATGTTGTTGCCGAGCTTGCGGGCGGCGTCGCGCGCCACCTGCTCGAGCGCCGCCTGCACGGATCTGGACAGTGTAAGCTGGTGCGTCGTCTCGGACGGCGCCGCGGCCATCGCATCGTTGGAGGCGTGCGGCGCCAGTGCCGGCAGGGCGCGGCGCGTGGCGCCAAGGGGTTCGGAGGAAGCGCGCTCGGCCTCGCTTTCGGCGATGACGCCGGCCTCGGCGATACGGGCCAGCACGCGGTCGCGCGCGGCGCGTGCGCCGTCAGGGTTGCGGTCGGGGCGGCGGCGCTCCGGCAATTGCGGCAGGGCCACGAGCAGCGCAGCTTCGGAAACCGAAAGGCGCTTCGGCTCCTTGCCGAAGTAGGCGAGCGACGCGGCGCGCACACCTTCGAGATTGCCGCCATAAGGCGCGAGCACGAGGTAGCGCTGGAGGATTTCCTCCTTCGACAGCCGCCGCTCGATCTGCCAGGCGCGGAAGATCTGCAGGAGCTTGGTGGTGAGCGTGCGACCTTCGCGTGGCTCGATCAGCCGCGCCAGCTGCATCGACAGCGTCGACCCGCCGGAGACGATGCGGCCGTGGCCGACGAGCTGGCTGGCGGCGCGCCCCAGCGCCAGGAAATCGATGCCGTCATGGTCGTAGAAGCGCTTGTCCTCATAGGCGATCAGCATCTTCACGAATTGCGGATCGACCTGGTCCAGCTGGGTGGCAAAACGCCAGCGGCCGTCGAGCGCCGCATAGGCGCTCAGGAGCTGGCCGTCGCGGTCGCGAACCTCGGCCGAGACCGGCATGGGTTCGGGCAGCGGCGGCGGGAACGCCTTGTCGGCGACGAGCAGCCCGGCGACCGCCCAGCAGCCGAAGACGGCGAGCGACCCGAGGACATAGATGGCTTTGCGATGTCGGCGCTTCATCGGAGTGACCGGCATCCCCTCACCTCGGATGAGGGGATGCCCTGTTGGCCTCAAGGCTGCTTGACCTGCATGATGCCGGCCGCCGTCCGCGCGGAGAATTCTGGACGGTACATGTCCTCGACCGTCGCCGCCGGATGCACGAAGGTGCCGGGCGTGACGGCGCGGACGATGTAGGCAAGCTGCATCGCCGACTGGCCACCCGACTGGTCCCACGCCGCCACGAAGCGGTCGTCGCGGAACTCCAGGTGCGCCACCTGCGTCTCCGGCAGCCAGGAGAAGTTCGACAGGTCCGCGCTGGTCGTCAGGCGCGGATTGTCGATCTCGAAGCCGGCCGGCAACAGGTCGCTGACCACCACGCGGGACTGCCAGTCATTCAGCTGCGTGACCGTGAGCACCACGACGAAGCGCTCGTTCTGGCCGACCTCGGTGACATTGGCTTCCGTGCCATCGAGGCGGTAGTAGGTGCGATCGATCGAGTAGCCGTTGCCGCCAGCCGGGAGCGGCTGGATCGGGGAGGCGACCGTCGTGATCGCGCCCTCGAGCGCTTCGGTGCCCCTGTTGACCACGGTGACCGGCGCACTGGCGATCTCCTCGCCGGTGAAGTGGCCGGAGTAGACGCCGGCATGCGGCGCTCCGTTCACTTCGAGGCGAACGCCGCCATTGCTTTCGATCAGCGCGCGCGCGGCGAGCAGGATCCAGGCTTCGTCCTGGGTGCTCGTCCACTTCTGCTTGGCGCGCTCATCGACGACCTGCTGCACCATTGCCGGCAGGATCGACGGCCGCGGGTTGGACTCCGCCGCCAGCGCCAGCATTGCCGCGGCGTCGCGCAGGCGCGAGCCGTAGTCGTAGCGATAGTAGTTGACCTCCTCGGTGCTCCTGGCGAGCGCCAGAGCTGCCTGGAAGGTCGTCTCGGACCGCTGCGCATCGCCGTAGAGCGCGAGGCTCGCTGCGAGGTGTGCAACCGCCATCGGGCTGGCGAACGCTTCGATCTGCGTGTCGGCGTAGTAGCGCAGGTCGCCGATCGACGCCTTCTTGTTGCGCGCCAGCACGTAGAACGCATAGGCGATCTCGTTGCCGCGGCTCTGCAGGTCGAGGTCGTAGGCCAGCGAGTTCTGCAGGTTTTCAAGCGCCGCGTTCATCGACTGGGCCGGGACCTCGTATCCCTTCTCGCGGGCGCGCGTCAGGAAGTCGGTGACGTAGGCGTCCAGCCACAGGTCGCCGGAGCCGGGGGCCCAGAGGCCGAAGCTGCCCGACGAAGCCTGATAGTTCAGCACGCGGTAGATGGCATCCTGGATGCGGCCCTTGAGAGCCGGCTCCTCAGCGATGCCGTAGCCCTTCGACAGTTCGCTGACGTAGAGCAGCGGCAGCGCGCGGCTGGTCGTCTGCTCGGCGCAGCCATACGGGTAGCGGTCGAGCGTCAGCAGCAGCGACGGCACGTCGAAGGCCGAGACCGGCGACACGCCGATGCTCACCGACGCGCCCTCGATCAGGCTGGCGGCCAGCAACTGGCTGTCGACGGTCAGGCTGCCGCCATCGGCGTTCAGCTTGACCAGGGTGCGCTGCGTCACCGGCGCCGTCGCCGGACGCACCGGCAGGAACAGCACCTTCTCCACTTCGAGTCCGTCGCTGTGGGTGAGGCGGACGGTGACCGTCCCGTCGCCCACGGCGTTCGCCTGCAGGGGAACGAACACGGTGTCGCGCTGGCCAGCCGCGAGGCTGACTTTCTCGGGTGCCGAGACATTGCCGGGCGCCACAGCGTCCGTGCCCATGACGGCGAGCGCATAGTCGCCGGCCGGGCCGTCCGTGTTGGCGATGTCCAGCCGCATCATCGCGGTGTCGCCCGGAGCCATGAAGCGCGGCACGCCGGCAGTCACCACGACCGGATCGCGGATGATCACTTCCTTCTCGGCGTGACCGACGGCCTCCTGCGTCCACGCAACGGTCATGACACGAACCGTGCCGTTGAACTGCGGGATGTCGAAGGAGATGATCGCCTTGCCTTCGGCGTCCAGCTTTACCGGGCCGGAGAAGAAGGCGACCAGCTTCTCGGTCGTCGGGCTGCCACGCGTGGCCATCCCGCCGCCGTCACCACCGGTGCGAAGCTTGCCCATGGCGCCGAGCGAGCCATCGATCAGGCGGCCGTAGAGGTCGCGGATCTCCAGCCCGAGTCGGCGCTGGCCGAAGTACCAGCCATCCGGGTCCGGCGTCTGGTAGTTGGTCAGGTTGAGTATGCCGACGTCGACGGCGGCGATCATCACATAGGCTTCGCTGTTCGGCTGCACGCCGGTGACGCTGACCGGGATAGCCAGCGGCTGGCGGGGCTCGGTCTTTTCGACCGTCTCGATCGAAACGCCGAGCTTCTTCGCGCCCGGATCGACATTCAGCCATTTCACGCCGATGGCGCGGGCCGGCATGCGCGATTCCTGCGCATCGCCGGGACGGAAGAGCGTCGCGGTGATATAGGCGCCCGCGCCCCAGTCGGCACCAACGGGGACGTCGACCGTCGCGCCATCTTCGGGCACGGTGGCCGAGACGGTGGTCAGCAGGCGGTCGGCGCCGACCGTCACCAGCAGTTCGCCGGCGAAGCGCGGCGACACCTTCAGCCTGGCGACGTCACCCGGCAGGTAGTTCTCCTTGTCGAGCGCGATTTCCAGCCCGTCAGGCGTCTCCGTCGAGCTCGCAGCGACGTACCAGCCGGCGTCGAACTCGACGCTTGTGACAGGTCCATCCGGGTCCGGCGTCTCGATCTCAAGCCGGTAGCGGCCCCAGTCGACCACGCCCTGCACCAGCGACGCGTCGCCTTCCGCAGGCACGTCGATCGTGCCGTTGGCGATAGCGACCGTGCTGGTGATCGGCTCGTAGTTCCACGAACTGCCGGAACGGTACCACTGGTAGCGGCGCTCGACACGGACCAGCTTCCAGAGCAGGCCGGACATGGCCTGCCGGTTGCCGGCCGAGTCGGTCGCGATGACGCTGAAGCCGGCGGTGCCACCTTCCGGCACTTCGTCGCCCTCGAAGTTCGGGCGGATGCCGATCATGGCTCCTTCCGGACGCACGTCGAGGCTGGTGCGGCGCTCGACCGCGCGGCCGCTGCCTTCGCGCATGCGCACCACTACCTCGGCGTCGATCAGACGCGTCGTGGAGGGCAACTGGTCGATGGTGACGGGCACGACGGCCTTGCCGTCATCGTCCAGCGCGGGGAGGTTTTCGAGCGGGATGCGGGTCGCCGCCTGGCCTTCCTCGTCGGCCATGCCGAACTGGTAGCCGGGGAAGCGCTCCCACTGACGTGTCGTGTTGAGGTTGACCTCGCCTTCGATGGCAAGGCCGGCAGCCGGCGCACCGTAGAGGAAACGACCGTCGATGGAGACGTCGGCGGTTTCGCCGACGGCGACTTCCTTCGGCTCCACGGCCATGTCGAATTCGATGCGATCCGGCACGAAGTCCTCGACCAGGAGCATCATGGTCGACAGTGCCGGCTGCTCCGGGTCGGTGTGCACGCGCACCGACCAGGTGCCGCGCATGGCGTTGGGCGACAGCCCGAGATCGACGGAATGGCCGCCGAGCTGCTTGCCGTCGCTGACGAGGCGGCGATCCTCGACGCCGTCGGGACGGGTGAAGATGAAGGTGAGCGGCAGGTTCTCGACCGCCACAGCCTTGTCATCGCGTGACAGGGCGGCGACATGCACGGTCTCGCCGGCGCGGTAGATGCCGCGCTCGGTCCACGCATAGACGTCGAGCGCACCCGCCGCCTGGCGGCCGGTGACGCCACGGTCGGACAGATCGAAGCCGGCGCGCGTCATGTCGAGGAAGACGAAGTCGCTGTCGGCCTGCTCGGCCATCAGCACCGCCGGCATCATGCCGGACTCGCCGCGCACCAGGCCGGGTGCGAAGGTCGCGCGACCCTGGGCGTCGCTCGTGGCGGTGCCGAGAATCTCGTTGTTGCGGGCGAGCAGCGTCAGCTTGGCGTTGGCGACCGGCTTGGCGGTGGCGAGCGAACGCGTGAACACGTTTAGGCCGTCCTGACCGGTGTAGGTGGTCAGGCCGATGTCGGACACCACGAACCACTGCGTGGCCCGCGATTCCCAGCTGTCGCGCTTGTCGTCGACCGGCTGTGCGGTCAGCACGTAGACGCCGGGCTTGCGCTCCGGCAGCGCCTCGTCGACCGGGAAGGAGGTGGTGACTTCCTTGTTCAGCTCGCTGGCGATCTCGATCTGGCCTTCCCAGACCGGTGCGCCGAGCTGCTCGCCAACGGTGCTGATGTCGTAGCCGTCGAGCTGGCGCAGGAACTGGTAACCGGACAGCAGCTGTGCGAGCGAGCGGTCGCCGACGCGATAGAGCTTCACGTTGGCCGCATCCATGTTGATCGAGACGATCGGGATGCCGCGGCGCGCGGTGGCTGGCAGCACGAAGCTGTCGCCGGTGAAGCGGGCGGTCGGGGCGCGGTCACGCACATAGATGGACAGCACGACCGGCGACGCGATCACCTCGCCGATGGCAGCCGGCAGGCCGGAGCGGAAGGTGATGTTGTAGTTCTTTCCGTGCTCGAGACCCTCGACGCAGATCTGGCGGCCCGAAGCCTCGACGGCCTTGGCCGGCTGGTTATCGACGGTCACGAAGGTCGCGTAGTCGACGCCGGTCTTGACGAGATCCTCCGAGAACTGCGCGCAGACGCGCGGCGAGGCCGCGTCGGCGTCGACCGAGTGTTCGACGACGCGGAAACCCTTGCGGGCCTTCAGGTCCTCGTACTCGGCGCGGACGGCAGCGGAATTCACCAGCGCGAGGCTGGCCTCATAGGCCTGCAGGGCAGGGCGGAAGAGTTCGCGACGGTCGAGGCCGACCGCAAGCACGGCGAGCGAGTCGGCGCGCGAAGCGGTGCCGCGGGTGAGCAGATAGCCGCCATAGGCAGCGGCGGCGCCCTCGCGCTGCAGGATGGACGTTTCTTCGCTGGTAGCCGGGCTTACCGCATAGATGGCGCGGGCGAGGCTGATCCAGTTCAGCGCCTCGTCGGGAGAAATTGCGATGGCGGTCTTGAGGTTGACCACGGCGGTGCGCGGGTCGCCGGTCAGCATGGCCTGTTCGGCGCCCTGCACCAGGCCGCCGAGGCCGACGGTGCCGATCTGGGTCTTCAGCACGTCATTGCGGAACTGGCGTGCTTCCTCGATCATCCAGTCGGGCATGAAGGAGATCGACGGTGCGGCGCCGATGTCGGGCTCGCCGGCAACGCTGACGACCTTGCCGGCTATGGCGCCGGGGAAGCTGTTCATGGTCGCGAAGTCGGACTTGAGGAAGCACCACTTCGCCTTGACGTTGTAGGTGAAGGCCCGGCAGGAGCTGTCGCCGAGGCAGGCGGTCTTGCACTGGTCGAGCGACACGTTCTGCTCGGTGCGCAGGTCGAAGCCGAAATAGTCGTAATCCGGCGTGGTCACCACCAGCCTTCCGCCATCCTGCGCCAGCGCCGGCGCGAGCATGGCGAGAAGCAGCAACAGCATGGCACCCAGACCACGCGCCAGAACTTTCGGCATCAAACCCTCCCATCGCGAAGCCGGACCCCGACGGCCGGCACGGCGGCGCTTCCAGCCAAGCGCCTGAAACCCCAGAAAGCAAGTCAGGCGGGACGATCCGGCCGCCGATCAAATCATCTTACAGGCGTCGGGAAAGAGTCTATTCCCCTTCGCGCTACGATTGATGACAGATCGATTGTGGCTGCTTTACGAGCGATTTCGGGCGTCATTCCAATTTAAGTTTTAGCGGGATACTCTGTACGGCAATGGCATACCGCATCAGGGCAACCGGAGGGGGCACGGCGGCAGGGCCGGCGTTTGCGCGCCGTGTCGCACCCTTCGTGCTGGCCGCAATAGCGGCTCTTGCGCATGCAAATGCGGCGAGCGCGTTCGAGCTTTTCGGCATCCATCTGTGGGGCGAAGAGGAAGAGCAGCAGGTCGAGGTCGTCGATCCGCTGCGCTACAGCGTCACCATCGAGGTCAAGGGCGGCGATTCGTCGATCCGGTCGGCGATGGAGGATGCGTCCTCGTTGTACAACGATCGCGAGCGCCCCGTTTCCGGCTCGCTGGGGCTGATGGCCAAGGCGCGCGGCGACCGCGAGCAGCTTGTCGCCGCGCTCTACCAGGAGGCGCGCTATGACGGCGTGGTGGAGGTCTCCATCGCAGGGCAGTCTCTCGACGAACTGCCCCCCGACGCCGAATTCCGCAACGAGCCGGTTCCGGTCACCATCAGCGTCGATCCCGGCGCAGTGTTCAGGCTCGGCGCGGTGGCGCTGGAAGGCGACGCGGCGGACCTGATCCCTTCAGACTACGGTCTCGTCGCCGGCGGCGACGCCGGCTCGGAGACCATTCTCAAGGCCGAAGGCGAGATGGTGACGCGGCTGAAGGAGGAGGGGCGGCCGCTGGCGCGCGTCTCCGACCGCAAGATCGTCGCCGACCACGACACCTCGACGCTCGACGTGACGCTGGTGCTGGAGGCAGGGCCGATCGCCGGCTACGGCGCAACGACGGTCGAAGGCACCGAAACGGTCGACGCCGAATTTACCGCCGAGATGGCGGGGCTGGAGCCGGGCCGCACCTATTCGCCGGAAGAACTGCGCAAGGCGCGCGAGCGCCTGCTGACGCTGGAGGTGTTCTCCAGCGTGTCGGTGCGCGAGGCCGACGCGCTCGACGCCAACGGCGCCATCCCGATCAATGTCGAGGTGAGCGAGCGCAAGCATCGCTATTTCGGCGTCGGCGTCACCGTCTCCAACACCGAAGGCTTTGGCATTGAGGGCTACTGGGGTCACCGCAACCTGTTCGGCCGGGCGGAGCGGCTGCGCATCGAAGGCTCGATCGCGCGCATCGGCGACACGACGCAGTTCGGCAAGCTGAACTACAACGCCGCCATCCTGTTCGAGAAGCCGGGCGTGCTCGGCCCCACATCCAAGTTCTTCACCAACACGCGCGGCGTGTTCGAGCACCCGGACGCCTATGACAAGTTCTCGTTCAGAACCGGAGCAGGGCTCGAATACGGCTTCCTCGACGACCATACGGTTTCGGGCGAACTGGCGGTCGAATGGTCGAAGGTGGATGACGTGTTCGGTTCGCGCCGCCATCTTCTGGTCAGCATTCCCCTCCAGTATGTCTTCGACAACCGCGACAACCGGCTCAATCCGACCACCGGTTTCCGTGCCCTTGCCTTCGTGGAGCCGACCTACGACCTGCTGACGAAGTCGAGCTTCGTGAAGCTGCGGGCCGAAGCGTCGGCCTATCAGTCGATCAGCAGCGACGACCGGTTCGTCGTGGCTGGTCGTGTGGCGACGGGCTCGATCATGGGTGCCGGACTTGCGGCGGTGCCCGCGGACCGGCGCTTCTACGCCGGCGGCGGCGGGTCGGTGAGAGGCTACGCCTATCAGGGCATCGGACCGCGCAATGCGGCCGGTGAACCGACGGGCGGGCTGTCATATGTGGAGGCCTCGGTCGAGATGCGGATCGGAGTGACGGATACGTTCGGCGTGGTGCCCTTCATCGACATGGGCAGCGTGTCAGTGACGCCCACGCCCGACTTCTCGAACTTCCGCGCCGGCGCCGGCATAGGCATACGCTACCTCACGCCTTTCGGCCCGCTGCGCGTTGACGCGGCGATGCCGCTGAACCGCGGGCCCTACGATCCGCGCTTCGGCATCTACGCCGGCATCGGCCAGGCATTCTGAGACGCCGGCCTTGGCGCGGCGCATCCTTCGTGTTCTCGCATGGTCGCTGCTGGCCATTGTCGCGCTGATTGGCGGCGCGGTCGGCGTCGTCACGCTGACCGATGTCGGCCGTGACAAGCTCGCCGCGATCATCTCGGATCTCGCGTCGTCCGAAACGTCGTCGCTGAAGGTTGGCGGCATCAACGGCATCTGGGGCGGACACCTGACGGTCGATCACGTTGTCATGGCCGACGCGAAGGGCGCCTGGCTGGTCCTTCGCGACGTCGAACTCGACTGGTCGCCGCTGGCGCTGCTTTCATCCACTTTCAAGGCTGATCGTGTCGCCGTCGGGCGGATCGAACTGGCGCGGTTGCCGCAGCCGAGCGCTGAGCCGGACACGGGTGGTGACACCAGCCTGCCGGTCTCGCTCGACATCGCCCGTTTCGAGCTTCCCGACATCGCAGTCGGGCCAGAACTGGCCGGCGGCATCGCCAGACTTGCGGCCAACGGCTCACTGACCGCAGCGGCTGATCTCAAATCGATCGGCGTCAAGGCCGATGTCGAGCGCACCGACGGTGAGGCCGGCAGCATCAAGGCGACCGTCGAGTTCATGCCGGCCGAAAAGAAGCTCGCTGTCGACATCGTCGCCTCGGAACCGCGCGGCGGCCTGCTCGCCACCACATTGGGCCTGCCGGGCGAGCCGGCGGTCGATCTGGTCGTGTCGGGCAGCGGCCCCTATTCCGACTGGCAGGGCAAGGGCAGCTTCTCCATTGACGGCACCGTCATCACGACGGTCACGGCGCGGCATGGCGTCACCAATCGCGGCAACCGCATCGAGGCGTCGGGCGACGGTTCGTTCGAGCGCTTCCTGCCAGCATCGCTGCGGCCGCTGGTTGCCGGCAACGCCGCTTTCACCTTCGCGGGGACGTTGCTGGCCGAGGGCGGCATCGACGTCGAGCAGGCGACGCTGCGCTCTGCGGCTGTGACGGTGGATGCGCGGGGCGCCATCGATCCCGCCGCGCAGAGCGATTTCACGCTGGCCGCGGAGGCGACGGCGGCGCCGGTGCGGCTGAGCTTCGGCGAGGGGCCGGAGCCGATCACGCTGTCGCTGCGCTCGGCCAATGTGCGCGCCACCGGTTCCGGCGATGCACCCACAGCCGACATCCAGGCAGACCTCGCGGATCTGGCGCTGCCTGGCCACGGCTTCGAGAATGTCGGGTTGACCGCCCATTCCGACGGGTTCGACATAGCCAGCATGAGCGGCCCTGTCGACATTTCGCTCCGCGCCGGCGCCGGCGGGTCGGTGAACGAGACCGTCGCCTCGCTTCTCGCCGGAGCGCTGGCCCTGGATGCGTCGGCGGTGGTCGCCGGAAATACGCTGACACTGCGCTCCGGCTCGTTTTCGTCGGGTACCGCGAAGGCCGATCTCAGCGGCACCGCGGACATCACCAAAGGTACCGTCACCGCCGACATCAAGGCCGACATCTCGGCGGCGGTGGTGCCGGAAACAGCGCGCACCCCGCTCGGCGAGCGTGTCGCGCTCTCGGCGCGCGTCAGCCGCGATGCGGCGGGTGCGATCTCGGTCTCCGGACTTGACCTCGCCTCCGGCGGCCTGGCGGTCAAGGGCGACGCGTCACTCGCCGGCGAAGCGGTCGATGCCAGGCTGACCGGCTCGCTCGCCGATGTCGCCAGGCTTTCTGCGGAAGCGCGCGGCGCCATCGATTTCGCACTGACTGCGAGCGGTCCGCTGGCGGCCCCCGCGCTGACCGCAAGCGTCACCGCCGACCGCTTCGACGCCGCCGGCTACAGCGTAACCGACCTCGAATTTTCGGCGCAGGGCGTTGCCGATCTCGCCAACCCTACCGCCACGGTGTCGGTGAGGGGCGATATTGGCGGGCAGCGGCTTGAAGGCGGTGCGGAGCTCGCAAGCGACGGCGGCGCGCGCGTCATCCGCAACCTGTCCCTGGCACTGGGCGAGAACCGCATCAGCGGCGATCTCGATCTCGACGAAGCGTTCGTTCCGAGCGGAGAGATCGCGCTGACGCTTCCGGACCTCGCCCCGCTGGCAGCGCTGGCGCTGGAGACCGTGCAGGGGTCGGCGCAGGGGCGCATCCGCTTTGACCGCAAGAGTGGCACCCCCAGCATGAATGTCGATCTCGCCGCGACCACGCTGAAGCGCGGCGACATGGAGGCGGAGGGGCTCTCGGTTGTCGCAGCAATCGACAATTACATGGCGATGCCCGGGATCAGCGGCTCGGTGCGTGCGACGCGCATCGCCGCCGGCGCCGATATCCGTGCGCTCGACGTCGCGCTCTCCCGCGACGGCAGGTGGACGGCATTCTCCGGCGGCGCCACGGTCAACGGCATCGCTGCCAAGGCGAGCGGCCGCGTCGGCTTCGAGGGGGAGACGACCCGCATCGAGATCAGCGCCGCCGATGCAAAACCGCTCGGCATCGAGGTGAAGCTGGCGCGGCCGACGGCCGGCAGCCTCGCCGGCGGCATCACCACGCTGGAGACGATCGTGCTGGCGCTGGGCGGTGGCACCGTCACCGCCGAGGGAACGATCGCCGAGACGCTGGCGCTCAACGTGCAGGTGGGCAAGATGCCGGCCGGCATCGCCAACCAGATCGTGCCCGGCCTCGGCGCTGCCGGCACGATATCGGGCACGGCGCGCATCACCGGCGCGCCCGCCGATCCTACCGTCGGCTTCACGGTCGACTGGGCTGGCGCCGAGACGACGCAGACGCGCGAGGCAGGGTTCGGCGCCATGCGCATTGCCTCCACCGGCGATTTCCGCGCCAACGTGCTGAGCTTCCAGGCAAATGTCGGCGACGGTTCAGGCCTCGGCCTGAAGGGTGGCGGCACCGTCTCGCTCGCCGGCGCCCCGCGGCTGGCGCTGGAGTTTGGCGGGCAAGTGCCGTTCTCCTTCCTGACGCGCCGGCTGGCGGCGCAGGGCCTGTCGCTCACCGGCACGTCCAATGTCACGCTGAACCTCAGCGGCCCGGCGTCGGCGCCGGTCGTCAACGGCAGCATCCGCGCATCCGACGCGCGCTTCGTCGATGCGCGCTCCGGCATTGCCATCAACGCGCTGGCCGCCGACATCGCGGTCAATTCCGGCGTGGCGACGATCCGCTCGCTGACGGGCACTCTGTCTTCCGGCGGCAATCTGTCGGCGGGCGGAACCATCGGCATCGATGTCGCTCAGGGTTTCCCCGCCGACCTCACGCTCAGGCTGACGGACGGGCGCTACACCGATGGCCGGCTGGTGACGGCGAGCCTTTCTGGCGACCTCAAGGTGACTGGCGGCCTGATGGGCGCGCCGCTGCTCGCCGGCACGATCAATCTCGGCAAGACGGTCATCACGGTGCCGGAGCGCCTGCCCACCTCGCTGGCGCGGCTCGGCGTCGAGCACCGCAACGCATCGGCCGCCGTGCGCAGCCAGGCGGAAGCGCTGCAGCCGGCAGGCTCTGGTGGCGGAGGTGGCACCGGGCTGACGCTCGACCTGCAGCTCAACGCGCCGCAGCAGATCTTCATTCAGGGCAGGGGCGTGGACGCCGAACTCGGCGGTTCGCTGCGGCTCACCGGCTCGCTGTCGGCGCCGAGCGCCACGGGCCAGTTCACGCTGCGGCGCGGGCGGCTGTCGGTGCTTGGCAAGCGCCTCGACTTCACGCGCGGGACTGCCGGCTTCTCCGGTTCGCTGGTGCCGACGCTCGACCTCGCAGCCGATTCGGCTGCCGACGGCGCGACGGTGACGATCCTCGTCACGGGCAGCGCCGACGATCCACGCTTCGCATTCTCGTCGTCGCCCAGCCTTCCGGAGGACGAGATCCTGGCGCGTCTCGTCTTCGGCCGCTCGATGTCGAATTTGTCGCCGCTGCAGATCGCGCAGCTTGCCGATGCGGCGGCACAGATCGCAGGCGTCGGCGGCCCGACCTCGCTGCTCACGACGCTGCGCTCGAAGATCGGCATCGACGATCTCGATGTCACCACGGATGCGACAACCGGCGACGCCGCCGTGTCGGCGGGCAAG
>JBFXFO010000078.1:0-17331 GCA_050178915.1 Rhizobiaceae bacterium | reverse complement strand
GGCCGGCGAGGGACACATCGCCGGCCCGTCTCGCTTTTGCGGAGACCGAGGCTGCCGGGACTTTCGCTGGAACTGGCGCACGCCTCGCCCTATAAGCCCGGCATGACGACCGGCCCGAACCCAGCCATCAAGCATCCCCTCCCGATGCATCCGCGCGTCGGCTTCCTGAAGCCGCTCGTCGATGCGCCGAACATCCAGATCGGTGACTTCACCTACTATGACGACCCGCTCGGGCCGGACCAATTCGTCGAGCGCTGCGTGCTGCATCACTACGCCTTCATCGGCGACAAGCTGATCATCGGAAAATTCTGCGCGCTGGCCGAGGGCTGCCGCTTCATCATGAACGGCGCCAACCACGCGATGTCCGGCTTCTCCACCTACCCGTTCAACATCTTCGGGCACGGCTGGGAAGAGGGCTTCGACGTCGCCACCTGGGAAGCCGAGAACCGTGGCGACACCGTCATCGACCATGACGTCTGGATCGGGATGGAAGCCATCATCATGCCCGGCGTCCACGTCGCCAGCGGCTCGATCATCGCCGCGCGCTCGGTGGTCACGCATGACGTGCCGCCCTTCTCGGTCGTCGCCGGCAATGGCGCCGGCGTGGTGAAGCGCCGGTTCGACGACCGCACGGTCGAGCGGCTGCTCGACATCGCGTGGTGGGACTGGCCGGTCGACAAGATCAGCCGCAATGTGAATGCCATTCGCGGCGCCGACCTCGAAGCGCTGGAGAATGCGGCATGAACGGCCCTGCTGCGCCACTGTCGCCGGACACCTTCGTCAAGCCATGGGTGTTCATCCGCGGCGTTCCGGACATGAAACACCTGCCGCCGCAGGGACCTGCCGAGATTGCTTTTGCCGGCCGCTCCAACGTCGGCAAGTCGTCGCTGATCAACGCGCTGCTCGGGCAGAACGGCCTGGCGCGCACGTCGAACACGCCCGGCCGCACGCAGGAGCTCAACTTCTTCGTGCCCGACGGCCACGCGGGGACCGCGGACGACCTGCCGCCGCTGGCCGTGGTCGACATGCCGGGATACGGCTATGCCAGCGCGCCGAAGGAAAAGGTCGACCAGTGGACGAAGCTGGTCTTCGACTATCTGCGTGGCCGTGTCAGCCTCAAGCGCGTCTACGTCCTGATCGATGCCCGGCATGGCATCAAGAAGAACGACGAGGAGGTGCTCGGCCTGCTCGACAAGGCCGCCGTCTCCTACCAGGTCGTGCTGACCAAGACGGACAAGATCAAGGCTGCCGGCGTTCCGCGCCTGATCGCCGAGACCGGCGAGAAGATCAGGAAACGCGCTGCCGCGTTTCCCGAAGTGCTCGCCACCTCGTCCGAGAAGGGCGAGGGGATCGAGGAGCTTCGTGCCGCGATCGTGAAGGCCGCGCTCGGGCAGTAGCATCATAAACATTGCGCGGCGCCATCTCGCGATGGCGCCGCGCAACACCCAAGCCGCCGCGTTGGGTTGGAAAGCGAGACCCTGGCGGTCCCGGCGAGGATTACATCTTCGGCAGGAGAACCTTGTCGATGACGTGGATCACGCCGTTGGACTGCTCGACGTCGGCGATCGTCACGGTGGCGACGTTGCCGTTCTCGTCGGTCACGGTGACCTTGCCGCCCTCATCCTTGAGGACCAGCTCGCAGCCGCCGACAGTCTTCACCTTGTGCATGCCGCCGTCGTCCTTCACCATCTTCATGATGTCGCCCGACATGGCCTTGGCCGGGATGACGTGACAGGTCAGGACCTTCGTCAGCGTCTCCTTGCTCTCAGGCTTCAGCAGCGTGTCGACGGTGCCGGCCGGCAGCGCGTCGAAGGCGGCGTTGACCGGAGCGAGAACGGTGAACGGACCGGCGCCCTGCAGCGTCTCGACCAGGCCGGCGGCCTTCACGGCGGCGACGAGCGTGGTGTGGTCCTTCGAATTGACAGCGTTCTCGACGATGTTCTTGTCGGCGTACATGGCAGCGCCGCCAACCATCGGATTCTCGGCATAGGCAAAGGTCGCGGCTGCAGACAGAGCGAAGGCAGCGGCAGCGATCGAAAGGGTGAACTTGCGCATAGAAGCGTCTCCCAGTTTTGGTTTCCCGGATCGGGGTTGCGAGCGGAGACACGGGGCGTTTTCAGCATCAGTTTCGGCGATTTCGCGAAAAAGATTCTGCGATTCCAGCGAAACTTCAGGGCCATTCATTCGTATGCGCGCGTGCTTGCTTGACAGGTCCGCTGCCTGCGCGCTCTCTCATGCAAAGCCTGCCGAAGCCCCCTCCGACACATGGCTCCCGCATGAACCAGTTGACGCCCGTTCCGGCTGCCGTATCGATCGCCGCGCAGGTCCAGGTGCTGGCGACGGCGACCGGGGTGCCGCCATACCGGTTCTCGCAGGACGAGGCGCTAGCGCTGGCCGGCAGGCAGGTGCCGGGCTTCGCGCACATGACCGGCGTCTTCGCCAACAGCGGCATCGTCAGCCGCTACTCCAGTGTCCCGCTGTCCTGGTACGAGACTGCCAGGGGCTGGCGCGAGAGCAACGCCACATACATCGACAATGCACTCGACCTGCTCGAGCAGGTCGCCACGCGCGCCCTCGCCGACGCCGGCCTGAAACCCGACGCCGTCGACGCACTGGTGCTGGTGTCGAGCAGCGGAATCGCGACGCCGTCGCTCGAATCGCGGCTCGCGAACCGCATGCGCTTCGCCTCGCATGCACAGCGCACGCCAATCTTCGGGCTCGGCTGCGCGGGTGGCGCCACCGGCCTGGCGCGCGCGTCGCAGATCGCCCGCGCCATGCCGGGAGCCAACGTGCTGCTGCTGGTGGTGGAACTCGGCGGCCTCAACGTTCACGTCAACCGCGAGAGCGCGGCGCTGTTCATTTCGACAGCGCTGTTCGGCGACGGCGCCGCCGCGCTCCTGCTGCGCGCCGGACCGCCTTCCCACGCCGGCCTCGCGGCGGCGGCGCCGGGCATGTGCGCTGTCGGTGCGACCGGCGAGCACATGTGGCCGGACACCGGCTATGTGATGGGATGGGAGATGATGGATGACGGGCTCGACCTCGTCCTCTCCGGCAAACTTCCGAAGCTGACGCGTGACGAACTGCTCGCCCCGACGCAGGCCTTCCTCGCCCGGCACGGGCTGAGCCTCGACGACATCGACGGCTACATCGTCCATCCCGGCGGCCCGAAGGTGATGGAATCGGTGCGCGACGCGCTGTCGCTCGCGCCCGAGGCGCTGCGACACTCGGCCGGCGTGCTGCGCGACTACGGCAACATGTCCGCCGCGACGGTGCTGTTCGTGCTGGAACGCACGCTTGCCGCGGGGGCGAAGGGGCGGCACCTGCTGCTGTCGTTCGGCCCGGGCTTCACCGCCAGCTTCCTGCTGCTGGACCTCTGACCAACGAAAAAGGCCGGCGCGAAGCCGGCCTCGGTCGTGCGAACGGGCCGCCGCTCAGAAGCGGTAGCTTGCCGCGAAAGTGATGTTGCTGGCGCGCTCACCCCAGCGCGATGCGCCGCCGCCGAAATCGTAGGTGCGCTTGCCCAGCTCCGAATAGGTATAGCGGACGTCGGTCGAGAAGTGTTCGCTCCAGAGATATTCGAGGCCGACCGCCAGATGGTAGCCGTGGTGCGTGTTGGTGCGCTGCGCGGCGAAGAAGGCGCTCGCCTCGATGTCGGCCACACTGTAGCCGCCCGCGACATACGGCATGAAGCCGTTGATGTCGTAGCCGAGGCGCGCACCGATGTGGGCAGCGAAGCGCGAGCGCACGGTGAAGTCGAAACCGGGGAAGCCGATGTTGAACGAACCCTTGTTCGCCGCGATCGGAATGTTGACGTAGCCGCCGAGCACCAAGTTGTTGGCGAACTGGTGATCGTAACCGGCCTGGATACCGATGCCGCCCGTGTTCATCTTCGGATTGGTCGGGCACAGCCCGGTGCAGTCCGAGAAGACGATGTCGCCGGCATGGTAGCCGGCTACGACGCCGACATAGCCGCCGGTCCAGCGGGCCACGAAAGCGTCGTCGCCCAGTTCCTGGGCAAGGGAAGGAGCCGAGAGCCCGAAAAGGGCTACGAGGCCAACAATCAAAGAACGAATGCGCATGCCATCACCCCAAAGATCCTATGCAGCTTACGCTAGGTCGTCGCATCGCGCGGGGCTATGGCAAAACTGCAACAGCTGCCTGGATTCACAGCGCCACGGGGCGTGGGCTGTGAATCAGATGGTCTTCAGATCGCCAGCGGCAACGACCGGTCCGGTCGGCTTGCCCGTCGCCGAACCGCCGGCCGGTTCGAGCGAAACGGCGAGCACGATGCCCGCGCCGAGTTTCGCGCGTGACGCCTCCGGCAGGATCATGTGGTTGGTGGCACCGACGGGGATGACACCCATCGAAACGGGGGCATTGCTGCCTTCGATCATCCAGAGTTCAAAGTCGCGTCCGTCTGCGCGAGCACCCGAAACATGCGACAGCGCCATCTCGCCGGTAGCGGCGTCGTAGACCGCGAGATAATGCACATCGCTGCCTTCGGCGGCCAGCGACGCCACCAGCCGCACCTGCGGCACGTCGGTGGGCGGGCTGATGAATGGGAGCGCCGCGAACAGCACCAGCGCGGCGAGTGCGGCAACGGTCAGACCGCGCCAGAAGGCCAGGCTCGCCCACATCCCGGGACGCGCCACCGCCGGCGCCGCCGCTGCGCCGGCGCGTTCGGAGAACAGCCGCCGGTCGATGCTCGGCTTCACCGAAGCCGGCGGCTCCACCGGATCATAGACCGCCTGCATGGGCGCGAAATGGCCTTCCCAGCGATCGACGACACGCGCGAAATGCGGATCGGCATCGATGCGCGCGGACACCTCAAGCCGCTCGTCTGCGGGAAGCGTGCCGACAACGTATTCGGCGGCGACAATCTCGTCGCCTCCACCGTCCGGCTCGTATGTCGAGGCCTCACTCATCTTTCGAGGCATTCCCTCAGTTTGATCAGGCTGCGGCGCAGCCAGGTTCGCATCGTGTTCAACGGAACCTTGTAGCGTTCCGCCAGTTCCGCGTAGCTCTCGCCCTTCAAGTATGCACCACGCACGGCGGCCGCGCGATCCTGTTCAAGCTCGTTGAGGCAGTGGTGGATGCGCTCGTTCTCGCCTCCGGCGACGGCACTCGCCTCCGGAGTCGGTCCGGGATCGGCCACGTCGAGCGCCTCGTCGATGTCGACGGCCGCCTGACGCCTTGCCCGGATACGATCGATCGCATGATTGCGCGCCACCGCCACAAGCCACGAGATCGGGGACAAATCGGAGACAGCGAAGCGATCGGCCTTCGTCCATATCTTGACGAAGACCTCCTGCAGGGCTTCCTCCGCATCTCCGCGATCATTCAAGACACGCAGGCATACGCCGAAAAGTTTCGCGCTCGTCTGCCGGTAAAGCATGTCGAACGCGGCCCGGTCCTTCATCGAGACCCGGACGATGAGCTTGGTGACGTCCTGCTGAATCATACGACCAGGTTACATGGTTGAAGGATTTGCGCGAAGGCGCGGTACAGTTGTGCCAGCATTGCACAGACCCCGCAGCGCGGGCTAGCCTCGATTGCCAGCGGGAGGGCACTATGTCGGTCGAAAAGCTGCTTTGGGAAGAAGATGCGATCGGTCTTGCCGCGCGGGTGAAGGGCGGCGAGGTGAGCGCGCCGGAACTGACCGAGGCCGCAATCGCCCGCGCCGAGCGCGTCAATCCCGAAATCAACGCCATCGCCGAACGGCTCTATGAGCGCGCGCGAAAGCAGGCGCAAACCGTGGACCGCAACGCGCCGCTGGCCGGCGTACCATTCGCGATCAAGGATCTCGGCATCGCCATCAAGGGTGTCCCGACGCATGGCGGCAGCCGCGTCAAGGCGCTGGTGCCGGATTTCGATTCGGTGCTGACCGAGCGATACGTCGCCGCCGGGCTGATTCCGATCGTGACCAGCACCTCGCCGGAATACGGACTGAAGCTGATGACGGAGTCGGCCGCCTTCGGCGTCACCAGCAGCCCGTGGAAGACCGGCTACACGACCGGAGGCTCGTCGGGCGGCGCCTCGGCGCTGGTGGCGGCAGGCGTGGTGCCGGTGGCGCATGCCTCGGACGGCGGCGGGTCGATCCGGGTGCCGTCGGCCTGCACCGGCCTGGTCGGCCTCAAGACCTCGCGCGGGCGCGTGCCGCTCTCCCCGATGGTGACTGAGAGCTGGTACGGCTTCGTCGTCGATCACGCGGTCAGCCGCAGCGTGCGCGACACCGCCCTCGTTCTCGACCTGACGCATGGGCCCGACCCGCTCGCGCCTTATGCCGCGCGTCCGCCAAAGGGAACGTTCGCGCAGGCTGCCGCGCGCGATCCGGGCAAGCTGACGCTCGGCGTCTACCGCAAATCGCCGCTCGCGCTGGAGATATCGGCTGAGACGCATGCCGCGCTGGATGCGGCCGTGGCGCTGGCGCGCGAGGGGGGCCACAGCGTTGAAGAGATCGACCTGCCGATGGTGGACCGCCAGTTCATGGCCGATTTCGCGAAATCGGTCGCGTCGTCGATCGCCGGCCTCACGCGGGTCGAGGCGGCCCGCCTCGGCCACGACATCAAGGGCGAGCTGGAGCGCGCGACGCGCGTCATCGCCCGGCTCGGCGATGTGCTGTCGGCGGGCGAAGTCTATGCCGGGCTGGAGCGCCTGCACGCCGCCTCACGCGAATTGCTGACCGCGACGGCGCGCTTCGATGCGTTGCTCATGCCGCTGATCGCGCACCCGCCGCTCGCGGCCAAGGCGATGGATGCCAGGGGCGCCGACGAGTTCCTCGAAAACGTGCTCGACAAGCTGCGGCTGACGCGACTGCTGCGCTTCGACCAGTTCCTCGGGCAACTGCTCGACAAGAGCCTGTGGTTCACGCACTGGCCGGCGATCCAGAACGTCACCGGCCAGCCGTCGATCGCGCTTCCTGTTCACATGACGAAGGACGGCCTCCCGCTTGGCATCCAGGCGGCAGGCCGGCCGGGCGACGAGGAAACGCTGCTGTCACTGGCGGCGCAGCTCGAGAGGATTTCCGGCTGGACGCAGCGGCGCGCGCCATTGATGCAGCCCTGACAGTCATCGGCGCGGAAAACCGGCTTCCCCTTTGGGGGATCATGTCCTAAGACGCCGGCCAATCCAGCACCCGAGGAAACGCCATGACGACGGACACCGCCCAGGCCGCCGAAATGCAGGCTGCGCTGCTCTCCAACGCCCTGCCCTACATGCAGCGTTACGAGGACAAGACGGTCGTCGTGAAATATGGCGGCCACGCCATGGGCAACATCGATCTCGGCCGCGCCTTCGCGCGCGACATCGCGCTCCTGAAGCAGGCCGGCGTCAACCCGATCGTGGTGCATGGCGGCGGCCCGCAGATCGGCGCGATGCTGACCAAGATGGGCATCGAATCCCGCTTCGAAGGCGGCCTGCGGGTGACCGACCAGCGCACCGTCGAGATCGTCGAGATGGTTCTGGCCGGCTCGATCAACAAGGAGATCGTGGCGCTGATCAACGCCGAGGGCGAGTGGGCGATCGGGCTTTGCGGCAAGGACGGCAACATGGTCTTCGCCGAGAAGGCAAAGAAGACCTTCATCGACCCCGACTCCAACATCGAGCGCGTGCTCGATCTCGGCTTCGTCGGCGAACCGGTCGAGGTCGACCGGACGCTGCTCGACCTGCTCGCCAAGTCGGAGATGATCCCGGTGATCGCACCGGTGGCGCCGGGCCGCGACGGCCACACCTACAACATCAACGCCGACACCTTCGCCGGCGCGATCGCCGGCGCGGTGCATGCCTCGCGCCTGCTCTTCCTCACCGACGTACCGGGCGTGCTCGACAAGGACAAGAAGCTGATCGACGAGCTGACCGTCAGCGAGGCGAAGTCGCTCATCAGGGACGGCACGATCTCCGGCGGCATGATCCCCAAGGTCGAGACCTGCATCGAGGCGATCGAGCGCGGCGTCGAAGGCGTCGTCATCCTCAACGGCAAGACGCCGCATGCGGTGCTGCTGGAACTCTTCACCCAGCACGGCGCCGGCACGCTCATCGTGCCGTAGGGAGCCTCCTATGCCGGTCGTCTTTCGTGACAGGGGATACCGGTTTCACTTCTTTTCGAATGAAGGCAGTCCGCGCGAACCACAGCATATCCACGTCACCAGGGACGGGATCGCCGCCAAGTTTTGGCTGTGGCCGGATGTCGTGGTAGCCTACAATGATGGTTTCGGCGCGCGCGTGCTGCGCGAATTGACCGAAATCATCGAACACCGTCGCGACGAGATCGCGCGAGCCTGGGACGATCACTTTGGTTAAGGCGACAAAGGTCAGCTTCGACGAGGACAGCATGTGGCTGGACCTGTCGGACGGGCGCCGGCTCGCTGTCCCGCTCGCATGGTTCCCACGGCTGCGGCATGCCACGCCGGCCGAGCGTGACAAGGTCGAGATCAGCTCGCGCGGACTGCATTGGGAAGAACTCGATGAGGACATTTCAGTCGAGGGGCTTCTGGCTGGAAGGGGCGACCAGACGAGGCCACCCGCGCAGGCCGCCGAGTAGTTCCCGCCTACCTCCGCAGATGACCGAGTGGGACGCGTCCCGGCCCCTTGATGTTGCGCAGGACGAGTTGCGTGTGCACGTCGCGCACGCCGGGAAACCGCATCAGCCGGTGCATGACGAACTCGTTCAGATCGTCAACCGTCGGCACCATCACATGCAGCAGGAAGTCGTAGTCTCCGGTCATCGTCCAGCAGGATGAGACCTCGTCGAGCTGCTGCACGGCGGCGATGAAGCGGTCGGGCGAATCGTCCGAATGGCTGACCAGCCTCACCTGCACGAAGACCTCCACCATCAGACCGACGGCGCGGCGGCTCACCACCGCCTGGAAGCCGGAAATGATGCCGGCCGCCTGCAGCGACTCGAAGCGGCGTGCGCAGGGGGTGTTGGACAGGCCGATCTCCGTTGCGAGTTCGGACACGGGCTTGCGTCCTTCGCGCTGCAGAATGTCCAGCATCTTAACCTCGTAGCCGTCGATGTGAGGCATCTGTTACTCCGTTTCATCCCGATTGAGTGACTTTGCCTCATCTGGCTGCGAATGCAACCGAATGTGGCGAGAAAAACCTCGTGGTGTGAGGTCAGATCGGTCACCGGTCAGACAGGAGGAAGCCGCCATGGAGATCAGCGTTCAGGACTACGCGCGCGAATGTGCCGACCAGGGGCTGCGCGGCGACTATTCGGTCTGCCGCTCCGACTTCACGGTCGACCAGGCGTACGATTACAGCGAGGCCGAGCAGGAGGTCTGGCGCGTGCTGTGCGACCGCCAGACGAAGCTGACGGCAAAGCTCGCTCACCGGTCGTATCTCGATGGCGTCGCCAAGCTCGGCCTGCTGGAGCGCATTCCCGACTTCACCGAGGTAAGCGCGAAGCTGAAATCGCTGACCGGCTGGACGATCGTCGCCGTGCCCGGCCTCATCCCCGCCGCGCCGTTCTTCGACCATCTCGCCAACCGGCGCTTCCCGGTGACCAACTGGCTGCGCACGAAGGAAGAGCTCGACTACATCGTCGAGCCCGACATGTTCCACGACTTCTTCGGCCACGTGCCGGTGCTGAGCCAGCCGGTCTTTGCCGATTTCATGCAGATGTATGGCGCGCGCGCCGGCGAGGCGATTGCGCTCGGCGGCGACCGGATGATCACCCGGCTTTACTGGTACACGGCCGAGTACGGGCTGATGCAGGAGCCGGGCCAGCCGCTGAAGGCGTTCGGCGCCGGGTTGATGTCGTCCTTCACCGAACTGCAGTTCGCGGTGGAAGACAAGGACGCGCACCAGGTGCCGTTCGACATCGAGACGGTGATGCGCACCGGCTACGAGATCGACAAGTTCCAGCGCGCCTATTTCGTGCTGCCGTCCTTCGATGCATTGAAGCAGGCTTTCGCCGCGCTCGACCTGCCGGCGGTCGTCGGCCGCTGGAAGGATGCCGAGCCGCTGGATCCCGGCGACGTCAGCTGAAGCCGCTCAGCGCAGGAGCAGAAGGATCAGGATGCCGCCGACAATAAGCAGGCATCCGATCACTTCCTGGCGGTTGATCCGCTCCTTGAAGATGAAGATCGACGCAGCGAAGGTGAACACCAGCTCGATCTGCCCGAGCGCCCGCACATAGGCCACCTGCTGCATCGCCATGGCGGTGAACCAGCAGGCCGAACCGAGAATGCCGGCGAGCCCGACCAGCGTCGACGAACGCCAGGCGCGTGCGACGCGGCCGAACTCGCCCATGTCGGTCGCCGCCATCCAGACCACCATGATGATGGTCTGGAACGTGCTGACCACGGCCAGCGTCACCGCTGCCTGCATGATCAGGTCCGGTCCGCCCAGCGACAGCGAGGCCGATCTGTAGGCGACGGCGGAGATGCCGAAGAGCGCGCCGGACAGGATGCCGATCTGCGCCGTGCGGCCGATCAGCGCCGCCCAGAAGTTCGCCCATGACAGCGGCATGCGCGCCACCGAGATCAGGATCACGCCGGCGATACCGACCACGATGGCGCCGACCGCGCCGATGGTCACGGTCTCGCCGAGCAGGATCAGACCGAAGATCGCCGCCTGCATCGGCTCGGTCTTCGAATAGGCCGTGCCGACCGCAAAGTTGCGCAGCGTGAACATGTGGACCAGCAGGATGGTCGCGAGAATCTGCGCCACGCCGCCCAGCACCGACCAGCCGGCGAACTCCAGCGACAGCAGCGGCAGCACACGGCCGGTGCCGTAGTGCAGGACCGCGACATAAAGAATGGCGAGCGGGAAGCCGAAGCCGAAGCGCACGAAGCTGGCGCCGGTGGTGCCGAGCGAACCCTGCAGCTTCTTCTGCGCGGCCGAGCGCAGGTTCTGCAGGAATGCCGCAGCGATGGTGATGGGGATCCAGAGTTCCATGATGCGCCCCGCGCCGCATGCGAGGCGGCGCCCGGCACGCGGTCTAGGCGATGTCGCGGCGTGAAGGCAATTGGGCCAGCGGCCGCCTGCGTCAGGCGGCCTGCTGCTCGGCCTCGAAGATGGCCAGGTTGCGGCCGCTCTGCTTGGCCTCGTAGAGGCGCTTGTCGGCGGCGCGCATCAGGTCGGATACCGTCGCCTCCGGCGCACAGGAGGTGCCGCCGATGGAGACGGTGAGCGGCAATATGCGATCTTCCTTCGGACGGAAGCACACCAGTTCGACCTCCCGGCGGATGCGTTCCGCGACGATGGCCGCCTCGATGTCCGACGCGCCCCCGAGAAAAGCGCCGAACTCCTCGCCGCCGATGCGGCCAAGGACGTCGCTCTTGCGGACGGCGCGGGCGATGGCGGCGGAGATCTTGAGCAGCGCGTCGTCGCCGACAAGATGGCCGTAATTGTCGTTGATCCTCTTGAAGTGGTCGGCGTCGATGATGAGCAGTGCGCCGCGGCGCGCATCGCCGTGCGTGTCGTCCAGCGCGGCAAAGAAGCTCTCGCGGTTGAGCATGCCCGTCATGTCGTCGCGGCTGGCCTTCTCCGACAGTTTTGCATGAGCGACTGCCAGCTCGGCGTGCGCGCGCGACAATGCGGCATTGGCCTCGCTCAGGCGCAGGTTCTGCCAGGCACCGTAGGCGCTGGCGGGGCCGGCGATGACGATCGGACAGAAGATGCTGAGGAAGATCGCGGTACCGCCGACTTCGCCGCCAAGCGCCGGGATCGCGATCGCCGCGATCACCACCGAGGCGACGGCCGACAAGAGGGCGATCAACGCCGATTTCCGGATGATGCTGGCCATTGAGTCTCCCCTGCCGCGACACTGCCCGAAAGCGCTGAAGGTGTGGTTTCCCGCTTGCATAAAATTTGAAGCACCGCGCCATTTCGGCCATGACAGGGTGCTCTTCTCGGCGTATCCGGGTCGCGATGCGCGCCACGATCAGCGAGAGACTTGCATGACACAGTTGCCCGACCCGGCCCGCTTCTCCCACGTCACCGACTGGGTGTTCGACCTCGACAACACGCTCTATCCGCACCATTCCAACCTGTTCGCCCAGGTGGATGTGAGGATCACCGCCTATGTGCAGGAGCTGCTGCAATTGCCGCGCGAGGAAGCGCGCAAGCTGCAGAAGGACTACTATCTCGAGTACGGCACGACGATGAACGGGCTGATGGCCAGGCACCACATCGATCCGGACGACTTCCTGCAGAAGGTGCATGACATCGACTATTCGCGTCTGCTGCCGGACCCGGTGCTCGGCGTCGAGATCAGGGCACTGCCGGGACGCAAGTTCATCTTCACCAATGGCGACCGCGGCCATGCCGAGCGCACGGCGCGGCAGCTCGGCATCCTCGACGATTTCGACGAGATCTTCGACATCGTCGCGGCAGGGCTGCGGCCGAAACCGGAGCGCGCGACCTATGACCGCTTCGCCGAACTGCACAAGGTGGTCGGCGACAAGGCGGTGATGTTCGAGGATCTGGCGCGCAATCTCACTGTGCCGAAGGCGATGGGCATGACCACGGTGCTGATCGTGCCGCGCAATTTCGAGCCGACCTTCGCCGAGATCTGGGAGCGCGACCCCGCCTTCGACGATGCGGTCGATTTCGTCACCGACGATCTCACCAGCTTCCTCGGCGCCATCAACAAGGCCGCCACCGCTTGAGCCGTTTCACCTCGGTCGAGCAGCGCATCGACGCTGCCGCCCGCGCGGTCCTCGACCGCATGCCGGAGCGCGGCCTGTCGGGCGCGCTGATCGAGTTCATCGTCTTCGGGCTGAAGCAGGGCTGGGCCTGCCTGTTCGGCGGCGCCATGCTGGCGCTGCTGGTCTTCACCAACTGGGTGTGGCCCGAAAACGCAGCAATCGCCCGCTACGACTTCCTGTTCGCAGCGGCGCTTGCGCTGCAGCTGGCGCTGCTGGCCGCACGGCTCGAAACGCCATCCGAGGCATTGGTGATCCTGATCTTCCACGTCGTCGGCACGGCGATGGAGATCTTCAAGACCGATGCAGGATCGTGGATCTATCCCGAGCACAGTTTCTTCCGCATCGGCGGCGTGCCGCTGTTCTCGGGCTTCATGTATGCGGCGGTCGGCTCCTACATCGCGCGCATCAGCCGGATCTTCGACATCCGCTTCACGCGCTATCCGCCGCTCGCCGCGACCGGCGTGCTGGCGGCGGCGATCTACGTGAACTTCTTCAGCCACCATTTCATCATCGACCTGCGCTGGCTGCTCTTCGCGGCCACGGCGGCGCTCTATCTGCGCACCTGGGTGCACTTCCGCGTGTTCCGGTTCACGCACCGCATGCCGCTGCTGGTGGGCTTCCTGCTCGTCGCGCTGTTCATCTGGCTGGCCGAGAACATCGGCACATGGTCGCGGGCCTGGCTCTATCCCGACCAGGCCGGCGGCTGGACGCCGGTGTCCATCGCCAAGCTCGGCTCATGGTACCTGCTGATGATCATATCGTTCGTGCTGGTGACAATCGTCCACCGGCCGCAGCCTGTGGACAAGCAAACCAAGGACTGAAGCCGGCTAGCGCGTCAGCGTATCCTGCGACAGGCGCGCGGAATGTGGCGACGGATAGGTCGCCTCGGCATTGCCGGTAACCAATGTCGCCGCGGTCAGGAGGACCGCCGCGATGATCTGCACTGTGATGGCTCGCATTGAGAGAAGACACCCCGCTCACGCTTCGCGCCGCTGATGTCAGTCAATCTGGGCGATGGCGGGGCGATTGCCAGACGTCGCGGCGCGGCAAATCGTCCGCGCGACGGCTCACATGCGGTAGAATCTGGCTATGACGTCCCAGGCTTCCTGCGCTGTCTCGACGTAGTCGATGATGTCCTGGTCGCCGGGCGAAATGGTCCCCTGCTCCGCGAGATAGTCGAGGTCGAAGGCGCGTTCCCAGAACTCGCGCCCGAACAGGATCACCGGCACGCGCTCCATCCTGCCGGTCTGGATCAAAGTCAGCGTCTCGAACAGCTCGTCGAGCGTGCCGAACCCGCCGGGGAAGACGGCGAGCGCCTTTGCCCGCATGACGAAGTGCATCTTGCGGATCGCGAAATAGTGGAAGTTGAAGCAGAGGTCCGGCGTGACGTAGAGATTCGGCGCCTGCTCGTGCGGCAGCACGATGTTCAAGCCGATCGACGGCGCTCCGACATCGGCGGCGCCGCGGTTGCCGGCCTCCATCACGCCGGGACCGCCGCCGGTCACCACCACATATTCGCGGTAGTAGGACTGCGCCGAGTGCAGCGAGCACAGCCGCGCGAAGCTGCGCGCTTCGTCATAGTACTTCGCGTTCGCCAGCAGGTTCTTCTTCTGCGTCTCGTCCTTGGCAGCCCACGCGTCGCCACCCGGCTCCGGCAGGCGCGCGCCGCCGAACAGGACGACCGTCGAGCGGATGCCGCGCTCGGCCAGAATCAGTTCCGGCTTCATCAGCTCGAGCTGCAGCCGCACGGGGCGCAATTCGCGCCGCGTCATAAAGTCGTCGTCGCTCCACGCCAGCCGGTAGGTCGGCGCGCGCGTCTGCGGCGTGTCCGGCTGGTTTTTCGCCCGCTCCAGATCCTCGTCGGAATGCGGCAGCGGCGTCCAGCTCGCCTTTTCCATCGGATTCATCGTCCCCGGTTCTCCAGCAGCGCCGTCCCGTGACGCTTGCGCGATTGACCCCCTCCAAGGCCTGAAATAGGGTCGCGCGCACTTGCCAACCAGCCTAGCTTCCGCGGCCTTAACAGGGCGTGTAACGGAGTTTTCATGCCACATCACGACCTCGCCGCCCTGGAAACCACAATCGAGCGCGCTTTCGACAAGCGCGACGAGGTTTCCACCGCGACGCGCGGGCCGGTGCGTGAGGCGGTCGACGCAGCGCTCAGCCTTCTCGATCGCGGCACGGTACGCGTGGCCGAGCGGCAGGACGATGGCGTCTGGAAGGTCAACCAGTGGCTGAAGAAGGCCGTGCTGCTCTCCTTCCGTCTCAACCCGATGAGCGCCATCAAGGGCGGCCCGGGCGATTCGTCATGGTGGGACAAGGTGCCCTCGAAGTTCGAGGGCTGGGGTGGGGTCGATTTCGAGAAGGCCGGCTTCCGCGCCGTGCCCAACTGCATCGTGCGCCGTTCCGCCTACATCGCGCCCGGCGCGATCCTGATGCCCTCCTTCGTCAATCTCGGCGCGCATGTCGGCGCCGGCACCATGGTCGACACCTGGGCGACGGTCGGGTCCTGCGCGCAGATCGGCAAGAACGTGCATCTGTCTGGCGGCGTCGGCATCGGGGGCGTCCTTGAGCCGCTGCAGGCCGGACCGACGATCATCGAGGACGACTGCTTCATCGGCGCGCGCTCGGAGGTGGTCGAGGGCTGCATCGTGCGTGAAGGGTCGGTGCTCGGCATGGGCGTCTTCATCGGCCAGTCGACCAAGATCGTCGACCGCGAGACCGGCAAGATCAGCTATGGCGAAGTGCCTGCCGGCTCGGTCGTCGTCGCCGGCACGCTGCCGGGCAAGCCGATGCCGAACGGCGATCCGGGACCGGGCCTCTACTGCGCCGTCATCGTCAAGCGCGTGGACGCGAAAACCCGGTCGAAAACCTCCATCAACGAACTGCTGAGAGATTGACCCTCCCGTAGGGGTAAGCCAAGGTGCCGCGCATCGGGGCAAGCCTTGAGAGGGGGATATCAACCATGAAGTTCACTGACCTGTTCACGTTTGAAAAGCTCGTTACGCCGACGGTCATCAAGATCGTCTACTGGCTCGGCCTGCTCGTGATTGTCATCGGAGGCCTCTACAGCTTCTTCACCGCCATCTCCGTCGATGGCCTCTATGCGCTGCTGATCCTGGTCGGCACGCTGATCACGCTTCTGATCTGGCGCGTGATGTGCGAACTCTACATCGTCGTGTTCGGCATGTTCGAACGCCTTGGCCACATTCGTGATGCGCTCACCGGACGCGTCACGCCGACACAGGCTCCGAGGAGTGGAAATCCTTACTGATCTCACAGCGCACGGGCGGCGGTCGCCCGCAGAGACCGGCAGCACCCGCTGCCGGTCGTTTGCTTTTGTCTAGCGCGCCGGATTTCGTCTGGCTGTTCCTGAAGCTGTCCGGCCGGGTCGGCCAGGCTGCCTATGTATTGGCCAGCCTGCTCATCCTCGTCATTCAGGCGCTGCTGCTCTACCTCTTCACCTTGCAGCCCGAAGGCAGTGCGGCGAGCGAGATGCTCGCTCTGGCCTTCGTCGCAGGGGTGCTCATCGGCACCTGGGCCAACATCGCGCTGGCTGTCAAACGCCTGCATGATTTCGGCAGGCCGGGCACCGTGTCCGTGGCCTTTCTCGTCGGCGGCTACGTCCTCGTCATCATCCTCGCGCTGTTCCGCTCCGACCCGGGACCAAACCGCTACGGCAACGCGCCCAACGAGCCTGCGTGAGAAAAATCGCCTGCACCGATTGACAAGTCACCACTTGGTGACATATACGTCACCGCATGGTGACAAAACCTCAGAAACGCGACCCCGAAGCGACCCGGAAGCGCATCCTCGATGCGGCGCTGGAGCTGATCGCCGAAGCCGGCTTTTCGGCCTTCGGCGTGAACGCCCTCGCCAACCGTGCCGGCGCCGACAAGGTGCTCATCTACCGCTATTTCGGCGGGCTCGACGGCGTCATCGCCGCGCTGGCCGAACGGCCGGAACTGTGGCTGGGCACGGACATGGAAGCCGTGCCGGCCGGTGATTATCCGACCGTCATGACCGCCTTCCTAGCCCGCTACATGAAGGCGCTGCGCTCCAGTCCGCTGGTCCTCAAGGTGCTCGCCTGGGAGCTGGCGGAGAACTCCGCGCATTCGCGCCTGATGGCCGACGCCCGTGCCAAGGCCATCCGCCAGTGGTTCATCGACGCGCGGCAGAAGGCTGGACCTTCACGCCCGGACGTCGACGCCCCCGCCATCAACGCCGTGCTGATCGCCGGCGTCCACCATCTGGTGCTGAGTGCCGTCAGCATCGGCGTCTTCGCCGGCATCAGTCTCGCCGACGACGATGCGTGGTCCCGCATCGAGGCCACACTCGGCACCATACTGAAAGCAGTGCATTCCCCGACAGAAACTGTGACGCCGCCCTGAGGGCGGTATAGCCGTGAAAGAGCGGCAGGAGAGACCCAAAATGACCGAGACCAAATTCCGCGCCCTTGCGGGCGCCACCCTTGTTGCGTTCCTCGTCCTGGCCACTGTTCCCTATATGTACCTGGTCAGCAGTTTCGGCTACGACGACATCCTGCGCGAGCCGGTGGCGACCATCCTCGCCGCCTTCCACGCCGGCGGCACCAGCCTCGTCTTCGCCTGGTTCGGCTTCTCGCTCGCCGCATTCTTCTTTGTCTTCGCGGCGCTGGCGATCTCGCGCTGGCTGCAGGCGG
>JBFXFO010000077.1:0-17378 GCA_050178915.1 Rhizobiaceae bacterium | reverse complement strand
ACGCATCTTCCCACGAAGATCGTTCATCTGCGCGACGGTGATACCGGCATAGTGGGCCACGACCACTGAACCGGCGCCCTTGAAGGCGTCGTTCAGGCCCGTGACGAGTTCGCGTTTTTCCGCTCTGTCCACTGCCTATCTCCAGTTGGCCTCCATCCCATTCGCGGGATTTCGGCCGGTTGCCTTTTGCCGCCGGGCGCTCCACTCGTGGATCACCCGAACGACGCTCGAGGATCCTGCCCCCTTCTCGTCTGGCACCCCAAAGAGCACCGCACGCAAAAGGCCAACACGGTTCGAACCTTCACGCGGGAGCCAATGCTCCCGAAATCCGGTCTTCACCCGTCTCATGCAGGCCCATGCGAATTAAGGCTGAGCCGCCTGCAATCTCGGACAGGATATCCGGAGGTTTCCCTCCGGCATCCGGGCCCGTGAGCCCGGAATTCCTATTGAGAACCAGCGTCTTAGCGGCTGGCCCTGATATTTCGAATCAAGCCTGGTTGAGGCTCGCGATGTCGAGCCTCAGGCCCGGGCCCATCGTCGAGGTGAGCGACACCTTCTTGACGAAATTGCCCTTGGCGCCCGTCGGCTTGGACTTGGTGACCGCATCGGCGAAAGCCCGCACGTTCTCCTCAAGCGCCTTGGCATCGAACGACGCCTTGCCGACGCCGGCATGAACGATGCCGGCCTTCTCGACGCGGAACTCGACAGCGCCGCCCTTGGAGGCCTTGACCGCGGCAGCGACGTCCATGGTTACGGTGCCGACCTTCGGGTTTGGCATCATGCCGCGCGGGCCGAGCACCTTACCGAGGCGACCAACCAGGCCCATCATGTCCGGCGTGGCGATGCAGCGATCGAAGTCGATCGTGCCGCCCTGGACGATGGTGACCAGGTCTTCCGCGCCGACGATATCCGCACCGGCGGCCTTGGCTTCATCAGCCTTGGCGCCCTTGGCGAAGACGGCGACGCGCACAGTGCGGCCGGTACCGTTCGGCAGATTGACCACGCCACGGACCATCTGGTCCGCGTGACGGGGGTCGACGCCGAGGTTCATGGCGATCTCGATGGTTTCATCGAACTTGGCCGTTGCACGCTCCTTGAGCAGCTTCACGGCTTCGGTCAGGTCATAGGCCTTGTTGGGATCAATCCCTTCACGGCTCTTGGCGACACGCTTTGCGATCTTTGCCATCTGATCAGCCCACCACTTCCAGGCCCATCGAGCGGGCGGAACCCTCGACCATGCGCATGGCCGCCTCGACGTCGTTGGCGTTCAGGTCCTTCATCTTCTTCTCGGCGATCTCGCGAACCTTGGCGCGCTCGATGGTGCCGGCCTTCACCTTGCCCGGCTCCTTCGAGCCCGACTTCAGGTTGGCGGCCTTCTTCAGGAAGTAGCTCACCGGCGGGGTCTTCATCGCGAAGGTGAACGACTTGTCCTGGTAGTAGGTGATCACGACCGGAATCGGCGATCCCTTCTCCATCTCCTGCGACTGCGCGTTGAACGCCTTGCAGAATTCCATGATGTTGATGCCGCGCTGACCAAGCGCAGGGCCAATCGGGGGCGACGGCGTCGCCGAGCCCGCGGGCACCTGGAGCTTGAGCTGGCCTGCAACTTTCTTAGCCATACTCTTCCTGCCTCTGTCTCATGCCACCCGCTCACGGGCAGCGGTTAGAGTTCGGTGGTGCGGTCCGTGCGACCCAGGCTTGGGAGCCGCCTCGCCTTCCACCAGTTTCGGGCGACCTCGGGCCGCCCGCGCCAGATCCGGCCAAGCCGGAAACGGCGCTCCGGTCAGCCCTTTTCGACCTGACCGAATTCCAGATCCACCGGCACGGCGCGGCCGAAGATCGACACCTCGACCTTGAGGCGCGAACGCTCTTCGTCGACTTCCTGGACGAAGCCGTTGAACGACGCGAACGGGCCGTCGGACACACGCACCTGCTCGCCGATCTCGAAGGTGATCGACGGCTTCGGACGCTCCACACCTTCCTGAACCTGATTCAGGATGCGCTGCGCCTCGGCCTCGGTGATCGGCAGCGGCTTCGCGGTGTGCTTGTCCTCGCCGAGGAAGCCGGTAACACGCGGCGTGTTCTTCACCAGGCTGATCACGGCATCGTTCAGATCGGCCTTCATCAGCACGTAGCCGGGGAAGAACTTGTGCTCGATCTCGCGCTTCTGGCCGCGGCGCACCTCAAGGCGCTTCTCGGTCGGAACGACAACCTGCTCGATGCGTCCCTTCAGGCCTTTCTGATCGGCCTTCTTCTCGATGTCCTCGGCGACCTTCTTCTCGAAGTTCGAATAGGCGTGGACGATGTACCACCTGGCGGTCATCTAAAGGCGCTCCGTCGGGTGATCAGCGGCCGATGTCGAGGATGAACCCGACGCCAAAAGCCATCAGTTGGTCGGCGGCGAAGAAGAAAACCGATGCGATGATCGCAAAGATCACCACCATCAGGGTGGAGATCATCGTCTCCCGCCGCGAGGGCCACGTGACCTTCGCCGTCTCCGACCTGACCTGCTGCAGGAAGGTGAAGGGATTCGTGATTTTCGATGCCATCGAGCCGCTCTGTCTGTGGAAGACCCGTGCTTCGCGGGCTTTCCTGGATGTTCGCACGGGCGCCGCGCCCGCCGTCAGCGAATCTCGCGGGAACCGCGAATCTCCGCCATGTCTTTGTTCGGGCATGCATTTCGGACGCGTAAAGCTGATCTCCCAGCTCCACGCGCCGCGTGTCCGTCCTGTTACATAAAGCCGAATCCCGCGCCACGCAAGGGCGATGTCCCGGCTTCTTCCCGAACGCCATCCGCCCTGACCATCCAGTCGTCCGCGCAACGGCTATTGCCCATTCCTGCCGCAAAATGCGCCGTTCGGCAAGCCTGACCCGCAGGCATTCGCATCGGGTGATTTGTTGAATTCAGGGCCGTGAAGCCTTATTGCGTCGGCGATGAACACCATCGCCATTGCCGAACGGCCGCTGATGTCGCGGCCGCCGCACCCGGGCAAACCCCGGACGGCCGCCCCTTTCCTGCCGATGAGCCGCGCCGAGATGACGGCGCTCGGCTGGGACGCCTGCGACGTCGTGCTGGTGACCGGCGACGCCTATGTCGATCACCCGAGCTTCGGCATGGCGATCATCGGGCGACTGCTCGAGGCGCAGGGTTTCCGCGTCGGCATCATTGCGCAGCCGGACTGGCAATCGGCCGAGCCGTTCAAGGCGCTGGGCAAGCCGAAGGTGTTCTTCGGCGTCACCGGCGGCAACATGGATTCGATGGTCAACCGCTACACGGCCGACCGCAAGATCCGCAGCGACGACGCCTATACGCCGGGCGGCGAGGGCGGCAGACGCCCCGACCGCAGCACCATCGTCTACGCCCAGCGCTGCCGCGAGGCCTACAAGGACGTGCCGATCGTGCTTGGCGGTATCGAGGCCTCGCTGCGCCGCATCGCCCACTACGACTACTGGTCCGAGACGGTGCGCCGCTCGATCCTCGCCGACGCCAAGGCCGACCTGCTGCTCTACGGCAATGCCGAACGGGCTGTGGTGGAGGTGGCGCAGCGGCTGGCGGCGGGCGACGCGCCACGCGATCTCGATGACGTGCGCGGGGTCGCGCTGTTTCGCAAGGTGCCGGAAGGCTACACCGAGCTGCCCGCCGACGATCTCGACTCCGCCGACGAGGGCGCGACCCGCAAATCCGGCGATACGGTGATCCGGCTGCCGTCCTACGAGCAGGTCGAGCAGGACAAGGAAGCCTATGCGCGCGCCTCGCGCGTGCTGCATCGCGAAGCCAATCCGGGCAACGCCCGCGCGCTGGTGCAACGCCACGGCGACCGCGATCTGTGGCTGAACCCGCCGCCGATCCCGCTGAGCTCCGACGAGATGGATGCGGTCTACGACCTGCCCTATGCGCGCGCCCCGCACCCCTCCTACGGCGATGCGAAGATCCCGGCGTGGGACATGATCAAGTTCTCCGTGACGATCATGCGCGGCTGTTTCGGCGGCTGCACCTTCTGCTCGATCACCGAGCATGAAGGCCGCATCATCCAGAACCGGTCGGAGAAGTCGATCCTGCAGGAGATCGAGAAGATCCGCGACAAGACGCCGGGCTTCACCGGGGTCATCTCCGACATCGGCGGGCCGACGGCCAACATGTACCGTATGGCGTGCAAGGACCCGAACATCGAGAAGGCGTGCCGCCTGCCGTCCTGCGTGTTTCCGGACATCTGCCCGAACCTCGACACCTCGCATGACGAACTGATCAGCCTCTACCGCAAGGTGCGCGAGACGAAGGGCATCAAGAAGGTGATGGTCGCGTCCGGCGTGCGCTACGACCTTGCGGTGAAGAGCCCGGAATACGTCAAGGAACTCGTGACGCATCACGTCGGCGGCTATCTCAAGATCGCGCCCGAACACACCGAGCGTGGTCCGCTTGACAAGATGATGAAGCCGGGCATCGGCACCTATGACCGCTTCAAGGAGATGTTCGACGCCGCCGCCAAGGAAGCAGGCAAGAACTACTATCTGATCCCCTATTTCATCGCGGCGCATCCCGGCACGTCCGACGAGGACATGCTCAACCTGGCGCTCTGGCTGAAGAAGAACAAGTACCGCGCCGACCAGGTGCAGACCTTCCTGCCCTCCCCAATGGCGACAGCCACCGCCATGTACCACACCGGCGTCAATCCGCTGCGCGGCGTGCGGCGCGGAGCCAGCGAGAAGGTCGAGGCGGTGAAGGGGCTGCGGCAGCGCCGCCTGCACAAGGCGTTCCTGCGCTATCACGACCCGGACAACTGGCCGCTGCTGCGCGAGGCGCTGAAGGAGATGGGACGCACCGACCTGATCGGGCAGCGTCCGGACCAGCTGGTGCCTTCGTTCCAGCCTCCCGGCACCGGCAAGGCTGCGACCACCAAGCGGCCGGCGCGACCCAACAGCCGTGGCGGCCAGCGCTTCACGACGAAGGGCGTGCCGTTCCCGAAGAGATGAGGACCGCTGGTTCCTAGCCTGCCGGTGCCGGCTGCGGCGCCGGCTCCCGCTGGAGCACGGCGGCGAAGAAGCCGTCGGTGTCGTGGCGGGCGGGCGTGAGCGACAGATAGTCGGGGTGCCCCTGCCCTATCAGCCCTGAATCTGTCAGCTGCGGTGCGGCTTCGCTCAGCGGAATCACATGGAAGGCCGGGTGCGCGGCGAGGAAGCCGGCGACCTGCTCCTCGTTCTCTTCCGTCAGCAGCGAACAGGTGGCGTAGACCAGGCGTCCGCCGGGCTTCACCAGGCGCGCGGCGCTGGCGAGAATTCGCGACTGCAGGGCGACCAGATGGCCGACACCCTGCTCGTCTTCCGGCCGCCAGCGCGCGTCGGGGTTGCGCCGCCATGTGCCGGTGCCGCTGCATGGCGCATCGACCAGCACGCGGTCGTAGGAGAGCTTGTGACGCTTGACCCACTTGTCGGTCTCGCTCACCAGGACCCTGGTTTCGATGTTGTGCAGACCGGCGCGGCGGAACCGCTCGGCGGCGCGCTTCAGGCGAACCTCGTTGACGTCGCAGGCTATGACGTGGCCGCGGTTGCCCATCTGCGCGGCGATTGCCAGCGTCTTGCCGCCGGCGCCGGCGCAGAAATCGACGACGCGCTCGCCCGGCCCGGCATCGACCAGCATGGCAACGAGCTGCGAACCTTCGTCCTGGATCTCGACCTCGCCCTTCTTCAGCATCGGCAAGCCGGCGAACGACAGGCGGCGGTCGAGGCGGATGCCATGCGGCGCCATGCGCGCCGGCTGCGGCCGCAGGCCGAGCTCGCGCAGCGCGGCAAGCATTGCCTCGCGCGTCGACTTGACCGGATTGACGCGCAGGTCGAGCGGCGCCGGTGTCAGCATCGCCGCCATCTCCTCCCCGAACGTATCGGGAAAGCGGCGGCGCAAGCCATCGAGCGCCCAGTCAGGACATTCGAAGCGGACCTCGTCAGGCATGGCGGGATGATCGATCGTACGGCCCGCAAGTTTCTCGACCAGCGCCCGCTCCTGCGCAGTCAGGCGCGACGGCGCGAACCTGCCGCCGCTGAACAAACGCCCGACCTCTTCCGGTGTGCGGCCTTCGCCAAGCGCCAGCCAGGCCAGCATGCGGTTGCGCGGGATGTCTTCGCGCCCCTGGCCGCTGAGCCACCAACCCAGACGGGCGTGATGGCGCAGCAGCACATAGAGCTGTTCGATGATCTGGCCGCGATCGGCATCCCCGATGAAACGACGTGCGCGAAACCAGTCCGAGACGACCGCGTCGGCGGGGCGCGCGACGCTATCGACTTCGTGCATCAGTTCGAGAGTGGCTTGCAGGCGGATGGCAGGTGTCACGGAAAATCGATCAGCTGGAAAGTGCGGCGCACCATAAACGAAGGCTGCGCCGGTTCCACCGGCAAGCGTTCAAAGCTGCCGCGAATACGCAAAATTGCAGCGATCGCGAAAACCGGTGGAGGCCGCCGGCCAGCGGCGGCCTCCGTCCGGATCAGAACGGATAGTGCTGCTGCGAATCCTCGATCGTCACCCAGCGCAGGTCGGTGAACTCGGCGATCGCGGCCTTGCCGCCGAAGCGGCCATAGCCGGAGGACTTCACGCCGCCGAACGGCATCTGCGCCTCGTCGGCAACGGTCGGGCCGTTGATGTGGCAGATGCCGGTCTCCAGCCGCGCAGCGACCGCAAGCGCGCGCTGCACATCGCGGCTGAAGATGGCGCTCGACAGACCGTATTCCGTGTCGTTGGCGACACGCACGGCCTCGTCCTCGTCGGTGACACGGATGATCGGCTTTACCGGCCCGAACGATTCCTCGCCATAGACGCGCATGCCCGGCTTGACGTTGTCGAGCACGGTCGCCTCGACCACGGTGCCGGTCCGCTTGCCGCCGGCTTTCAGCACCGCGCCCTTGGCCACGGCATCCTTGACGAGAGCCTCGTTGCGCTCGGCGGCTTCGGCGCTGATCAGCGAGCCGAGCACGACATGCCCGCGCGGATCGCCGGCCGGCAGCTTCGACGCGCGGTCCGCCAGCTTGGCGACAAACTCGTCGGCCACCTTCTCATCGACGATGATGCGCTCCGTCGACATGCAGATCTGGCCCTGATGCATGAAGGCGCCGAACACAGCTGCGTTCACGGCGCCGTCGATGTCGGCATCGTCGAGCACGATGAACGGCGCCTTGCCGCCAAGCTCCAGCAGCGCCGGCTTCAGATGCCTGCCGCAAAGCTCGCCGATGCGGCGGCCGACACCGGTCGAGCCGGTGAAGTTGACGCGCCGCACTGCCGGATTGGCGATCAGCGCCTCAACAATCTCGGCGGCGTCCTTCGGGTCGTTGGTGATGACGTTGACCACGCCGGCCGGGATGCCGGCCTCGTGCAGGCACTGGCCGATCAGGCGATGCACGCCGGGGCAGTTCTCCGACGCCTTCAGCACCACCGTGTTGCCGCAGGCGATCGGCATGGCGATGGCGCGCGTGCCGAGAATGACCGGCGCGTTCCATGGCGCAATGCCGAGGCAGACGCCGGCCGGCTGGCGGATCGCCATCGCCATCGTGTTCGGCTTGTCGGCGGGAATGACTTCGCCGGTGATCTGCGTCGTCATCGCGGCGGCCTCGCGCAGCATGTTCGATGCAAGCATCACGTTGAACCCTGCCCACGGCGCGGTCGAACCCGTCTCCTCGATCATCAGCTGCGTGAACTCGCCGACCTTCGAGGCCATCACGTCGGCAGCCTTGAGCAGCAGCGCGCGCCGCTGGCCGGGACCGGTTGTCGACCATGCCTTGAACGCCGCCTTCGCGGCGGCAACGGCTGCGTCGGCGTCGGCGACGGAAGCCGCTGCCGCACGCGTCGCGAGCTTGCCGGTGAAGGGGTCGTGGCGCTCGTAGGTCGCGCCGCTGCCGGCGCGCTGCTCGGTGCCGTCAATCAGGAATCCGATGTCCATGGCCTGTCTCCTGGCTCACTCGTTCAAAACTGATGCACTTCGGCGTTGATTGACGCCTCCAGCCCGCCATCGGCGGCGATGTTTGCCCCATTGATCCAGCGCGCGCCGTCGGACGCGAGAAACGCGATGACCGGCGCGATGTCGGAAGCCGCGCCGGCCCGCCCGACCCGGTCGATGTCGCTGTCGACGCGCGCATCGCCGAGCACGGCGCGGAACTGCTTGAGGATCGGCGTCTCCACCGGTCCGGGGCTGACAGCGATGACGCGGATTCCATGCTCCTTGAAGAGCGGCATATGCGCCGCCTTCTGGGTCCACAGCAACAGCAGCTCCTTCGAAAGCGGGTAGCCGTAGCCGGGATCAATCGAATGTTCCGATGCGATCCTGGCGATGTCGGGGAAACCCTCCTGTGAGACGATCGCCCTGGTGCGCTCCAGATTGGCCCGCCAGCCATAGCCGGCGATCGACGCCACGTTGATGACGGCACCGCCGACGCGCAGTTTTGGCGCGCAGGCGTAGCTCAGCGCACGCAGGCCGAAGAAGTTGACGTTGAGCACCGGAGCGAGGCCGGTGCTTCCCGACAGCCCGGCGACGTTGCAGAGCGCATCGAAGCGCTGCGGCAGGCTGGCGGCCAGTTCGTCCACGCCGGCCTGCGTGGAAATGTCGGCCTGCACGAACTCGAAACCAGGATTGTTCGAAGCGTTGATGTCCACGCCGATGACGTCGGCGCCCTGCGCCATCGCCAGTTGCGCGGTGCGCGCGCCGATGCCAGACGCCACGCCGGTGACAACGATCGTCTTGCCGAACAGCATTGATCAGCTCTCCTTCGAAGCTTCTTGTTTCGACTTTTCCGAGTTGCCGACGACGCGATAGCCGACGGGCAGAAGCTGGATGTTCCAGCGCCGCTGAACCCCGCCCCAGATGCCGCGCGGCGCGAGCAGCGAGAACAGCACGGCGACGAGCCCGAGGCCGACAAGGTACCAGACCCCGCTCGCCGCGAACCACGTCTCCAGCAGGAAGAAGATGACGGCACCGAGGATGGCGCCCTCGAAGGTGCCGATGCCGCCGACGAGCACCATGAAGATCATGTACGCCGTCCACTGGACGGAGAAGTACGTCTTCGGCTGGAAGGTCACGGCAGTGGCAAGCCAGAGCGCGCCAGCCATGCCCGCGCCCAGCGCCGCCAGCACGAACAGCATGCGCTTGGTGGCCACCACGCGGACACCGAGCGACGCGGCGGCGTCCTCATCGTCGCGGATCGCCTGGATCGCGGCACCCACGCGGCCACGCAGCAATGCGTAGAGCGCGGCCAGCAGGATCACCATGGCGGCGAGCGCGGCCCAGTAGATGTAGGCGCGCCGCGCCGTGATGTCGTAGGCGTTGAGCGAGATCAGCGACGTCCCGGTCTCGCCCTGGATCAGCGTGTCGAGATTGACGATCAGGTGGGTCAGCGCCGAGACGACCCACATGCCGATGGCGAATTCGCCGCCCTTCAGCCGCAGCATCACCATGGACAGCGGGATGGCGACGAGCGCCACCGCGATAGCCGATATGGGCAGCGACAGGAATGGATCGACGCCTGCGTCGGCGATGCGGATGGTGAAGTAGGCACCGAGGCCGAAGAACACCTGCTGGCCGACCGAAACGAGGCCGCCGAAGCCCGCCAGCGCATTCCACATGGCGGCGAGGATGACGTAGATGAACAGGACGGTCAGCCGGTCAATGCTGCCAGCGCCGAACAGATACGGCACGACGGCGAGCGCCACTGCGAGGATGAGCGCGCCGACCGCGGCGATACGCGCCGCCGGCGTCCAGCGCTGGATGCGGCTGCTCATGCCGACCTCCGCGACAGCGAGCGCAGCAGCGTTCGCATCCCCCCATCCTTCAGCATCAGCCGCAGGAACAGAGCGATCAGGAAGACAACGTGGCCGCCGATCAGAAAGCCTTGCGGCGCGATCTGCGCCCCGAGCGATTGCGCCAGCCCGAGGATGATGCCGCCCGCAAGCGTACCCCACACCGAGCCGGCGCCGCCGATAACGGCAGCCTCGAAGGCGAAGAGCAGTTGCGGTGCGCCGGCATAGGCGTCGAACGTCGCCCGCATCGCAAGGAATGCGCCGGCCAGCCCGACGGTGACCATGGAGATCGCGGCGGCGGCGGCGTTGACGCTGCGCGCGTTGATGCCGACAAGGCCGGACGTGTCGGGGTCTTCCGCCACCGCCCGGATGGCGCGGCCAAGCCCGGTAAAGCTCAGAATGATCTGCAGCGCGCCAAGAACGACCACCGCGACCACGGCGGTGAGCACTGCCAGCTTGCCGACGTAAAGCCCGCCCGGCAGTTCGTAGGCGTCGTAGGACAGCGAGCCTATGTACGGCGCCAGCGAGCGGGTGTTCGCGCCAAACTGCTCGAACAGCAGATTGTCGATAACGATGGCGAGACCGAATGTCGTCAGGATGGGCAGGAGCGCACCACCGCGCAGGCTGCGATCCAGCACGTAGCGCTGCAGCAGCCAGCCGAGCGCCGCCATTGCCGGCAGCACGAGCACGAGCCCGAGGAAGGGATCGACGGCATAGGTGTCGGCAAGCACGAACAGCGCATAGGCTGCGACGATGGCGAGGCTGCCATGCGCAAGGTTGATGATGCGCATGACGGAGAACATGAAGCTCAGGCCGCAGGCGATGAGGGCATAGTAGCCGCCGAGCAGGATGCCCTGGACGATGGAGTTCAGCATCAGTTGGCTCCCGCCGCGCGGCCGAGGCCGAAATAGGCTTCCGTGATCTGGTCACGCGTGAGTTCTTTTGCCTTGCCGGAAAGGACAATGCGTCCTTCCAGCATGCAGATGATGCGGTCGGCGACTTCGAGCACGCGCGACAGATCCTGCTCGACCAGAACCACGGTGGTGCCGCTTCTGATCAGGCCACCGAGCGACTCGTAGACGCGGTCGACGACCAGCGGCGACAGGCCGAGCGACACTTCGTCCAGCAGCAGGATGTCGGGGTTGCTCATCAGCGCGCGGCCGATCGCGGTGGCCTGCTGCTCGCCGCCGGAGAGCGTACCGGCCCTGGCATGCCTGCGCTTCTGCAGGTTGGGGAAGGCTTCCAGCACACGCTCGACGGTCCAGTCGCCCGGCCGCCCGGCCATGCTGCCGAGCCGCAAATTCTCCTCGACCGTCATCTGCGCAAACAGGCGGCGGCCTTCCGGCACCAGCGCGATACCCAGGCCAACGCGCCGGTGCGACGGCACGGCGGTGACGTCGGTTCCGTTCAGCGAGATGCGCCCGTCGCCGGGCAGATGAGCACCGGCGAGCGAGCGCAGCAGCGTGGTCTTGCCGGCACCATTGGCTCCGACCAGCGCCAGCGTCTCGCCCTTCTCGACAGAAAAGGACACGCCACGCACGGCCGAGAGCTGGCCGTGGCGGACAGTAAGGTTCTCCACCACGAGCGTCATTTCGCACCACGCCCGAGGTAGGCCTCGACCACCACCGGGTCTTTCATCACCACAGCCGGATCGCCATCGGCGATGATCTTGCCGGCGTCCATGCAGACAAGGCGCTTCGCCACCTGCAGAAGCACGTGCACGATATGCTCGATCCAGACGATGGCGATGCCGCGACGGTGCAACTCACGGATGGTTTCGACCAGTTCGCCGGCCTCGGCGTCGGTCAGGCCACCGCCGATCTCGTCGAGCAGCAGCACCTTCGGCCGCGCGGCCAGCGCGCGCGCCAGTTCGAGCCGCTTGCGGTCGAGCAGGCCGAGCGTGTCGGCGGCGCGGTTGGCGATGTGGTTCATGCCGCAGAGATCAAGCGAGGCCAGCGTCTCGGCGTAGGCGGCATCGCGCGGCAGCCCTGCCCCGTGCGCCGCCGCGACATGCACGTTCTCGAACACGGTCATGCCGTGGAAGGGTTTGGGGATCTGGTGCGTCCGCACCAGTCCGAGCCGGCAGCGCCGCGCCGACGACAGGCCGGTGACGTTCTGCCCCTGGAACTGGATGGTGCCCGCGGACGGCGCCAGCGCCCCCGCGAGCACGCTCAACAAGGTGGTCTTGCCGGCGCCGTTCGGCCCGACGATCCCGATCGCCTCGTCGGCATTCATTCTGAAATTCACGTCGTCGAGGACCACAAGCGCGTTGAAGCGCTTGTGGATGCCCGCCGCGTCGACAATCGGGACTGCGGTGCTCACGGTTCAGGTCAGCTGTTGTACGGAACGAGCTTGGCCTCGACCGGCACGTTCGTGTCGGTGGCGTTCTCGGTGACGACGTAGTCGAACTTGAACTTGCCATCCTTGCTCGGCACCCACTGCGTGCCGATGATCGGACCGTGCGCGACGTTCGGCACCGGGCCGGAGGTGAAGTCGACCTTGCCGGCGATGGTGGTGACATTGAGCGCCGCGATCGCGGCAGCGACAGCCGCCTTGTCCTTGGCGTCCTTCGCAGCCTTCAGGGCCTCGACGCCGGCATCGATCAGCGCCAGCGAAGCACCGAGCTGCTGCGTCCACTGCTTGCCTTCGGCCGCCTCGTACCCGTCGGCCAATTCGACGCCGGAGACGCCGGTCAGGCTCGACTTGTACGGGAAGGTCTTGTGCCAATAGCAGGCGCTGGAGATGCCCTTGCCGAGGTCGCCGAGCGCCTCGATATCGGACGGGAACAGACCGGTCTTGGCGGCCTGGCAGATCTTGATCTGACGCGTCAGACCCTGCTGCGCGGCCTGACGCCAGAAGGCAGCGAAGTCCGGCGGGATCGGGAAGGTGTTGAAGATCTCGACGCCCTCCGACTTGAACAGCGCGATCTGGCTCGAATAGTCGGTCGTGCCGGTCTCGTATGCGCCCGGATCGACGATCGTGTAGCCCTGCTCGGCCAGCTTCGGCGCGAGGATGGCGCGGATGGCGTTGCCATCGGCGTCGTTTGGGTACATGACGCCGACCTTCTTGTTGGTCTCGATCAGGCCCCACTGCGAGATGTAGGCGCGGAAGAACTCATCCACGCCGAAGCCGAAATGGTACGTCCACTTGAAGGGCGACGGCTCGCCAGGCTTGGCGCCACGGCCGAAGTACCAGGCCTCCCAAGGCATGACCGTCGACAGGCACGGCACGCCGGCCGCCTCGCAGGCGTCGGCCACAGGATTGATGGTTTCTGGCGTCGAGACTGCCAGCATCAGATCGATGCCGTCATTGTTGATGAGGTCCTTCGCCAGCTGCCCGGCCCGCGACGGGTCGGACTGGGTGTCGCGGTCAAGGATCTCGACCGCGACCTTCTTGCCGCCGATGTCGATGCCACCTTCGAGCGCCTTGCGAGCGAGATCGAGCACATAGCCGTCGGTCTGGCCGAAGCCGCCGAGCGGACCGGTGCGCGGGCTGATGAAGCCAACTTTCAGCGGCGCATCCTGCGCGAAGGCGAAGCGGCTGGTGGTGGTGAGCGCCAGTCCGGCGGCTGCCGTCCCGGCCATGAACTTGCGGCGCGTCACTGAATTCTGCTGTGCGGTCATCGATTTCCTCCCTTGGTCATTTTGCAGTCTGAAGCTCGGTTCGTCCGGCGCATGGAACTCACCCCGGATAGGTGCGCGGCTGGGACGCGACGGTGACCCAGCGCATTTCGGTGAACTCGTCGATGGCAAACATGCCGCCGAAACGCCCGTAGCCGGACGACTTCATGCCGCCGAACGGCATGTGCGGCTCGTCGTCCACCGTTGCGCCGTTCACGTGGCAGATGCCGGTCTCCAGCCGCCGCGCCACGTTCAACGCGCGCTGCACGTCGCGGCTGAACACCGCCGAGGCGAGACCGTATTCCGTGTCGTTGGCGACCCGTACCGCCTCGTCGTCACCATGGACGCGGATCAGCGAGACGACCGGGCCGAAACATTCCTCGCCGTAGATACGCATGTTGGGCGTCACCAGATCGAGCACGGTGGCGTCGATGCAGGTGCCGGAGACGCGGCCACCCGCCAGCACACGGGCACCCTTCTGCACCGCGTCGGTGATCAGTCCGCCGATCCGCTCCACCGCCTCGAACCCGACGACCGGACCAGTCGCGCTGTGGCCGGGCGATGCGGCGAGTTGCCGGGCGCGCCTTGCCAGCTGCTCGCCAAACGCGTCGGCGAGCTTTTCGTCGACGACGATCTTCTCCGTCGACATGCAGATCTGACCCTGGTTCATGAAGGAGCCGAAGGCGGCAGCCTCGACCGCCTGATCGAGGTCCGCATCATCGAGCACCAGCAGCGGCGCCTTGCCGCCAAGTTCGAGCAGGGCCGGCTTGAGATGCCTGGCCGCGGTCACCGCCACCAGCCGCCCGATACGAGTCGAGCCGGTGAAATTGACGCGCCGCACCGCCGGATGCGCGATCAGCGCCTCGACCATGTCGGCGGCCAGATGCGGTTCGTTGACGACGACGCCGAGCGCATCGCGATCGATACCGGCGTCGATCAGGATCTCGGCGACCAGCGAATGCGTCCCGGGGCAGATTTCCGATGCTTTCAGGATGACGGTGTTGCCGCAGGCGAGCGGCATCGCCACCGCGCGTACCGCCAGCACGACGGGAGCGTTCCACGGCGCGATGCCGAGCACCACTCCAGCGGGCTGGCGCAGGCCGAACGCCGTCACGCCCGGACGGTTCGACGGCAGCACGGTGCCGTTGATCTGCGTGGTGAGCGAGCCGGCTTCGCGCAACATACCGGCGCCGGTGGAGATGTTGAAATCGGCCCATGCCTGCGATGCGCCGACCTCGTCCCGCATCAGCTGCACGAGTTCGGCGGAGCGCGCCTCAAGCATGTCGGCGGCGCGGAACAGGCGAGCGCGGCGCTCGCCCGGCGGCAATGCCGACCAGATCGGAAAGGCGGCGGCGGCGGCATTGGCGACATGCATCGCCTCGCGTGCCGCCTGAGCGAGATCGTCGCCGGAGGATGCCTCCACGACGAACGCGCCCGACCGATCCTGCTCGGCGTCGCGAAGAGCGACGCGCTTCAAGCCTGCTGACACGGGTCTCCTCCCCAAGTCACACCACCCGAGCGCCGGCTTGCAGCCGTTACTCCCCAAGGGCGGGTCGCACCAACAGCTAGACGGCAGTGACGCCGCTCATACAATGTACTATTGACGGATTGAGTTGTACTTTTGCGAGGTCGTGCATTTGACGGCGCAACAATTCATCCCGGACGTCGGCCCGACGGTTGTCGCCAGCCGCATGAGCACGACGATTTCGGCGCAGACATGGTCGCTGCTGCCGACTGCCGGCCGCTTGTTCTTCCGCGGTTTCCTGATCGCCGAGGGACGCGCCACGCTCGGCTTCGCCGACGATCGCGAGATCGAGATCGTCGCGCCGGCAGTCGCCTGGATTCCGCCCGGCCACGCCCGGCGGCTCCGTCTCGATCCGGGCAGCGCCGGCATCGAGGTTTCCGCCTCGGAGCCAGTCGTGCTGCGGACCATCGGCGATGCGTCGATGCCCATCGACCTGCGGCCGCTGGTCGAGGCTGTCGCCATCGCGCCGGCCGGCTCGTTTCCCGAAGCCGAGGTGCGCACCTGCTTCGAGGCCATCGAGCGCGAGATGCGGCGCGCCGAACCCGGCGGCCTGTCGCTCGTCAGCTTCGCGCTGGGCATTGCGCTGCTGCATCTGTGGCGCGCGACGGGCGCTCAGCGCCGCGAGGGCCAGACACCGAGCGGCAGCGACGGCATCGTGCAGCGCTTCCGCCAGCTGATCGAGCTGCATTTCCGCGAGGGCCTCGGCGTGGGCGAATACGCCACGCAGCTGGGCATCACACGCAGTCGCCTGAACGATGTCTGCGCGCGCGTTGCCGGTACCTCGCCGCTCGCAATGGTTCACGAACGCGTCCTGGAGGAGGCGAAGCGGCGGCTGGAACAGAGCAGCATGTCGATCGAGCAGATCGGTTATGCTCTCGGCTTCCGCGACCCTGCCTATTTCAACCGGTTCTTCGTGCGCAACGCCGGCACCACGCCCGGGAGATTCCGGCGCCAGACGCTCAGGGCTGAAGAGGCACGGCCGCAATCCTTCGCTGCCTGGCCGTAGATGGCGAAGAGGCGGGCCGACTGGCACTCAAGCGCCCAGCCAAGCCAGCCCGCAACTGGCAGCAGCCTGCGCTGCACAATAACTACGTGCCGGCCAGATTCAGTTCCTTCACCATCATATCCCGCATGAGGAATTTCTGCGCCTTGCCGGTCACGGTCATCGGCAGCGCATCCTTGAAGCGCACGTAGCGCGGGATCTTGTAGTGGGCGATCTGGCCCTTGCAGAAGGCCTTGATCTCCTCTTCGGTCGCCTTGCGTCCCGGCTGCAGCACGATCCAGGCGCACACCTCCTCACCATAGGTCGGATCCGGCACGCCGAACACCTGCACCTCGGAGACGGAGGGGTGCCGGTACAGATACTCCTCGACTTCGGCGGGGAAGATGTTCTCGCCGCCGCGGATCACCATGTCCTTGACGCGCCCGGTGATGCGGCAATAGCCGCGTTCGTCGATGGTCGCGAGGTCGCCGGTCTTCATCCATCCGTCCTGAATGGATTCCTTGGTGCGCGCCTCGTCGTTCCAGTAACCGCGCATGACGGAATAGCCGCGCGTGCAGAGCTCCCCCTGCTTGCCGATATCGGTCGTCCGTCCCTCTTCGTCGACGATCTTGACCTCGACATGCGGGTGGATGCGACCGACGGTCGAGACGCGATCCTCGAGCGCGTCGTCGGTCCCGCTCTGGAACGAGAGCGGACTGGTCTCGGTCATGCCGTAGCCGATGGTGACCTGCGCCATGTTCATGTCCTTGATCACGCGGCGCATGATCTCGATGGGACAGGGCGCTCCGGCCATGACGCCGGTGCGCAGCGTCGCATAGCTGTGCTTCTTGAAGTCGGGGTGGTCGAGCATCGAGACGAACATGGTTGGCACGCCGTAGAGCGCCGTACAGCGCTCCTCGGCGACCGTCTTCAGGGTGGCGCCGGCGTCGAACGACTCGCTGGGGAATATCATCGCCGCACCCGTCGCCGCGCAGGCCAGGGTGCCGAGCACCATGCCGAAACAGTGGTAGAGCGGCACCGGAATGCAGAGGCGGTCAGTCTCCGTCAGATTCATAGCGCGCGCCGTGAACGCGGCGTTGTTGGCAATGTTGTAGTGGGTCAGCGTCGCACCCTTGGGCGAACCGGTGGTGCCGGAAGTGAACTGGATGTTGATCGCATCGTCCGGATCGAGTTCACGGCTGATCGCGTCGAGGCGCATGATCTGAGCCGGCCCGCCCATCTCGGAGACGGCATCGAAACTGAACATGCCGGACGATTGCTCCTCGCCCATCCGAACCACGATCTTGAGCGACGGAAGCCTGGCAGCGTCGAGCCGGCCGGGCTCTGACGTGTCGATCTCGGGGGCCTGCTGGCGGATCATCCCGATGTAGTCGGTAGACTTGAACGAGGCGGCCGTCACCAGCGCCTTGCAGCCGTCCTTGTTCAGCGCATATTCGAGTTCCGACAGGCGGTAGGCCGGAT
>JBFXFO010000076.1:13899-17415 GCA_050178915.1 Rhizobiaceae bacterium | reverse complement strand
AGACGAGACGCGGGCCGGTGACGAGATTGCGCGCGATCTGCAGGCGCTGGCGCATGCCGCCCGAGAAGGCGCGCGGCTCGTCGTCGATGCGGTCGGTGCCGATCTCGACACGGCCCAGCCAGTCGAGCGCGGTGGCGCGGATGTTGCCGTAGTGGCGGTCGCCGACCGCCATCAGCCGCTCGCCGACATTGGCGCCGGCCGAAACGGTCATGCGCAGGCCATCGGCCGGGTTCTGGTGGACGAAGCCCCAGTCGGTGCGCATCAGGAAGCGGCGCTCCGCCTCCGACAGGCGGTAGAGATCGCGAAAATGCCCGTCGCGCATACGGTAGGAGACGCTGCCCGACGTCGGCAGCAGCCGCGTCGAGAGTGCATTGAGCAGCGTCGTCTTGCCCGAGCCGGATTCGCCTACGATGGCCAGCACCTCGCCCGGCCACAGCTCGAACGAGACATCCTCGCAGCCGACGCGCGAGCCGTAGAACTTCGAAAGCGCGGTGACCTTCAGCAGCGGTTCATCGGTGTTCATCTCTGGCTCCCACGCTGATCCACCCCCTCCCCCTTGAGGGAGGGGTGAGGGATGGGGGTTCATCGATGATCCTGCCCCCACCCGGACCGTCGGTCCGACCTCCCCTCAAGGGGGAGGTGGACTCGGCGGCGATCTCTTCGGCGGCCATCGTTCCGCGATGTCCGTCCGCGCGCCGCTTCTCGCAGAAGTCGGTGTCGGAGCAGACGAACATCGAGCCGCCGCGGTCGTCGAGGATGACCTCGTCGAGATAGACACCACGCGCCGCGCAGAGCGCGCAGGGCTCGGCGAATCTGTTGACCTCGAAGGGATGGTCCTCGAAGTCGAGGCTGACCACCTCCGAGAAAGGCGGGATGGCGTAGATGCGCTTCTCGCGGCCGGCGCCGAACAGCTGCAGTGCCTTGCTGCGGTGCATCTTCGGATTGTCGAATTTCGGCGTCGGCGAGGGATCCATCACGTAGCGCCCCTCGACCTTCACCGGGTAGGCATAGGAGGTCGCGATGCGGCCATGGCGGGCGATGTCCTCGTAAAGCTTGACGTGCATGAGGCCGTATTCCTCCAGCGCGTGCATCTTGCGCGTCTCGGTCTCGCGCGGCTCGAGGAAGCGCAGCGGCTCGGGGATCGGCACCTGGTAGACCAGCACCTGTCCGTCGGTCAGCGGATGCTCGGGGATGCGGTGACGCGTCTGGATTATCGTCGCCTTCTCCGTCTCGGTGGTGACCTCGACGTCGGCGACCTTCCTGAAGAAGACGCGGATGGAGACGGCGTTGGTGGTGTCGTCGGCGCCCTGGTCGATGACCTTGAGCACGTCGTCGGGCCCGATGATCGAGGCCGTCACCTGCACGCCGCCGGTGCCCCAGCCATAGGGCATCGGCAGTTCGCGGCTGGCGAAGGGCACCTGGTAGCCGGGAATGGCGATCGCCTTCAGGATGGCGCGGCGGATCATCCGCTTCGTCTGCTCGTCGAGGTAAGCGAAGTTGTAGGACGCGATGTCGGTCATGGTGCTAACCTTGCGGCCGTCGGCAGCAGGAGTTTGCGATGGAAATGGCAGGCTGGTTCAGGCTGGGGGCGGTGCTGCTGGTGGCGCTGGTCGTGCTGGCATTCCTGCTGCGGCCGAAGAAAAAGGCTCGCCACACGCAGCGCGGCGACGCGCCGGAGAACCCCTATACGATGTCCGGTCCGCCCAACGACGGAGGCTAGGAGCCGGGGCGCGATCATTGCGCGGCCTCGCGCTGCGGTTCCTCGCTCGCGCCCGTCGCCTGCTCGGCGCGCATCCTGCGCACCAGTTCCAGCTCGGCCTGGAAGTCGACATAGTGCGGCAGCTTCAGATGCTCGACGAAGCCGGTCGCCTGCACGTTGTCGCAGTGCGAGATCATGAACTCCTCGTCCTGCGCGGCGGCGACGATGTCCTCGCCGAATTCGCGCGCGCGCAGCGCCCGGTCGCACAGCGCCATCGCCATCGCCTTGCGTTCCGACTGGCCGAAGACGAGGCCGTAGCCGCGCGTGAACTGCGGCGGCGCCTTGGACGAACCCTTGAACTGGTTGACCATCTGGCACTCGGTGACGCGGACGCGGCCAAGCGGCACCGGAAAGGGCAGCTCCGGCACGTCCAGCTCGAGCTCGACCTCGCCGATGCGAACCTCGCCGACGAAGGGATGGCTGCGCGCATAGCCGCGCTGGGTCGAGTAGGCGAGCGCCAGCAGAAAACCTTCGTCGCCCCGCGCCAGCGACTGCAGGCGGATGTCGCGCTGCATCGGGAACTCCAGCGGCTCGCGCGTGATGTCGCCGGTCGGGTGGTTGTCGGGCAGCATGCCATCCGGCTCGATCAGGCCGGAATGGGCGAGGATGTCGGAGACGCGCGGCATCGGCTCGCGCTCCACCGCACGCTGCTCCGGCTCCGGCACCGCGTCGTCGCCGACCAGCGTCGGATCGAGCAGCCGGTGCGTGTAGTCGAAGGTGGGGCCGAGCAGCTGGCCGCCCGGCAGATCCTTGTAGGTAGCCGAGATGCGGCGCTCGACCCTCATCGCGGCGGTGTCGATGGCACGGGTGTAACCGAAGCGCGGCAGCGTCGTGCGATAGGCGCGCACCAGGAAGATCGCCTCGATCATGTCGCCGCGCGCCTGCACCAGCGCCAGCGCCGCCAGTTCGCGATCATAGAGCGAGCCTTCCGCCATGACGCGGTCGACGCCGAGCGCCAGCTGCTCGACGATCTGGTCGAGCTTCAGCGCCGGAACGGAGCGGTCGCCGCGGCGGCGGTCGGCGAGCAGCCGGTGCGCGTTGGCGATGGCAGCCTCGCCACCCTTGACGGCAACGTACATGGCTCAGCCCTCCAGCAGGGAAAGGCGGGTGGTGCGCGGCAGGCAGGCGATGCCCTCGACACCTGCGAGCACCACGTCGACGCCGCGCGGGAAGCGCTGGTTGTTGCCCTTCCACTGCTCGACGAAGTGGCGCGGCAAGACCGCCGGGGACAGCGTGGCGAAGCCGTCGATGCCGGGGCCCTGCAGCGTCAGGGTGCGGCCGGCGGACAGCGCGCCGGCATCGAGCACCAGCGTGGTCGAGCGGTCCGGATATTCCTGCGAGCCTTGCGCGAAATTGTCGATCGCCATCAGCTCGGCGGCATTCGAGACAAACGCGAAATGCGCCTCGGCCGGCACCTGTGCGAAGGGCGCCCCGGCATGAAAGCCGAGCCAGTCGCGCACGGCCTGCGAGGCGGCGAGCGCCGGGTCGAGCCACAGCGGCGTGTCGTGGTCGCACAGCGTGAGCGCCACGGCAGCGAGCCTTGGCGACAGCGGTGCCGGTGCGCCGGCAAGCAGCGGCAGCGGCATCACGCGGCCGGGCCGCGCCATCGCATCCATCACGGCGCGGAACACCGTCTGGCTGTCGAAGACGGGATCGGCGAAGCCGCCGCTGACCGCCGGGATCGCTTCCATCAGTCTTCTCCCCGCACCATGGTGAAGAAATCGACGCGCGTCGCGGCCGTCTCGGCATCGCGCCGG
>JBFXFO010000076.1:0-13799 GCA_050178915.1 Rhizobiaceae bacterium | reverse complement strand
CCGTCTGGCTGTCGAAGACGGGATCGGCGAAGCCGCCGCTGACCGCCGGGATCGCTTCCATCAGTCTTCTCCCCGCACCATGGTGAAGAAATCGACGCGCGTCGCGGCCGTCTCGGCATCGCGCCGGTTCTCTGCGGCCTGCGCCGCGGCGCGCAACGGCGCCACGATGGCGTCCTCGATCACGGCGCGATGCGCCGGGTTCTGCCAGGCGGCGTCGGCAATCGCCGAGAGCCGCGCCTTTTGCCGGTCGCGGCCGAGCGCATAGGCATGCCCGACCTCGCCCGTGGAGAGCCGCACCGTGGCGCGAGTCACCGTGGCTTCGCCGACATTGAATGGTGCGCCGCCACCGCCCATGCGGCCGCGCAGCGTCACCAGCCCGGTCTCGGGTCCGCGCACCGCATCCGCCTCGAAGGCGAGCCCGGCTGCGCTCCACAGGCGCGCCAGCTCTTCGCCCGGCGCGGCGGCGAGCGTGGCCATGACGGCGCGGCGGGCGATCTCGGCCTCACGGCTGTTTCGGCGTTCGGTCTTCATCGCGGCCTCTTGCATCAATTTGTCTAGTGATATAGACAACCGTACAACTATACCGACCAATACCGAATGTCCATGACCGGCGCGTGACAATGGCGGCAGGCAGCACTTCAGCGGCGATGGAAAGACGCAGCGGCGTGGCGCTCTGGCGCCAGATCGCCGACGAGATCCGTCGCAACATCGGCACCGGCGCGCTCGCCGCCGATGGCCGCCTGCCGCCGGAGACGGCGCTCGCTGAGCGCTTCGGCGTCAACCGCCATACGGTGCGCGGCGCCATTGCCTCGCTGGTGCAGGAAGGCGTTCTGCGCGCCGAGCAGGGTCGCGGCACCTTTGTCGAGACACGCCGGCGGCTCTCCTATCCGATCGCCGCGCGCACACGTTTCTCCACCGGCTTCGAGGGGCAGGTGCGGGAGCGTCGCGCCCGCCTGCTCGATCATGCAACGGAGCCCGCGGATGCCCGCGTGGCTGACGCCCTGGAACTGGCCGAGGACACGCCGGTTGTCCGCATGGAAAGCCTGGCGGAAGCGGATGGCCGAGCCATCTCGCGCGCGACCAGCTGGTTCGAGGCCGGACGCTTCGCCGGCGTGCCGAGGGCGTTCGAACTGAGCGGATCGATCACCGCCGCGCTCGCGCAGTCGGGTGTCGCCGACTATCTGCGAAAATCGACGCTGGTCTCGGCCCGCCATGCCGACGCCAGCGACCTTTCAGACCTGAATCTGTCACCCGGAGCCATCGTGCTGGTCACGCTGGCGCTCAACGTCGATCCAGAGGGACGCCCGGTGCAATTCGCCGAGACACGCTTTGCTGCCGACCGCGTCGAGCTTTCCGTGCACAGCTGAGCCTAGCCGGCTTCGCCGGCGCGGGGGCCGCGCCACCAGACGATCAGTTCCTCGATCACGACCAGCGCGGCGCCGACCGAGATGAAGGCGTCGGCGAGGTTGAAGATCGCGAACGACCAGTTGTCGGTGTGGAACATGACGTAGTCGATCACATGCCCGTAGACGATGCGGTCGATCAGATTGCCGAGCGCGCCGCCGATGATCAGCACGAAACCGAAGCGCGCCAGCCCGAGACCGGGCGCGCTGCGCAGCGCGAGATAGCTGACGAAGCCGATGATCAGCAGCGAGACGACGATCAGGCCGGTGTCGCCGACGCTGCGCAGCAGCGAGAAGGCGATGCCGGTGTTGTAGGTGCGGTAGAGCGAGATGTACGGCAGGAACGGCTCCGGCACCTGCAGCGGCAGGTTGGTCTCGACCCAGAACTTGATCCACTGGTCGATGCCGACCGCGACCAGCAGGGCGATCAGGTAGAACGCCACCGTGCGGTAGTTCGTCGCCTTCAAGCCTTGTCTCCCAAAGTGAGCGCGTGCCGGCGCGCCTCGAACAGCATGACGCCCGTGGCGACGGCGAGGTTGAGCGAGTCGGCGCGTCCCGCCTGCGGGATGCGCACCAGCCTGTCGCAGGCGGCGGCCAGCGTGTCGGGCAGTCCCTGCTGCTCGTTGCCCATCAGCAGCACCACCGGCTTGCCGGCATAATCGACCGTTCGATAGTCGACCGCGCCCGCCAGATGCGTGCCGGCGAGCAGGCCGGAAAAGCCCTTGCGCCAGTCGAGGAAGGCATCGACCGAGGCGCGCGCCACCGGCACCGCGAAGATCGACCCCATCGTCGCGCGCACCGTCTCCACTGCGAAGGGGTCGGTGGTGTCGCCGACGAGGATGACGCCCTTGGCGCCCACCGCATCGACGGTGCGGATGACCGTGCCGAGATTGCCGGGGTCGCGAACGCGGTCGAGCGCGACCCAGACTTCGCCCTGACCCGGGCGCACTTCCTTGAGTGTCAGCAGGCGCTGGCCGAACACGCCGACCACCATCTGCGGATTGTCGCGGCGCGTGATGGCGGAGAGCACCTTCTCCGTCACCTCCAGCACCAGCCCGCCGACGGCGACCGTGCGCGCCGCGGCCTTCTCGACCGCCGGATTGCCCTTGCCCGACTTGGCGAAGACCAGCGTCCTGATCTGCCAGCCGAGGTCGAGCGCGTCGATGACGAGTTTCAGGCCTTCGGCCATGAAGGCACGCTGCTCCTCGCGGAATTTCTTCAGCGCGAGGTTCTTGATGTCCTTGACCAGCGGGTTGGCGAGGCTGGTGACTTCCTTCACCTGCCCGACCCGGCGCTGCGGCTCCGTCATGATGCCACCCAACGTGAATAGAGCGAGGTCGAAAGCGCCCTGCCCGCCGACTGCTCGCGGATGACGAGTTCGCCCGACTCCACCGTGCCGCCCATGCCGGCGAAGGCATCGCGCATCAGCGCGTGCATCGCAAAGAACGAGGCGCGGATCGAATAGGCGGTGAGCACCACCGCCAGCGGCTTCGGCGTCAGGATCTCGCGGCAGAGATCGACCATCGCCGGCAGATGCTCGAACAGCTGCCAGACCTCGCCCTTGGGGCCGCGCCCGAAAGCGGGCGGGTCGAGCAGGATGATGTCGTAGCGGTTGCCGCGCCGCTCCTCGCGTTCGGCGAAGCGCTGCGCGTCCTCGACAATCCAGCGGATCGGCTTGGCCGTCATCCCCGCCAGTTCCTGGTTCTCGAGGGCCCAGCCGATCGCCTTCTTCGAGGCGTCAACATGCGTGACCTCCGCGCCGGCGCGCGCTGCAACCAGCGAGGCGAGCCCGGTGTAGCCGAACAGATTGAGCACCTTGACCGGCCGGCGCGCGCCCTCGATCAGCCGCGCCATGTGCTCCCAGTGCGAAGCCTGCTCGGGAAACACGCCGACATGCCGGAACGAGGTGAAACGGCCGAGATAGTCGATGCCGTCATGCTGCATCGGCCAGGTCTCGCCGAGCGGCTCTTTCGGGAAGCGCCAGCGGCCGACGCCCTCTTCTTCCGTGTCGCCGGTGAAGATGGCGTCGACGTCGGCCCACTCGCGGCCGGGCAGCGCGCGATGCCAGATCGCCTGTCCCTCGGGGCGGACGATCCGGTAGGGACCGTAGCGCTCCAGCTTCACGCCGTCACCGGAATCGATGAGCGCATAGTCGTCGTTCGGAGACACTTCGAGGATCAGCGGCAGCCGCTCTGCCGGCAGGGCGCCGCTGCGCCTGACAAGCGGACGCGGTGCGCGCGCAGGCTCGGCGAAGGACGGGCTGGTGCCGGGTTCGGCCGGCGGGCGCAGCCGCTGCTGGCCCTCGCCCCCCGGCTTTCTGCTCTCCGGGCGCCCACGCTCCGGACGGCCGCGCTGCTTCGCGTTCGGGAAGCGGTTGGAACTCATGGCGAGGCTTGTGGCACAGGCCTTTCGCCCGCGCAACGCAACTTGCGGCGATGCGCAGACGCGTGATTAGCTCGCGTCATTCCGGTGCAGGAACGCTTCGCGATGCAGCGGCAGCGGGGAAGACGGTCGCTTGGCCTGGTGGCCGGCGCAGCCATGCTGGCAGCAGGCGCCGGCGCTGCCGCCGAGGCGATCGCCGAATTCACCACGCCGCGCTGACGTCAGTTGGGCTTGCAGGTCATCATCGGGCCGGCATGGCCGTTGACGAGAATGGCGCCCTCATCCGGCTTGTAGGAGAGATTGGCGTTCAGCGTGTCCTTGATCGGTCCGCTCTCCACCATGATCACGTCGACGCCGGCCTCGATCATCGTGCCCGAGCCATTCGCCGGGTCTTCCGGCTTCGGCGTCCACTCGTCGTCGGCCACCGCCTGGAAGGTGTAGTCCGCGCCCTTGATGGTGAGCATGCCGGCCGGCGCGCCATCAGTGTTCACGCAGCGATAGTCGCCGTCGGGGAAGACGGCGAAAGCGGGCGACGCGGCAAACACGGCGCAGGCCGACATGGCGAAAAATGTGAGCGCGAAACGACGCATCAGATTCTCCCGTTACTTTGATCGACGACCTACCCGCAGAATGTGGCGAGACGTCAGGCGCGCAGTGTCCGCCATACGGCGATGCCAGCCGCGAGGTCTTCGAGCGCGGCGCCGACCGACTTGAACAGCGTGACCTCGTCATCGGTTCCGCGGCCGGGCTTTTCGCCGCGGCAGAGCTCGAAGAGATCGGCAACGATGCCTTCCGCCGTCAGCACGCCGGACTGCAGCGGCTGCACGATGTCTCCGGCTTCCTTGGTCGCGCCGGCTCGCGTGTCCACATAGATACGGGCGCGGCGGATCGCATCGTCGTCGGCCTCGCGCATCGTCGGCGTGAAGCCGCCGACGAGATCGACATGCGCGCCCGGCTTGAGCAGCGCGCCCTTGACCAGCGGGTCCGACGAGATGGTGGCCGAAGAGACGATGTCGGCCCATCCGAGCGCCGCTTCCAGATCGGGCCTGAACTGGGCCGGCAGTCCTTCGGCGCGCAGCGCGGCGGCCGCCTTTTCGCCATTCTCCGCCGTGCGGTTCCAGATGCGGATTTGACGGATCGGCCGCACCGCCGCGTGTGCGCGCGCAAGAAACGGACAGAGCGCTCCCGCGCCGATGATGAGCAGCCGCTCGGAATCCTCGCGCGCCAGAAAACTCGCAGCGAGTGCGGAGGCGCAGGCGGTGCGCCACTGCGTCAGCCGCTGTCCGTCGATGAGCGCGTGCGGCTCGCCGGTCTTGCCGTCGAGCAACAGATAGAGGCCCATCACGGCCGGTTTGCCGATGGCGTTGTTGTCGGGCGAGACGGTCACGACCTTGACACCGACATGGCCACCCGCCGATGTGCCGGCGGCGCCGAGATCGGTCCAGGCCGGCATCAGCAGCAGCGTCGAGGCCGCTCCGTCAGGACGCTCGATCGTGTGGTGGTGACGCACCGGCTGCACCGCGCCATCGCGGAACATGACACGCAGCGCCTCGACCAGTCCGGGGAAGCTCAGCGCACGGTCAACCGCGTCGGCCGATATCATCTGCATCGCCGTCTCCCATGCAATCTTCGAGATGGATCAGTGGCCCGGCTTGGGCAGCGCCGGCCCGGCCGTCGCGACCTGCTGCCGTGCCGCGTCGCGCAACCGCTCGATCTCGTGCTGCCGTTCGCGCGCCAGCCTGCGGTACGTGCCCTGCCGCCACCAGCTCACCAGGCCGCCGATGACCACGCCGATGGCGAGCGTCAGCAGCAGCCAGACGAACAGCGGCATGTGCCAGGTCAGCGCGGCATTGTCGCGATTGAACGGATCGATGGTGATGCCGACGCTCTCGCGGTTGGCGACGGCCAGCGTGATCAGGATGATCGCCAGCGGCACGACGATGACGATGAGCACGAATCGGTTGAGCATCGGAAAGCGCCTGTCGGATATCGCGGACGTGGATCAGTCCACGTCGTTCAGCCGTTCGCGCAGCTCCTTGCCGGTCTTGAAGAAGGGAACCCACTTCTCCTCGACCTCGACGGCTTCGCCGGTGCGCGGATTGCGGCCGGTGCGCGCCGGCCGGTTCTTCACCGAGAAGGCGCCGAAACCGCGCAGCTCGACACGGTTGCCCTCGGCCAGCGCCTCGGCAATCTCGTCGAAAATGGCATTCACGATGTTCTCGACATCGCGCAGGAACAGATGCGGGTTGCGATTGGCAATGATCTGCACGAGTTCAGACTTTATCATAAGCTGGGTCTCCGCCGCTCGGACCGCTTTAGCTATGGCTTTAGAGAAATGATTTTATTCACATTTCAGTCTGCCAGTCTGGATTTTTCAGGTTGCCAGACCGACAGGAGACCGTCAAGGAACAAGCGCTCGGCGCCGAGTTGACGCAGGAGATCCCCGCTCTCGTCGGGATAGCCGAGCAGGCGCGCGACCGAGCGGAACAAGGCCTTGCCGAGCAGCGGAAAGCCGCTGGCGGAATCGCGCGGCTTCCAGTCGATCACCTCCAGCTTGGCATCGACGCCCTTGCTGCCGAGCCAGGCGATGGCTTCGGCCTCGCCGCCGAGTTCGTCGATCAGCTTGTTGTCGAGCGCCTGCCGGCCGGTGAAAACGGAACCGTCGGCGAGCCGCAGCACATCGGCGCGGCTCAGCTTGCGGCGATCCTCCACGAGCCCGACGAACCAGTCGTAGGAGTCCATGATCATGCGCCGGACCATGGCGCGCTCCTCTTCCGTCGTCGTGTTGAACGGCGAAGGCTCGGCCTTCAGCGGCGACGACTTCACCTCCTCAAGCTTGACGCCGATCTTGTCCATCAGTCCGGTCACGTCGGGATACTGCACCAGCACGCCGATGGAGCCGACGATCGACGATTTGCGCGCGACGATGTGGTCGGTGGCGCTGGCGATCATGTACCCTGCCGATGCGGCAAGCGTGCCGACCTGCGCGACGACGGGCTTGTCCGCAGCCAGCTTGCGCACGGCGTCGAAGATCGCCTCGCCGCCGGCAGTGGTGCCGCCGGGCGAATCGATCGAAAGGATGACGCCCTTGACGGCCGCCGAGGTGCGGATGTCCTCGATGCGCTCGAGCAGATCCTCGTCCTCGGTGATCGTGCCCTCGATCTTCAGCCGCGCGATATGATCGCTCATCGGGCCCAGGCCGGGGCCGAAGCCGATCATGGCCCCCACCGCGAAGGCGACAAGCGCCAGCACGATGGCGCCCAGACGCCAGAATGTGAGCTTGCGGCGCAGCCGGCGGCGGTCGATCAGATCGTCGGCTCTGGTAGCCATCGTGGGCCCTTTTTCACGTGTCCTCGTGCGGCCCTTCTAGACCAGACCGGCGTGCGATTGAAGCGACAGACTGTACGTCCTTGCCCGCCGGTTTTCCGGCCGCACTTCGCATTTGCCCGAAAAAACCCCATATTGCAGGCGACTGCGGCGGCGGGCCTGGGTTCGCAGCCGTTGCGAAGCATGGCATAGCAGCAGGGACGATTTGGATTGCCGGCGCCGCGGCCCGGCGCGGCCGCAAGCTCAGGGATCGACGAAGCGACATTGACTGGACTGGTCAGCCACGCACCCGACCGTGCCGATGCGCGCAACCGCGCGATCGCGCTTCCCGCCTCGCGCGTGGACGCGTTCCGGCGTGCGCAGCGGCACTCGCGACGGGTTCGCCTGATGAAGATCCTGCTTCCGCTCTCGGCGGTGGTCGTCATTGGCGCCTTTGTCTCCGCCTCATGGCTGGACAAGGCCGCGGAAGCGCCCGTCGAGGCCACCAGTGCCGCCTTCTCGGAAGGCAAGCTGGTGATGGCCAACCCCAAGCTGGAAGGGCTGACCGCCCAGAACCTGCCCTACACGATGACCGCGGGCCGCGCCGTGCAGGATTCGCTCGCCAGCGGGCTCTACCAGCTGGAGGACATCGACGCCAAGCTGCCGGTCGGCGGTGGCGTGTGGGCGACCGTCGATGCGACCGGCGCGGTGTTCGACCGCGACAACAACACGATCGAGTTCAAGACCGGGCTGAAGCTCACGACCACGGACGGTCTGGCGGCGCAGTTCAAGTCCGCCATCATCGATGTCGGCAATGGCGGCCTGACGACGAGCGAACCGGTGGAGATCGAGCTCGCCTCCGGCATGCGTGTCGCCGCCGATTCGATGCAGGTCCTTGAAAACGGCAAGATTCTGATATTCCAGAACCGCGTCCGGCTGGCGATGAACCCGCCGGAAGGGCTCAAATCTTCGAACGCAAGCGGAGGCGAGAATGGCGGCTAGGCAGACATCGGCTTCTATCGGCGCCCTGCTGGTGATGGCGGCTGGCATTGCAGGCGCCGCCGCGCAGGGCACCAACGACGTCACGGGCATGAAGCTGTCCGGCGACCAGCCCATCCAGATCGAAAGCGACCGCCTCGAAGTGCTCGACAAGGAGAGCAAGGCGATCTTCTCGGGCAATGTGATGGTGGTGCAGGGCACCAGCCTGATCAAGGCCGGTCGCATGGTCGTCTTCTACGTTGCCGGGCAGACGTCCACCGCCGGCGCGGGCGCCATCGATCATCTCGAGGTGAGCGACACCGTCTACCTGAAGTCCAACGATCAGGTGGTCACCGGCGACCGCGGCACCTTCGACATGAAGACCGAGGTCTTCACCATGACCGGCAAGGAAGTGGTGCTCACGCAGGGCGAAAACGTGCTCGTCGGCTGCAAGCTCGTCGCCAATATGGGCGCCGGCACCGCCAAGCTCGAAGGCTGCGGCGGCTCCTCCAGCGGCTCGGGGCGCGTGAAGGTGCTTATCAAGCCCGGCGAACAGCAGACGACCCAGTGAGCGAGCCCCGAGCCCGGCCTTGCTGACACGTCAGGACCCCAACCCGCCGAATCCGGCCCGCATCCCGTCCGCCAGGGGTGAACGCGCTGTCGCGAAAGGCACGCTGATCGCGCGCGGACTGACCAAGGCCTACAAGGGCCGGCAGGTCGTGCGCGGCGTCTCCATCGGCGTCCGGGCCGGCGAGGCCGTCGGCCTGCTCGGGCCCAACGGCGCCGGCAAGACGACCTGCTTCTATATGGTTACCGGGCTGGTGCCGGTGGACAAGGGCACGATCGAGATCGACGGCTTCGACGTCACCACCATGCCGATGTATCGCCGTGCGCGACTCGGCATCGGCTATCTTCCGCAGGAGGCCTCGATCTTCCGCGGCCTCAATGTCGAGCAGAACATCCGCGCCGTGCTGGAGGTCGTCGAGAAGGACCGCAAGGAGCGGGAGCGCAGCCTCGACGCACTGCTCGACGAGTTCCACATTTCACATCTGCGCAAGTCGCCGGCGATCGCGCTGTCGGGCGGCGAGCGACGTCGCCTCGAAATCGCACGCGCACTGGCAAGCCGCCCCAACTACATGCTGCTGGACGAGCCCTTTGCCGGCATCGACCCGATCGCCGTCGCCGACATTCAGGGCCTTGTGCGCCACCTGACGGCGCGCGGCATCGGCGTCCTGATCACCGACCACAATGTGCGCGAGACGCTCGGTCTGATCGACCGTGCGTATATCATTGCTGCTGGCGAGGTGCTCACCCATGGCAGCCCGGCCGAGGTGGTCGACAACCCCGACGTGCGTCGCCTCTATCTCGGCGAAGGCTTCACCTTCTAGGCTCTGCGCCTCACCGCCAGCCGGCCTTGCCGCTAACCCTGCGGTAAGCCGCTGCCTTTAGCCTGCTTGACAAGCAAGAGCCGGGCCAGTTTCATTCCGGGTGTGGAATTCTGCTGCCCCGCCGGCCTGGGGCGGCGCTTGTCTTCGAATGGGTTCGGTTTCGTCCATGGGGCTTGCGGCCAAACTTCAGTTGCGTCAGTCGCAGTCGCTGGTGATGACGCCGCAGCTGATGCAGTCGATCCGGCTGCTGCAGATGACGCATGTCGAACTCGAGCGCTTCGTCGATGAGGAAATCGAGCGCAACCCGCTGGTCGACCGGGCGAACCCGCGCGACGACGCGCCCGTCGCGCCGGAGCCCGACGAGCCACAGGCGCCGCCGGACGCCGACTGGTTTTCCGAGACCGAAAGCGGTCACAGCGCCGAGTCGATGGCGGAAAAGCTCGATTCGTCACTGGAAAACGTCTTCCCCGACGATCCCGGCACATCCGACCGGCTGTCACCCGACCTCGCTGGCCAGTGGCGCTCGGCCGGAGGCGGCGGCGCCTTCGATGGCGGCGACGGCATCGACCTCGACGATTTCTCAGCTGCGCCCGCCTCGTTGCGCGACCATGTCGGCCGCCAGATCGCGCTGACCTTCGCCGACCCTGCGGAACGGCTGATCGCCGCGGAACTGGCCGACGCGCTGGAAGAGACAGGATATCTCGCCACTGACCCGACAGAACTGGCCGAGCGGCTCGGCGCCAGCGAGGCGGAAGTGCGCGCCGTGCTGGCGCGCTGCCAGGCTTTCGAGCCGGTCGGTATCTTCGCGGTGGACCTGCGGGAATGCCTGTCGCTGCAGCTTGCAGCGCGCGACCGGCTTGACCCGGCCATGCAGGCGCTGCTCGCCAACCTGCCACTGCTCGCGCGGCGCGATTTCGCCACGCTGAAGCGGCTCTGCGGCGTTGACGAGAATGACCTTGTCGACATGCTGGCCGAGATTCGCGCGCTCGACCCGCGGCCGGGCCTCGCCTTCTCTGGCGGCACCACGGAAGCGATCATGCCGGATGTGACGGTGCGCGCCGCAGGCGACGGCAGCTGGGCGGTGGAGCTGAATGCCGAGACCCTGCCGCGCGTGCTCGTCGATCAGGTCTATTTCCGCCAGGTATCGGCCCGCACCAAGGACGCGGCCGAGCGCGAATTCCTCTCGGAATGCCTGCAGAGCGCGAACTGGCTGGCGCGCAGTCTCGACCAGCGCGCGCGCACGATCCTCAAGGTCGCATCCGAGATCGTGCGCCAGCAGGACGCCTTCCTGGTGCACGGCGTGCGGCACCTGAAGCCGCTCAATTTGCGCACCGTCGCCGACGCCATCGGCATGCACGAATCGACTGTCAGCCGCGTCACCGCCAACAAGTACATGCTGACGCCGCGCGGCACCTTCGAACTGCGCTATTTTTTCACCGCCGCGATCGCCTCCGCCGAAGGCGGCGACGCGCATTCCTCCGAAGCGGTGCGCGACCGCATCCGCAAGCTGATCGAGGCAGAGGATTCCGACGTTCTGTCCGACGACGCCATCGTCGACGTCCTGCGCGAAGGGGGTGTGGATATCGCCCGCCGCACCGTCGCCAAGTATCGGGAAGGAATGAACATTCCGTCCTCGGTGCAACGCCGGCGCGAGAAGCGCGCGCTGGCCGTCGCGGGCCGACAACTCGCGGTTAATTGACATTCCGTAGGGAACTGACTAGAAGCCCGCCCGCATGAGCCGGGCGGAGCCCGCCATCGGGAACGATCCCGACCGATCTGGGGTTATGATCTAGCGAAAATGTTCGGTCCATGGTGCGGTGCCTGGTTCACCGAACCTTGTGCGTCGGCGCCACAGGTATAAACTCACCCCCAAGCGAGACGCCTGGACAGGGAAGGTCAGCGATCGATGAGCCTGCGCATATCTGGCAAGCAGATGGAAATTGGCGACGCGTTTCGCGGTCGCATCGAAGGCCGGGTCGGCGAGGCGATCGGAAAGTTCTTCGACGGTGGCTATTCCGGCCACGTGACCGTGGCGAAGTCGCGCTCCGGCTTCTCCGCCGACAGCACCATCCATCTGGACAGCGGCACCACCCTGCAGGTCACCGGCATGGGCCATGAGCCCACGGTTGCCTTCGAGATGGCTGCCGACCGCCTGGAGAAGCGCCTGCGCCGCTACAAGCGCCGCCTGAAGCAGCATCCGAACGGCAGCTCCCGGCCGTCGATGGACATCGCCTATCGTGTGGTTTCTCCCGTTGCCGACGAGGACGAGGAAGTGCCCGTCGATTTCGCCCCCGCGGTGGTGGCCGAATCGACCGTGGCGCTGACCACGATGTCGGTGGCCGACGCCGTCATCTCGCTGGATCAGCAGGACAGCCCTGTTGTGGTCTTCCGCAATGCCGGCAGCGACCAGATCAACATCGTGTACCGGCGTCAGGATGGAAACATCGGCTGGATCGATCCGTCGCAGAAGTCGTCAACGTAGAAAAACGTAAGCCGCGCGGCGCGGGCGAGGGGCAAGCGCCGGGCGGACAGTCAAAAGGACGTCAGTTCAATGGATCTCAACGATCTGATCGAGGCGTCGGCCATCATGCCGGCGCTGCGAGCGAACTCAAAGAAGCAGCTGCTGCAGATGCTGGCCGAGAAGGCCGCCGCCGTGACCGGTCTGCCGGAGCGCGAGGTGTTCGACACCATCGTGCAGCGCGAGCGGCTCGGCTCCACCGGCGTCGGCAACGGCATCGCCATCCCGCACGGCAAGCTGCCGGGCGTGAAGCGAATCGTCGGCGTCTTTGCGCGGCTGGAATCCTCGGTCGATTTCGAGGCGCTGGATGACCAGCCCGTCGACCTCGTCTTCCTGCTGCTCGCCCCGGAAGGCGCCGGCGCCGATCATCTGAAGGCGCTGTCGCGCATTGCCCGCGTGCTGCGCGACTCGGATACGGTCAACAAGATCCGCGCGACCAAGGACGCCGCCGCGATCCACTCCTTCCTGGCGAGCACGCCGGCGTCGCACGCCGCCTGAGGCGGCGCTGCGGGCCCGGCAGCGAAAGCCGCTGCTCGTCTGCAGACAGGCAAGCAGAAAAGAAAGGGCGCCATCGGCGCCCTTCGTCGTTCCGGGATCGGACATCGAGATCAAGGCAGCGAACTGACGTTCTGCCGCCTCGTCTTTCCTACTGGATGCTGACAGGCGTCAGCTCGTTCATCATGGCGCCGGCGAGGACACGGTCGCGTTCGTCGGCGAGCAGGATCGGCTGGCCGTTCGCGGCAAACAGCGCCCACAGCTCATGCCCGGGATTGATGCCGGCGATGCCGGGGAAACGGTCCCGCAAATCGTCGGTGGAGACCTTGCGGAAGTAGGCGAGCTCGCCTTCGCCCAGATGGGCGAACTGCGCGTCGGTCAGCGCCAACTGTACATTATCAGTCATCTCAGCCTCCTTTCGGCAGGTCGTCCACAGGACCAACACCGCCATTGAGCTTTGGTTCCGGTTCAGTCTTTCACCGCGATGTTGATTTTCTTGACCAGCCGTTCCGGTTCAGGGCGGTCGAGGTCGATCGACAGCAGGCCGTTCTTCAGGTCGGCGGACAGCACCCGCATGCCTTCCGCCAGCACGAAAGCGCGCTGGAACTGCCGCGCGGCGATGCCGCGATGCAGGTACTCGCGCCCCTTGTCGTCGATCTGCCGGCCGCGCACGACGAGCTGGTTTTCCTCCAGCGACACGTCGAGATCGCTCTCGGCGAAACCCGCGACGGCCAGCGTGATGCGCAGCCGCTCGCCAAGGCCTTCAGCCGCACACAGCCGCTCGATGTTGTAGGGAGGATAACCGTCACCGGATTTGCCAAGCCGTTCGAGCGTCTTTTCGACGGCATCGAAACCCAGCAACAGCGGGCTGGAAAAGGGCGTCATCCGGCTCATCTCATGTCCTCATTCGAGCGACGTCGGTGGAAAAACCCGATTGGCGTTTTTCCCGTTGCCTCTGATATGGTCCGCGCCGCGAAGAACTTCAAGACAACAACGATTTAGCAGGGAGTGCGACGTGCCCAGCCGTCAGAAGATCATCATCGACACGGATCCCGGGCAGGACGACGCCGTCGCCATCCTGCTGGCGCTGGCGAGTCCCGAACTGGAAGTGCTCGGCATCACGGCGGTCGCCGGCAATGTTCCGCTGCGCCTGACCGAGAAGAACGCACGCAAGATCTGCGAGCTCGCCGGCAGGCCTGAGACGAAGGTATTTTCCGGCGCCATCCGGCCGCTGGTGCGCCCGTTGCGCACCGCCGAGGAGGTGCACGGCAAGACCGGCCTCAATGGCCCGCAGCTGCCCGAGCCGACGATGCCGCTGCAGGAGCAGCA
>JBFXFO010000075.1:0-17589 GCA_050178915.1 Rhizobiaceae bacterium | reverse complement strand
TCGACCAGGGCGTGGTGACGATGGGCGAAGTCGTTACCGTGCTGCCGTTCCAGAACACCCTCGCCACGTTCCAGCTGGGCGGCAAGGACATCGTCGCCTCGCTCGAACATGGCGTCAGCGGCATCGAGGAGGGCAAGGGCCAGTTCCCGCAGGTCGCCGGCCTGAAGTTCGCCGTAGACACGTCGGTTGCGCCGAATGCCGGACGCGTCAAACACGTGCAGGTGATGGAGAGCGGCGCGTGGACGCCGATCGACCCGGCAAAGACCTATCTCGTCGCGACCAACAATTTCGTGCGCGCCGGTGGCGACGGCTACAAGCTGTTCGCCGACAACGCCACCAACGCTTACGACTACGGCCCGGGCCTCGAACAGGTGGTGGCCGACTACCTCGCCGCGCACCGGCCCTATACGCCGGTGATCGACGGCCGCATCACCGAGGTCGCCGCAGCCGCGCCGGCCGAGCCTGCGCCGGCACCGGCGGAGCCTGCACCCGCCCCTGCCGAGGTCGCGCCGGCAGAGCCCGACGTGACCATGCCCGATCTGCCGAAAGGCTCGGACGATATCGCCAACACGCCCCCGGCGTTCGACGCAACGCCGCCCGCCACCGAGCCCGCGCCCGCGGAGCCTGTTCCGGCTCCGGCGGAGGTGACGCCGCCCGCCAACCCCGGCAGACATACCGTGGTTGCCGGGGACAATTACTGGGATCTGGCGAAGCGCTACTATGGCGACGGCAGCAAGTGGCACCTCATCGCCGAGGCCAATCCGGAATATGCGCCGAAGCGCCTGCCGCTCGGTGCCGAGCTGGTGATCCCGCAGGCGAAGTGACGCATGTTCAGGGCGAAGGCCCGCCCCTCCAAGTCGCACGCGCTTTCTCTTTGCGGCGACTTGCCGCCTGCGGCCACGCGCAGCATTGAATTCGGCTGATCGATCGCTAGTTTTGCGGGCGCATGAACATTTCGCGCGCCTCCGATGCTGCACTTGACCGCTCCACGCCGCTGACGCCGGCGGGAAAGCCGGCCTATACCGGCAAGATCGGGGTGCTGCTGGTCAACCTCGGCACGCCCGACGGGACGGATTTCCGTTCGATGCGGCGGTATCTGCGCGAATTCCTGTCCGACCCGCGCGTCATCGAGCTGCCGCGCTTCGTCTGGTACCCCATCCTCTACGGCCCGGTGCTGACGCTGCGCCCGCGCAGCTCCGGCAAGAAATACGCATCGATCTGGAACAACGAACGCAATGAATCGCCGCTGCGCACCTATTCGGTGGCGCAGCGCGACCGCCTGGCGCAGGCCTTCGCCTCGGAGCCGCGCGTGGTCGTCGAGCTGGGCATGCGCTACGGCAGCCCGTCCACCCGCGACGCGGTCAACCGGCTCGCGGCAGCCGGCTGCGACCGCATCCTGATGTTCCCGCTCTATCCGCAGTATTCGGCGACCACCACGGCAACGGCCAACGACAAGCTGTATCGCGCGCTGATGACCATGCGCCGCCAGCCGACGGTGCGCAGCGTCCCGGCCTACTACGACGAGCCGGTCTACATCGACGCACTGGCGCGCTCCATCGAGGCGCATCTGGCAACGCTGGCCTTCACACCGGAGGTGGTCATCGCCTCATTCCACGGCATTCCGAAGCCGTATTCGGACAAGGGCGATCCTTACCTGGCCCAGTGCCTGGAGACGGTACGGCTGCTGCGCCAGCGCCTGGGCTGGGACGAGAAGCGGCTGATGTGTACGTTCCAGTCGCGCTTCGGCGCGCAGGAATGGCTGCAGCCCTACACCGACAAGACGGTGGAGCGGCTGGCCAAGGAAGGCGTGAAGTCGATCGCCGTGCTCAATCCCGGCTTCTCCGTCGATTGCATCGAGACGCTGGAGGAGATCGCCGTCGAGGCGCGCGACATCTTCGAGCATGCCGGCGGACGGGACTTCGCGCACATTCCGTGCCTCAACGCCTCCGACGACGGCATGCGCGTCATCGAGACGATCGCGCGGCGCGAACTCGCCGGCTGGCTCTAGGGCCACTGCGGAAACGTGAGCGGGCGCGGCGCCGCCGCCGCGCCCTGCGACCTCAGCCCAGCGTGGCGATGTCGATGACGAAGCGGTAGCGCACGTCGCTCTTCAGCACGCGCTCGTAGGCTTCGTTGATGTCCTTGATGTCGATCATCTCGATCTCTGCGACGATGTCGTTCGCCGCGCAGAAATCCAGCATCTCCTGCGTCTCCTTGATCGAGCCGATGCCCGAGCCGGAAATGCTCTTGCGCCCGCCGATGAGCGAGAAGGCGTGCACCGGCACCGGATGCTCGGGCGCGCCGACCAGCACCATGCTGCCGTCCACCTTCAGCAGGCGAAGGTAGCGGTTCCAGTCGATGGCGATGCCGACCGTGCAGATGATCAGATCGAACGTGCCGGAGAGCGCGCGGAACGTCTCCTTGTCGCTGGTCGCATAATACGCGTTGGCGCCGAGCTTCAGCCCGTCTTCCTTCTTCGACAGCGTCTGGCTGAGCACGGTGACGTCGGCGCCCATGGCGTGCGCCAGCTTGACGCCCATATGGCCGAGCCCGCCCATGCCGACGATCGCGACCTTGGTCCCGGGGCCGACCTTCCAGTGGCGCAGCGGCGAATAGAGCGTGATGCCGGCGCACAGCAGCGGCGCGGCAGCGTCGAGCGGAAGCTTGTCGGGGATGGAAAGCACATAGCCTTCCTTGACGACGATGTGGTCGGAGTAGCCGCCATAGGTCGGCTCGCCGTCATAGTCGACGGCATTATAGGTCTGGACGTTGCCGGTGTACTGCTCGAGATCGACATCGCGGCCGCCCTCGGCATTGCGCGAATCCACGAAACAGCCGACGCCGACATGGTCGCCGACCTTGAACTTCGTGACCTGCGAGCCGACCGCCGTGACCACGCCCGCGATCTCGTGTCCCGGCACCATTGGATACAGCGACCCGCCCCATTCGTTGCGCACCTGATGGATGTCGGAGTGGCAGACGCCGCAATAGTGAACCTTGATGACGATGTCGTCCGCGCGCGGCTCGCGGCGGGTGAAGCTGAACGGCGCCAGCGGCGTCGAGGCGTCCGTCGCGGCATAGCCTTTTGCAAGTGCCATGGGTGATGTCCTTGTCGTGGATGGGGTGATCGGCCGGGGGAGGATGGTTGCCGCCATTTTGCAGCCTGCGCGCGCGCCGCGCAACATTCGACGCGCCTGCGCCAAAAGAAGCCCGCGCGGAACTGGAAGCCGCGCTTGCCGTTGAGACGCGCCCTTCTGGAGACTGCGCGTGACCCGCCACCTCGACCTCAGGACCGGAACGCCCGTCTGGAGCGCCTACCGCGCGCGGCGCGTGCCGGTCGCCCGGCTGAGGCGCGACGTGAAGGCCGACGTGCTCGTGATCGGCATGGGCATCAGCGGCGCGCTTGCGGCCGAGACGTTGACGGCGTCCGGCCTGTCGGTGGCGATGATCGACCAGCGTGGCCCCCTGAAAGGCTCGACCGCGGCCACGACAGCGCTGGTGCAATACGAGATCGACCAGCCGCTGACCCTGCTCGCCGAGAAGATCGGCAAGGGCGACGCCGAGCGCGCCTGGCGCCGCTCGCGCCTCGCGACGATGAACCTCAAGGCACGCATCGACGAGTGTGGCATCGACTGCCGGATGGCGCCGCGACCCTCACTCTACCTCGCCGGAAATGTGCTCGACGCGGGAGGCCTGCGCGAGGAAGCGGAAGCGCGTCGGCGCGCCGGCATCCACGCCACGTATCTGACGCGCGGGGATTTGCGCGACCGGTTTGGCATCGACCGCACCGGCGCGATCCTCTCGCACGACAACCTCGCCATCGACCCGCGCAAGCTGACAGCCGGCCTGCTGATCAAGGCGCAATCGCGCGGCGCAAGGCTCTATGCACCGGCTGACGCCGTCGGCTTCGAGGAACATGCCGACAGCATCGCCACGCTGACCGGCGACGGCCCGGTGATCCGCGCGCAGACGGTGGTGATGGCCACCGGCTACGAGCTGACCGAGATCGTGCCGCCGGCGCGCCACCGCATCGTCTCGACATGGGCGATCGCGACGCGGCCGCAGCCACGCGGACTGTGGCCCGAGCAGGCGATGATCTGGGAGTCCTCCGACCCCTATCTCTACCTGCGGGCGACCGCCGACGGTCGCGTCATCTGCGGCGGCGAGGACGAGGACTTTGCCGACGAGGAGCGACGCGACGCACTGATCGGCGCCAAGTCGGCGCGGATCGCGGCCAAGCTTAGGAAGCTGCTTCCCGCCCTCGATACGACACCGCAATTCGCCTGGGCCGGTTCCTTCGGCACAACCAGCACCGGCCTGCCGGCGATCGGCATGGTGCCGCGCCATCCGCGGATGTTCGCCGTCATGGGTTATGGCGGCAACGGCATCACCTACTCGCAGATCGCCTCGGAAATCCTGCGCGCGGCAATCTCGGGCGGGCGCGACAGCGACGCCGGCCTGTTCGCCTTCTGACGTCCCGCAGATTTGCATCTGCCACAATTCCCGCCTACCTCTCGTCCCGGCCGAATGCGGCGGCCTGGCTGAACGAGGGAGCACAACATGGAATTGAGCGGTCTGGACATCGTCATCATCGCGGTGGCGGTCTTCGTCCTGTTGTTGCTGTTCGCCGGCATCAAGACGATCCCGCAGGGCTACAACCACACGGTCGAGCGCTTTGGCCGCTACACCCGCACGCTGGCTCCCGGCCTCAACCTGATCATCCCGTTCATGGACCGCATCGGCGCCAAGATGAACATGATGGAGCAGGTCCTCGACGTGCCGACGCAGGAGGTGATCACCCGCGACAACGCCACCGTGGCGGTCGACGGCGTCGCCTTCTACCAGGTGCTCAACGCCGCGCAGGCCGCCTATCAGGTGGCCGGGCTGCAGAACGCCATCCTCAACCTGACCATGACCAACATCCGCTCGGTGATGGGCTCGATGGATCTCGACGAACTGCTCTCCAACCGCGACACCATCAACGAGCGGCTGCTGCGCATCGTCGACGAGGCGGCGCATGTCTGGGGCATCAAGGTCACCCGCGTCGAGATCAAGGACATCAACCCTCCGAAGGACCTGGTCGAGTCGATGGGCCGGCAGATGAAGGCCGAGCGCGACAAGCGCGCCCAGATCCTCGAGGCCGAGGGCAAGAAGCAGGCGCAGGTGCTCGAGGCCGAGGGCCGCCGCGAGGCCGCCTTCCGCGACGCCGAAGCGCGCGAGCGCGCGGCGGAGGCCGAGGCGCGCGCCACGCAGGTCGTGTCCGAGGCGATCGCCAAGGGCGACGTGCAGGCGATCAACTACTTCGTGGCGCAGAAATACACCGAGGCGCTGGCCAAGATCGGCTCCTCGCACAACAACAAGATCGTGCTGATGCCGATGGAGGCGTCGTCGCTGATCGGCTCGCTCGGCGGCATCGGCGCCATCGCCAAGGAAGTCTTCGGCGGCGAGGCGCCGTCGACGTCGCCGCGCGCCGGCGGCGGCGCGCGCACCACGCCGTCTGTCCCGAAGAGCTGAGCGCACGAAGGGAGGCCGCAGATGCTGCACGCCATCATGGAGGAGCTCGGTCCGTGGAACTGGATGGTCCTCGGCTTCGTGCTGCTGGCGCTGGAGATCGTGCTGCCCGGCTTCTTCCTGCTGTGGATCGGCATCGCTGCGCTGATCACCGGGGCGCTGTCGCTGGCGCTCTGGGATGCCGGCTTCTGGACGTGGCACGCGCAGGTGCTGGTCTTCCTCGTCCTCTCGCTCATCGCCGCCTATGTCGGCAAGCGGCTGCAACTGCGCGGCGGCGACAGCGACCAGCCGCTGCTCAACCGGCGCGGAGCGCAGCTCGTCGGCCGCACGGCGACGCTTTTCGAGCCGATCACCAACGGGCGCGGCCGCGTGCGCATCGGCGACACGATGTGGCGGGTGTCCGGCCCCGACCTCCCGGCGGGCACGCAGGTCAGGGTGACGGCGGCCACGGATTCCGATCTCGAACTCATCGTCGAGCCAGCCTGAGCGGTTTACTAACCATCCATTAACCATCGCCATTTACGGTTCGGTAAACATTTGAGCCGGGTGGCGTTCGCCCGGCGCCGAACCTGTCAGGTGGAGATGTCGGCCGGCAAAACCGGTAGAAATGGCTTGGCCGCCCTGCTGCTCGCGGGGGCCTCATCGCTTTGCCTTGCAGGCGGCGGACTGGCGCAGGACATGGGCCTGCGCGGCAACGTCTCCGAGGCGCAGGTGACGCGCGGCCTGATCGAGGGCGAGCAGACCGTGCTGGAACAGCCGGCCGCCAGCGACACCGTGCAGATCCGCCGCACCACCTACAAGCCGGCGAGCCCCGGCGCCGTGCCGGACGACACCAGCGTGCCCGCCGTCACCGGCAGGCCGATGCTCGTCGACGAGAATGCCGCCGTCGACGACGGGACCGGCATCGGCAATGACGGCGAAACGAGCCGGGCGCGGCCGCTCCCGCCATCGACCGCACGCGCGCGCACGCTGGAGCGCAGGGCAAGCGCCCGCCAGCGCACGGACGCGCAGCAGACCGCCGCGACCGGGACGAACAGGCCGACGCGCAGGCCGGGCGATCCCGTCACGGGCACGACCGCTGCCGGCAGCGACCAGCAGGACGAACTTTCCACCGGCACCGTGCGGCAGCCACGCGTCGACAGCGAGCTCGACCCGCGGATCGATCCGAGGGCCGAGCGCGTCGACGGCATCGAGGACCTCGACCCGAAGCCGCTGGAAGAGAACCCGTATCTGGCGCCGGGCATCCGCGCCGGCGCCTTCCTGCTCCGCCCCTCGATCGAGACCGGCATCGGCTGGACGTCGAACTCGGACTACAGCCCCGGCGGCCAGCCGGCTTGGCTGTCCGAAACGACACTGCGCCTCAATGCCGAATCGCAGTGGGCGGTGAACAAGGCGACGCTCGACGCCTTCGGCACGTTCCGCAAGTCGATCGCCGGCGCACCGGTGAAGGAGACCAACGCCGGCGCCACCGCCACGCTGCAGCTGGACCTCGGCCACGAGTATCGCCTGCTTGGCAAGGGCATCTACGCGCGCGGGCCGGAGTCCGCATCGTCGCCTGTCAACATCGTCGGCACGCTGTCGCGGCCGATCCGCGAGGTCTTCACCGGCAGCGCCGCGTTGATGAAGGACGCCGGCAAGTTCCAGTTCGGCGTGACCGGCGCGGTCGAATACCAGCGTTTCGGCGACGCCGACCTCTCCACCGGCGGCAGCGTCTCGCAGCGCGATCGCAATTCGGTGCTGAGCACCGTGGCGCTGCGCGGCGGCTACGAAATCTCGCCGGCGCTGACGCCTTTCGCCGAGGTGGAGGTGGGCCGCCGTCTCTACGAACAGGAATTCGACGCTGCGGGCTATGATCGCTCTGCCAACCGGCTCGCCATTCGCGGCGGCGTCGGACTGGATCTCGGCGAGAAGCTGACGGGCGAGGTAAAGGCCGGCTGGCTGACAGAAAAGCCCGACGATGCGCGGCTCGCCAGCATTTCCGGCTTCACGCTGGACGGCGATCTGAACTGGTCGCCGGTGCGCGGCACGATCGTTAGCCTCAACGGGCAGACGCTGGTGGAAGGCACCACGACGCCGGGCGAGACAGGCTCGATCCTGTACTCCACGCGCCTCAATCTCGAACGGCAGATGCGCGCCAACCTCACCGGCAACCTCGCCTTCGGCGCCGGCTACCGCGATTATGCCGGGGCCGGCGGCCACGACTGGATCTACTCGGCCGAAGCCGGCGCAACCTGGTGGTTCAACCGCTATGTCGGCCTCACCGGTCGCGCCCGCTACGAAGCGCTGCGCAGCACCTTGCCGAACCGTGATTCTCAGACGACGTCGGTGTTCGCCGGCATCAAGCTGCAGCGCTGAGGCGCTACCGGCCGGCCTTGCGGCGTTCCAGCGGCTGCGTTTCCTGCATCAGCCGCTGCAGCATCTCCGTCACCTGCTCATGCATGCCCGGCCGCCACAGCGCGAAGGCGACATTGGCTTCGACAAAACCCTCCGGCGAGCCGCAGTCGAAGGTCCGCCCGCGATAGTGGTAGCCGTAGAAGGGCTGGTCCTTGCCCAGCCTCAGCATCGCGTCGGTGAGCTGGATCTCGTTGCCCGCGCCGCGCTCCTGGCTGGCGAGGATGTCGAAAATCTCCGGCTGCAGGATGTAACGGCCGTTGATGTAGAGGTTCGACGGCGCCGTGCCCTGCTTCGGCTTTTCCACCATGCCGGTGATCTCGAAGCCGGAGTGCACGTCGGAGCCACGCGCCACGATGCCGTACTTGTGCGTGTCCTGCGGCGCGCATTCCTGCACCGCCACGATGTTGTTGCCGGTCTGCTCGTAGAGCTCGACCATGGCGGCAAGGCAGCCCTTCTCCGACTGCATGATCATGTCGGGCAGCAGCAGCGCGAATGGCTCGTTGCCGACGAGTTCGCGCGCGCACCAGACCGCATGGCCGAGGCCGAGCGGCTGCTGCTGGCGGGTGAAGCTGGTCTGGCCGGGCGTTGGCTGCAGTCGCTGCAGGCGGGCCAGCTGCTCGTCCTTGCCGCGCTGCGCGAGCGTGTCGTAGAGCTCGAACTGGACGTCGAAATGGTCCTCGATGACCGCCTTGTTGCGCCCGGTGACGAAGATCAGGTGCTCGATGCCCGCCTCGCGCGCCTCGTCCACCACGTACTGGATGACCGGCTTGTCGACGACCGTCAGCATCTCCTTCGGGATCGCCTTGGTCGCCGGAAGGAAGCGCGTGCCGAGGCCCGCGACGGGAAAAACTGCCTTCCGAACCTTGCGCATCGCCATCAGCTTTCTGACGAAGAGAGTCGACCCCCAGGACATGCTTACGCCGAAATCGGGGGAAATAGAATCCGGCAATCCGATTTGCGCAGCATAGCGTTGATCAAAAGCTGACGCCTTCGGATCACGAAAACGTATGGTAAACTGATTGATAACCTGGCTGGGCCAAGGTTCGAGCTTCTTGCCGCGAAAGACAGGAGGTGTTCCCATGTTCCCTAGCAAAGCCGCGCGCCACATGGCAGCGCTCGTGTTCGCAGCCAGCCTGCCGCTGGTGTTCCTCGCCTCCGCGCCGGCACATGCCGATGCCGGCTTCCGCAAATGGATCGCCTCGTTCCGCGCTGTCGCAGCCGACAGCGGCATCTCGCGCTCGACCTACGATCGCGCCTTCGCCGGCGTCGAGGATCCCGATCCGGAGGTGCTGCAGAAGGCTCGCTACCAGCCGGAATTCTCCGCGCCGGTCTGGGACTATTTCGACAATCGCGTGCATGACGAGTCGGTCGCCATGGGTCGCGAGATGGCGCGCAAGTGGAAGCCCTGGCTCGACCGCATCGAGAAGACCTACGGCGTCGACCGCCACATCCTGCTCGCCATCTGGTCGATGGAATCGAACTACGGCCGCATCCTCGAGCGCAAGGACGTGATGCGCAACGTGGTGCGCTCGCTGGCCACCCTCGCCTACGCCGACAAGAAGCGGGCCAAGTTCGCGCGCTCGCAGCTCGTCGCGGCGCTGAAGATCCTGCAGACCGGCGATATCGACGAAAGCCATCTGACCGGCTCGTGGGCCGGAGCGATGGGTCACACGCAGTTCATCCCCACCAGCTACCAGCTGTTCGCCGTGGATGTTGATGGCGACGGCCGCCGCGATATCTGGAATTCGATCCCCGACGCGCTGGCCTCCGCCGCCAACCTGCTGCGCAAGAATGGCTGGCAGTCGGGCAAGACCTGGGGTTACGAGGTCGCGCTGCCCGCCGGCAAGCAGCCGGGCGGCAAGCTGTCGCTGTCGCAGTGGGAAAAGCGCGGGGTTCAGCGCGCCAACGGCAAGCCGTTCAAGCGCGGCGCCGACATGGCCGAGCTGAAGGTGCTGGACGGCCGCAGCGGGCCGGCCTTCCTGATGATGAAGAACTTCTTCGTCCTGAAATCCTACAACAACGCCGACAAGTACGCGCTCGCCGTCGGCCTTCTTGCTGACCAGATCGCCGGCTACGGAGGTCTGGTGCAGGACTGGAACCGGCCGTTCACGAAGCTGTCCTTCGAGCAGCGTCAGGAACTGCAGAAGCGGCTGTCGATGAACGGCTATTATGATGGCAAGTTCGACGGCAAGATCGGTGACGGCTCCCGCGCCGCCATCATGGCCTTCCAGGCGCAGGCGGGCTTGACCCAGGACGGTCATCCGAGCATGGAAGTGTTGTCGGTCCTCAGACGACGTTAGGGAGTAGCTCGTGTCGCAGGCAGGTTCCCGGTTCGGTTTCGGAAGACTTGCCTGCCTGTTTGCCGCGGCGATGCTTGCTTTTGGCGGCGTCGCGGCCACCGCCTCCTCCTCATATGCGCAGGAACGCGAGCGTCCCCGCACGCTGTTCCAGCTGCTGTTCCGCAGCGGCGAGAAGGCCGAGACGCGCAAGGCGGCGCCTTCCAAGTCCAAGAGCCGCTCCAAATCCGCAAAATCCAGCCGGCCCAAGGTGGTCGAGGTGCCGGCGGTGGAGAAGTCCGACACGGCCAAGGTCGTGCTCGTCGTCGGCGACTTCATGGCCAACGGCGTCTCCGAAGGCCTGACCGAGGTCTACGCGCAGAATCCCGACGTGAAGGTGATCGAGCGCTCGAACGGGTCCTCCGGCTTTGTGCGGCCCGATTTCTACAACTGGCCGGAAGAGATCAAGGCGCTCATCGACACCGAGAAGCCGTCCGCGGTCGTCTTCATGCTCGGCTCCAACGACCGCCAGCAGATGACGGTCGGCGAGGTGCGCGAAGAGCCGATGAGTGATATCTGGGTGGCGGAGTACACCAAGCGCGCCTCGGCGCTGGCCGGCGCCATCAAGGAAAAGGGCGTTCCCTTCGTCTGGGTCGGCATGCCCGCCTTCAAATCGAAGAAGATGACGTCGGACATGCTCGTCCTGAACGATGCCTTCCGCACCGCGGCGCAGGCAGGCGGCGGCGAGTTCATCGACATCTGGGACGGCTTCGTCGACGAGAACGGCGCCTACGTGCAGACCGGCCCCGACATCAACGGCCAGCCGGTGCGCCTGCGCGCCAGCGACGGCATCAACTTCTCGCGGCCGGGAAAGCGCAAGGCCGCCTTCTATACGGAAAAGCCGCTGGCCAAGATCCTCGGCGGCGGCGGCGTGAACGCACCGGCCGTGCAGTTCCTCGGCACCGGCAACGGTACAGCCAACCCGCTTACCGTCGATCGCACCGTCCCGGTCTCGCTGATCGATCCCGAACTCGATGGCGGCGCCGAGCTGATGGGCGGACAGGCGCCAGCGCCACGCGCCAGCGAGTTGCGGACGATCGGCGAACGGCTGGTCATCGAGGGCATCGCACCGGCGGCGACGCCCGGCCGCGCCGACGATTTTGGCGGCGGCAGCAGCGCGACGGCGGCAACGCCGATGCCTGAGGACGATACGACAACCGCCGCGTCGGGCCGGGAGCCCGAGCCGCTGGCGCGCTGACCTGCCGCCTCAGCGCGGCAGCAGGCTGCTTCCCATCAGGTATTCGTCGATTGCCCGCGCCGCCTGCCGGCCTTCGCGGATCGCCCACACCACCAGCGACTGGCCGCGACGCATGTCGCCGGCAGCGAACAGCTTGTCCACGCTGGTCCTGTAGTCGTTGACGTTGGCGGCGACGTTGCCGCGCGGGTCGAGCTTCACGCCGAAGCTGGCCAGCATGCCCTCATGCACCGGGCTGACGAAACCCATCGCCAGCAGGACCAGATCGGCCTTCAGCTCGAATTCCGAGCCCGGGATCGGCACCATCTTGGCGTCGACGCGCACGCAGTGGAGCTTCTTCACCTGGCCGTTCTCGCCCGAGAAGCGCTGCGTGACGACGGAGAAGTCGCGCTCCGCGCCTTCCTGATGGCTGGACGAGGTGCGCAGCTTCAGCGGCCAGTTCGGCCAGGTCAGCGCCTTGTCTTCCTTTTCCGGCGGCTTCGGCATGATTTCGAGCTGCACAACCGACAGCGCGCCCTGGCGGATCGACGTGCCGATGCAGTCCGAGCCGGTGTCACCGCCGCCGATCACGACGACGCGCTTGCCATTGGCAAGGATCGGGTGGTTGTCGAGCGGCGGCTCCTGCCCGACGCGGCGGTTCTGCTGCGGCAGGAAATCCATGGCAAAGTGAATGCCGGCGAGGTCGCGCCCCTCGATCGGCAGGTCGCGCGGCTTCTCGGCGCCGCCGCTGACCAGCACGGCGTCGTGGCTCGCCAGCAGTTCCGCCGGGTCGGCGTTGACGCCGACATGCTGGCCGTAGTGGAAGGTGACGCCCTCGGCCTCCATCTGCGCCACGCGGCGGTCGATGAGCGGCTTCTCCATCTTGAAGTCGGGAATGCCGTAGCGCAGCAGGCCACCGGCCTTGCGGTGCTTTTCGTAGAGATGCACGTCGTGGCCGGCGCGCGCCAGCTGCTGTGCGGCAGCCATGCCGGCCGGACCGGCGCCGACGACGGCGACCTTCTTGCCGGTCTTTGCCGGCGCGATCTCCGGCTTCAGCCAGCCATTCTGCCAGGCCTTGTCGACGATGGCGCATTCGATCGTCTTGATGGTGACCGGCGTGTCTTCGAGGTTGAGCGTGCAGGACGCCTCGCACGGCGCCGGGCAGACACGGCCGGTGAATTCGGGGAAATTGTTGGTCGAGTGGAGGTTGCGCGACGCCTCTTCCCAGTCGCCCTGGTAGACGAGGTCGTTCCAGTCGGGGATCTGGTTGTTCACCGGGCAGCCGGTGTGACAGTACGGGATGCCGCAATTCATGCAGCGCGCGGCCTGGTCGCGCGTGCCCTCTTCCCCGAGGGGAATGACGAATTCCTTGTAGTTGCGGATGCGGTCCGACGCCGACAGATACTTGCGGTCGCGCCGGTCGATCTCGAGGAAGCCCGTAACCTTACCCATAGTCCGTCTTTCGTCCCTAGGCGCGGCGTTTTCGCCGTCGCATTCAGTACCTACCCACCCGTCGTTATGACGTCCGGCCGGCTCGCAAAGTCACCGCCGCCGGAGTTTTCCGGCAGCGGTCCGATTGGTCAAGCTATTCCGCAGCCACCTGCTGTGCCTGCTCGATCTCCTGCAGGGCGCGCCGGTATTCGACCGGCATGACCTTCACGAATTTCGGCAGGTAGTCCGCCCAGCGCTCCAGGATCTGCTTGGCGCGGGTGGAGCCGGTGTACTGGTAGTGGTTGGTGATGAGCTGCATCAGGCGCTCGGCATCATGCCCCGACATGTTGGACATGAGGTCGACACGGCCCTTGAACTCGATGTCGCCGCCATGGTGGTGGAGGCGCTCCATCAGCTCGTCCTCTTCAGGCACCGGCTCGAGTTCGACCATCGCCATGTTGCAGCGTTCGCTGAAATCGCCGGCCTCGTCGAGCACATAGGCGATGCCGCCCGACATGCCCGCCGCGAAGTTGCGGCCGGTCTTGCCGATCACCACCACGACGCCGCCGGTCATGTATTCGCAGCCATGGTCGCCGACACCCTCGACCACCGCGACCGCGCCCGAGTTGCGCACGGCGAAGCGTTCGCCCGCGACGCCGCGGAAGTAGCACTCGCCTTCCGTCGCGCCGTAGAGCACGGTGTTGCCGACGATGATCGACTCTTCCGCCACGACACCCGTGTTGGCCGGCGGACGCACCACGATGCGGCCGCCCGACAGGCCCTTGCCGACATAGTCGTTGCCGTCGCCCGACAGATCGAAGGTGATGCCGCGCGCCAGGAAGGCGCCGAACGCCTGCCCTGCCGTGCCGGTCAGCTTCACGTTGACGGTGTCGGCGCGCAATCCGGCATGGCCGTAGCGCTTGGCGACCTGCCCCGAGAGCATCGCGCCGGCGCTGCGGTCGACGTTGCGGATCGCCACCTCGATGTTCACCGGCTCGCGCCGTTCGAGCGCCGGCGCAGCAAGCTCGATCAGCTTGCGATCGAGAATGTCGTCGATCGGATGCTTCTGCCGCTGCGTGTTGTGGGTTTCTTCCTTCGCCGCTTCCGGCTTGTAGAACAGGCGCGTGAAGTCGAGACCCCTGGACTTCCAGTGGCTGATCGCTTCCTGCTTAGACAGCAGCTCGGACTGGCCGATGATCTCGTCGAGCTTGCGGAAACCCATCTCGGCGAGCAGCGCGCGCACCTCCTCCGCAATGTAGAAGAGGAAGTTGATGACGTGCTCGGGCTGGCCCTTGAAGCGCTTGCGCAGCACCGGGTCCTGCGTCGCCACCCCGACCGGGCAGGTGTTCAGGTGGCACTTGCGCATCATGATGCAGCCGGCCGCGATCAGCGGGCCGGTGGCGAAGCCGAATTCGTCGGCGCCGAGCAGCGCCCCGACGATCACGTCGCGGCCGGTGCGCAGGCCGCCATCGACCTGCAGCGCCACGCGCGAGCGCAGGCCGTTCAGCACCAGCGTCTGCTGCGTCTCCGCCAGACCGATCTCCCACGGGCTGCCGGTGTGCTTGATCGAGGTCAGCGGCGAGGCGCCCGTGCCACCCTCGTAACCGGAGATGGTGATGTGGTCGGCGCGCGCCTTGGCGACGCCGGCCGCAACGGTGCCGACGCCGACCTCCGAGACGAGCTTCACGGACACGTCGCCGTCGGGATTCACGTTCTTCAGATCGTAGATCAGCTGCGCCAGATCCTCGATCGAGTAGATGTCATGATGCGGCGGCGGCGAGATCAGGCCGACGCCGGGCGTCGAGTGCCGCACCTTGGCGACGACCGCATCGACCTTGTGGCCGGGAAGCTGGCCGCCCTCGCCGGGCTTGGCGCCCTGCGCCATCTTGATCTGCATCATGTCGGAGTTGACGAGATACTCCGCGGTGACGCCGAAGCGGCCGGACGCGACCTGCTTGATCGCCGAGCGCTCCGGGTTCCGCGACCCGTCGGCCAGCGGCATGTAACGGTCCGGCTCTTCGCCGCCCTCGCCGGTGTTCGACTTGCCACCGATGGCATTCATGGCGCGCGCCAGCGTGGTGTGCGCCTCGCGGCTGATCGAACCGAACGACATGGCGCCGGTCGAGAAGCGCTTGACGATGCCCTTCGCCGGCTCGACCTCTTCGATCGCAACCGGCTGCCGGCCGGTGTCGGCCGCCGTCCGGATCTTGAACAGGCCGCGGATGGTCTGCGCCCGCTCGGCATAGCGGTTCACCAGCCTGGAATACTCGCCGAAGGTCTCGAACGAGCCCTTGCGCACGGCATGCTGCAGCGTCGACACCGTCTCCGACGACCAGACATGGCTCTCGCCACGCAGGCGCACGGCATACTCGCCGCCGAACTCCAGCGCGCTGCGCAGCACCGGGTCGTCGCCGAAGGCCGCGGTGTGGCGGCGCACGGTCTCTTCCGCGATCTCGTCCAGCCCGACGCCTTCGATGGTCGTCGCTGTGCCGGTGAAGTACCTGCCGACGAACTCGCTCGACAGGCCGACAGCGTCGAAGATCTGCGCGCCGCAATAGGACTGGTAGGTGGAGATGCCCATCTTGGACATCACCTTGAGGATGCCCTTACCGATCGACTTGATGTAGCGGTAGACGACTTCCTTGGCGTCGACTTCCTTCGGCATCTCGCCACGCGCATGCATGTCGAGCAGCGTGTCGAAGGCGAGATACGGGTTGATCGCCTCCGCGCCATAACCTGCGAGCAGGCAGAAATGGTGCACCTCGCGCGGCTCGGCCGATTCCACGACGAGACCGACCGACGTGCGCAGACCCTTGCGGATCAGGTGATGGTGGACGGCCGCGCAGGCCAGCAGCGACGGGATCGGGATCTTGTCCGCGCCCGCCTGCCGATCCGACAGGATGATGATGTTGTAGCCGCCGGCGACGGCAGCCTCCGAGCGCTCGCACAGACGCTCCAGCGCGCCGCGCATGCCGGCAGCGCCTTCCTGGCTCGAATAGCACACGTCGAGCGTCTTGGTGTCGAAGCGGTCTTCGGTATGCCCGATCGAGCGGATCTTCTCGAGATCGCCATTGGTCAGGATCGGCTGGCGCACCTCGAGCCGCTTGCGGCGCGAATTGCCGACCAGATCGAAGATGTTCGGGCGCGGGCCGATGAACGACACCAGGCTCATCACCAGCTCTTCGCGGATCGGGTCGATCGGCGGGTTGGTGACCTGCGCAAAGTTCTGCTTGAAGTAGGTGAACAGCAGCTTCGACTTGTCCGACATGGCCGAGATCGGCGTGTCGGTGCCCATCGAGCCGACAGCCTCCTGGCCGGTCACGGCCATCGGCGCCATCAGCACGCGCGTGTCTTCCTGGGTGTAGCCGAACGCCTGCTGGCGATCGAGCAGCGACACGTCCTTGCGCAGCGCGCGCGGCTCCACCGGCGACAGGTCTTCGAGGATGAGCTGGGTGTTCTGCACCCACTTGCGGTACGGGTGCTGCCCCGCGATCTCCGCCTTGATCTCCTCGTCGGAGATGATGCGCCCCTCCTCGATGTCGATGAGGAGCATCTTGCCCGGCTGCAGCCGCCACTTGGTGATGATCTGGTCGTCCGGCACCGGCAGCACGCCGGCCTCCGACGCCATGATGACGCGGTCGTCCCTGGTCACGATGTAGCGCGCCGGGCGCAGGCCGTTGCGGTCGAGCGTGGCGCCGATCTGGCGGCCGTCGGTGAAGGCCACCGCTGCCGGCCCGTCCCACGGCTCCATCAGCGCGGCGTGATACTCGTAGAATGCCTTGCGGTCCTCATCCATGAGCTTGTTGCCGGCCCAGGCTTCCGGGATCAGCATCATCATGGCGTGGCTGAGCGAATAACCGCCCTGCCAGAGGAACTCGAGCGCGTTGTCGAAGCAGGCGGTGTCCGACTGCCCCTCATAGGAGATCGGCCACAGCTTGGAGATGTCGTTGCCGAACAGTTCGGAATCGACCGAGGCCTGCCGCGCCGCCATCCAGTTGACGTTGCCGCGCAGCGTGTTGATCTCGCCATTGTGCGCGACCATGCGATACGGGTGCGCCAGCTTCCATGACGGGAAGGTGTTGGTGGAGAAGCGCTGGTGCACCAGCGCCAGCGCGCTCTCGAAGCGCGGATCGGCGAGGTCCTTGTAATAGGCCGCCACCTGATAGGCGAGGAACATGCCCTTGTAGACCACGGTGCGCGACGACATCGACACCGTGTAGGCGCCGTTGTCGACGCCATTGGTCTCGGCATGGATGCGCGCCGAGATCACCTTGCGGATGATGTAGAGGCGGCGCTCGAAATCGTCGTCATTGTCCAGCGTCGGTCCGCGGCCGATGAACACCTGCTGGTGGAACGGCTCGGAGGCGGCGATGTGCGGCGCCTTCGACAGCGAGGAATTGTCGACCGGCACTTCGCGGAAGCCGAGGAACACCTGCCCCTCGGCCACCACCACCTCGCGCACGATGTCTTCGATGTGGGCGCGCAGGGCCGCATCCCGCGGCATGAACAGGTAACCGATGCCATACTGGCCGGCAGCCGGCAGCTCGACGCCGAGCTTGCCCATCTCCTCGCGGAAGAAGCGGTCGGGAATCTGCACCAGGATGCCGGCGCCGTCGCCCATCAGCGGATCCGCGCCGACCGCACCGCGATGCGTCAGGTTCTCCAGCATCTGGATGCCGTCGAGCACGATCTGGTGCGACTTGGCGCCCTTCAGGTGCGCGATGAAGCCGACGCCGCAGGCGT
>JBFXFO010000074.1:0-17645 GCA_050178915.1 Rhizobiaceae bacterium | reverse complement strand
GTATCCGACGGTGACATCGACGAAAACCACCAGCAGATTGCGGGAGACGATCAGGAATACGCTGACGCCTCGGCACCAAAGTGCGTCCGAGCAGTGATCAACAAGAGCCGGACTTCCGAGACGGTGTCTGCTCGGGGATAGCAAATCCTGTCTCGAAATCGCGGTGGCGGCCGCTCCCAGGATGGGTCGCGACCGCGTTCTGTTGTGGGGCGGTCCAGCCGCGCTCAAATCATGTAGTCGCCGCCATTCACGTTCATGCTCGCGCCGATGAAGTAGGAGCCTTCGTCGGATGCCAGCAGCAGGAACACCGGCGCCACCTCGTCCACCTCGCCGAAGCGGCCGATCGGCAGCTCGCCTTTCTTGCGCTCCAGCCAGTCCTGCGGCAGCCCGTTGAGCAGCGGCGTGTTGATCGGACCGGGATTGACGCAGTTGACCGTGATGCCATCGCGCGCCACCTCGTAGGCGAGCGCACGGGTAAAGCCCATGATGCCGGACTTCGCGGCCACGTAATGGACCATCGTCGGCGCGCCCTTGTGCGCCAGCTGCGACGACAGGTTGATGATGCGGCCCCACTTCTTCTTCTTCATCGCCGGCAGCACGGCGCGCGTAAACAGAAAGGTGCCGCGCAGATGCACGTCGATCATGCGGTCCCACATCTCGGTGGGCATGCCGTCGAGCTCATGCGTCGTGTCGATGCCGGCATTGTTGACCATGATGTCGACGTCGCCGAGTTCGGCCACGATCTTCTTCAGCCCGGCCTCGACATCGGCGTCCTTGCTGACGTCACCCACGGCGAAGGCGGTCTTGCCGCCATGCGCCGCGACTTCGCGCGCGATCTTCTCCGCATTGCCCTTGTCCAGGTCGAAGATGCCGACCGACGCGCCTTCGCTGGCGAAGAGGTTCGCCACGCCGCGTCCGATGCCGCTCGCACCGCCGGTGACCAACGCGACCTTGCCGTTCAGCTTTCCCATCGTGCACTCCGTTCGTTGCTGTCGCCGTTCACAATCCTGCCGGCACGCCGGCGCCGAGAATGCGCTCCGCCTCGCTCTGGAAGCGGGCGAACGTGTCCTCGCGCTTTTCCATCGCCGCGACTTCCGCGTGGCGGTAGCAGCGCACCGTATGATTGTCGCCCACCGCTTCGACCGGCGGCATTTCCTTCCGGCACGGCTCGATCACCATCGGGCAGCGTCCGGCCAGGTAGCAGGCCGGCGGCAGGTTTATCGGGCTCGGGATCTCGCCCTTCAGCACGATGCTGCTGCCGCTCTCGATATCGGGATTGGGCAAGAGGACCGACGACAGCAGCGCCACCGAATAGGGATGGCTCGGCGCGGCGAAGAGTTTTGCCGATGGCCCCTGCTCGACGATCTTGCCGAGGTACAACACCGCGATGCGCTGGCTGATGTGGCGCACGGCGGACAGGTCATGGCTGATGAACAGATAGGCCGTACCGAGTTCGCGCTGGATGCGGATCAGAAGGTCGATGATCTCGGCGCGCGCCGTCGGGTCGAGCGCGGAGGTCGGCTCGTCGAGCACCACGATCTCCGGCTCCGAGATCATGGCGCGCGCCACGCCGACGCGCTGCTGCAACCCCATGCTGATCTCGGCCGGGTAGCGGTCGAGCAGGCCCTCGGCCAGCCCGACGCGCCGGGCGGCATCGCGCACCCGTCTCTCGCGATCGGCGCGCGCGAATTTCAGCGCCTTCAGCGGCTCGGCGATCTGCTCGAACAGACGGAGTCGCGGATTGAGCGATTCGGCCGGTTCCTGGAAGACGAGCTGCAGCTTGCCGCGCAGTTCCTGCGACCGCACCGTGCGCCCCTTACCCATCTCCTGGCCGCGGAAGAGGATACGCCCGTCAGTCTGCTGGATCAGCCCAAGGACGCAGCGCCCGATTGTGGTCTTGCCTGAGCCCGACTCGCCCACCAGCGCGAGCGTCTCGCCCTTGTCGAGCGTGAACGACACGCCGTTCACCGCGCGCACCCCAGACTTCGACCCGGCGATGGGGAAGTGCTGGACGAGGTCCTGGATCTCCAGCAGGCTCACGGGCGCTCCACCGGAAAATGGCAGCGCACGAAATGTCCGGGCTGCTTTTCGAGCAGCGCCGGGTGTTCGCTAAGGCAGCGCTGCTGCACCCTGACGCAGCGGTTCTGGAAGCGGCAGCCGACATCGCTCGGCCCGCTGTCATCGCGCTGCCTGTCCTCGCCCAGCCAGTAGCGGCGCAGCCGTTCATTGTGCGCGAAGGCGGCAAGCAGGAGCACCGTGTAGGGGTGCTGCGGATCACGGAAGAACGTGGCGCGCGGCGCAATCTCGACGATCTCGCCGGCATAGAGGATGGCTATGCGGTCGCAGTAATGCGCGGTGATGCCGATGTCGCGCGTGATGAATATCATCGAGGTGTCGATCTCGATGACCAGTCTGCGGATGAGCTCAAGCACCTGCGCCTGAACGGTCACGTCGAGCCCGCTGGTGGCGTCGTCGGAGATGATCAGGCGCGGCGAGCAGGCCAGAGCGATGGCGATGACGACGCGCTGCGCCATGCCGCCGGAAAGTTCGTGCGGATAGGCGTCGAGCCGCCGCTGCGGGTCGGGGATGCTGACCTGCTTCAGCAGTTCCAGCGCCCGCTCCCGCGCCGCCTTCTTGCTCAGTCCGAGATGGTAGCGCAGCACGTTGCCGATCTGCTGGCCGACCGTCTGCAGCGGGTCGAGTTCGCCGCGCGGATTGGAAATGACCAGCGCGATGTCGCGGCCGCGCACCTTGCGCAGGCTTTCCTCATCGAGTTCGGCGAGGTCGGTGCCGTCTAGCCGCACCGTGCCGGCGCTGATCTGCCCGGGCGTCGGCACCAGTCGCATGATGGCACGCGCCAGCATCGTCTTGCCCGAGCCCGATTCGCCAACGAGGCCGAGCACCTCGCCTGCCTCGAGGTCGAGCGTGACATTGTCGAGCGCGACGTGCGGCTTGGCGCCATAGCGCGGGAAGGAGACGGTCAGTCCGTCGCAAGACAGAAGTGCACGGCCTGCCGTGGCCAGAATGTCGTCGGAAGCGGCGGCGGGCAGGCCCATCAGCGCGTCCTCGGATCGAGCGCGAAGTAGATCAGGTCGACGATCAGGTAGATGACCAGCGACAGGATTGCGGAATAGAGCACGAAGCCGAGCACCGGATTGAGATCGGCGTTGAGCACGCCCTGCACCGCATATTGGCCGGCGCCGCCCCAGCTGAACACGATCTCCACCAGCACCGCGCCGCCGATCAGGAAGCCATAGAGCACGCTGACGATGGTGATGACCGACGGCAGCGCGTTGCGCAGCGCCTTGCGCGCGATCACCTTGCGCGGCAGGCCGCACATCTCGGCGTAGCGGCTGAAGTCCGCCTCCAGCATGCGGTCCATCGTCGACTGCGTCATCTTCAGGATCGGAGCCGCGTTGATGATGCCGAGTGTCAGCACCGGCAGCACCAGATGGCCGGCTGCGTTGCGCAGCGCCGCCCAGTTGCCGGCAATGACGCTGTCGATCAGCAGCGAGCCGGTGATGTCGGCCGGCGGGATAATCGCGAAGTCGAGACGGCCGAGCGGCGCGGGCACCACGCCGAGCAGCGTGTAAAACACGAAGATCAGCACCAGCCCGAACCAGAAGTCCGGCAGCGCGCCGGCCGCCAGCCCGTAGTAGTCCGCGATCTTGCGCACGAAGCCGTTCTTGTTCCTGGCGGCAACGACACCGAGCGGCATGCCTATGACGAGCGCCAGCAGCAGCGACAGGGTGACGAGTTCCAGCGTCGCCGGGAAGCGCTGCGCCAGGTCCGACGTCACGGGCATGGTCGTCTGCCACGACGAACCGAGGTCGCCCTGCACCACCTTCGACAGGTAGATGCCGAACTGCTCGATGATCGAGCGGTCGAGCCCCATCTCGCCGCGCAGCCGCGCCAGCCCGTCCTCGGTGGCGAATGGGCCGAGCATCATCACCGCCGGATCGCCGGGGATGAGCTTCACGAGCAGGAAGCTCACCAGCAGGATGCCGACGAGCTGCGGGATCACGAAGATGAGGCGGCGACCGGTATAGGTGAGGAGCTGCTGCATCGGCCCGTCTCAGCCCGCACGTTTCTTGCGGGCGGCAGGCTCGCGCCGCCGTTCGATCTGCCCGGCCAGCGCGCGCCGCCGCACAGGATCGGCCAGCACTTCCACGCTGGAGCCGATGAGCGCGAAGCCGAAGATGGCGATGGCCAGCGCTAGTCCCGGAAAGATCGACGGCCACCAATGGCCGGTGATGATGTTCTGGTAGCCCATCGCGATCATGCTGCCCCACTCGGGCGTGGGAGCTTCGACACCGGCGCCGATGAAGCTGAGTGCCGAGGTCAGCAGGATTGCCCAGCCGATGTTGACGGAGAGCTGAGCCAGCACCGGCGCGATGGCATTGGGGATCACATGGCGGCGCAGGATGCTGAAGTCCGACGTGCCGGCGATATAGGCCGCCTCCACATAGCGCAGCCGGCGCACCGACAGGACCTGGCTGCGCATCAGCCGCAGGTAGATCGGCGTGTTCACGAAGGCGACGGCGAGCACGATGCTCTGCAGGCTCTGGCCGAGCACGGCCACGACCGCGATCGCGAAGACGAAGACCGGAAACGCCTGCAGAACGTCGGCGCTGCGCATGATGAATCCGGAGAGGAAGGTACCCAGCCCGCGCCGCGTCTCGTAATAGCCGGCCGCCGCTCCGAGCAGCGAACCGATGACAGCGGAGACAAGCGTTCCGGCCAGCGCGATGGCGAGGTCGATGCGCGGCGCGTAGATGACGCGCGAGAATATATCGAGGCCGGTCGCGTCGGTGCCCATCAGGTAGGGCCAGCCCGGCGGCTGCAGGAACACCGAAGGGTTTGCCTGCTCCGGGTCGAAAGGTGCGATCAAAGGCGCGAACACCGCGAGCAGGATGATCACGGCGACGATGCCGTAGCCGAGCGCGAATTGCGGCCGCGCCCACAGCACGGCGAAGAAAAACGAAACCATGCCGGAGGCGGGCGAACCCGCCTCCGGTGCTGTCGACGCCTGGGGCGCGACCGATGCGCCCTGGGATTGCGGACTCACGCCAGCCTCAGCGGCTGAAGTCCTGGAACCGGATGTTGTTCGACGTGTAGTAGGTCCAGCCCTTCAGGTCTGCCTTCCGCGCCATCGTGTAGTTCGGGTAGGCGACGAAGGTCCACGGCGCCTCGTCCATGATGATCGCCTGAGCCTGCTTGGTCTTCTCCAGCCGCACCGTTTCGTCGGCAGTTGCAGCCGTCTCGGCGAGCAGCTTATCGACGTCCGCGTTCGCGTAGTTGGAGTAGTTCACATAGCTCTTGCTGTCGAAGTAGAGCGTCAGCGAATAGCCCGGATCCGGGCACCACGGGCTGTCGACGTAGAAGATCATCGGCTGCTTGCGGTCGGTGACGAAGTTGTAGAACGAGCCCGCGGGCACCTTCTTTAGCTCCAACTCGACACCGATCTTGCGCAGCGCCGACTGGTAGATGATTGCGATCGGCTCCTGCACCGGATCACCCGCGTTGTAGGCAAGCGTCGTCTTGAAGCCGGCGCCCTGCCCTGCCTTCTCGAGCAGTGCCTTGGCTTTGTCGAGATCGTGGGCGTAGGTGTAGTGGTCGCCGTTGAAGCCGGGATAGATGTTCGGCATGCAGCCGTTCAGCGGGCTCGCCAGATCCTGGTAGACCGCCTTGATCACTTCCTGCTGGGGGAAGGCGAGGTTCATCGCCCGCCGCACGTCGACATTGTCGAACGGCGCAATTTTCGCGTTCAGCTCGATCCAGATCATGAACGACGCCGGCACGGTCTCGACCGCGACGGTCGGGACGTTCTTGAGGCTGATCACCTCGAGCGGCTGCAGATACTGGGCGATGTCGACGGCGCCGCCCTGCAGCAGTTGTACACGGGCTGCCGAGGTCGGCACCTCCTTGAACACGATCGTATCGATCGCAGGCTTGCCGCCGTAGTAGTCGGCGCGCGCCTGGAAGATCGCCTGCTGGCCACGGGTCAGCTGCTGCAGCTGATAAGGACCGAAGCCGGCGCTGTTGTTCTCGATGAACTTGCGCGCCCATGGATCGTCGGCGCCGCCCTCCGCCTTGCACTTCACGCTGTCGTAGACAGGCGTGTAGAGGTTGGTGTGGATCTTGAGCAGCAGCGGGTTCGGCGAGGCCGTGTTGAACGAGACCGTGTACTTGTCCTCGACCTTCACGTCGTCCGGGCTCTTGAGGCCGCTGACGGCCGTATAGAAGGCGCCCAAGGCACCCAGCGCAAACGCACGATCCCAGGTCCACTTCACGTCTTCGGCGGTCAGTTCGTTGCCCCAGTTGCTGATCACGCCTTGGCGCAGCTTGAACACGGCGCGCTGGCCGCTCGGATCGAGCTCCCAGCTCTCGGCCAGCTTGCCTACCATGTTGACGCCGCCGGGCTTGTCGGCGTGGTAGGCGATATCCTCGCGGCGTGCGTCCGGCACACCCGGGTCAGGGATCTTCTCGAAGCCGAGCAGACCGTCATAGAGCGCGGCAATAGCCTCGAAGGTGCCGAGGCTGACGTCGAAGTTGCAATCGAGGCTCTGCGGCGTCGCCGGCGCCGCTATCACCAGCGTCGCACCGTCCTGGGCGTATGCAGAGGGAATGCTGAGGATACGAGGCATCACGGCTGCCGCGGCCGATGCGGACGCCGCCTGCAGGAGGTTGCGGCGGGTGAGATTCGGGAGCTTGAGGTCGGTAAGCTTGGTCATGACAGTTCCCCAATTTGTTATGGTTTGACCGCGTGGTGGCGGGCATTGCTGACAACGACGTACTCACTGAGAATGATGCTGCCGGCGCTGCCGCCCTGTCCAATAACGAAAAGCGCAGGGATTAATCTGCCCAGCTTATCAAAAGCGACGCGACACCAGCTCGTCTCCGAATTTGCGGGGACGAACGGCCTGATCCACGCTGTTGCGGCGCGTGAGATGCGCATCGGCGGGATCGTCCGAGCCAGCCGCTAGCGTCCGGTCGTAGTAGTCGATGTTGCCTGGCTGGCACTGACCGGCCACGTACCAGCCTATTCGCGAACTCTGATCGCCAGCGGCGATTTTTTGGGCGATGAATGGCAAGCCTCTAAGTTCTGAAATGCGGTTTGTCTGTTGAACGTCGGCTTGTCGTGCAGCCTAGCTCAAACCGGACAGTCCGCAGTCGCCCCCGTAGCAGGCGTCTGCTGCGCGCCCCAATTCGCGCCATTTAACTTACACCGCCCAACGTGCGAAAGCAGAAAGGCCGCTAAGCGACGCGAAGCTTTGAAATCACCGCAAGCTACAAAAGCAAACGTGCAGTGTAGGGTTTGGGATCATTCGCCGGCGGCAGCGCCCGACTCATTCATCATGCTTGTTGCGATGATGCGCTCCTCGCTGAGCGCCCGCCGCTCAGTTCCGCGACCTGACGGCCATGCTGCATGACGATCACGCGATTGCAGAGGTTCGCTAGGTCAGCGTACTCGGTGCTGAATAGGATGATCGCAGAGCCTGAATCCGCAGCTTCGCGGATCAGCCGGAAGATGGTTCTGCGCGAGCCGACATCGACGCCATGCGTCGGTTCGTGCAGCAGCATCACCTTCGGCCTGCACTGAAACCATTTGGCCAGCAGCGCAGGACAGGCCGGTGGTCATGCAGGCCGGATCGTCGGAAGCCGGCAGGCAGTTCGCGGCCCGTTGGGCGGAGATGATCTTCACCGTGCAGCGCACGCTGCCCGACATGCGGCGCTTCTGCCAAGACATGCGGCAGCGCACGCAAGGCTTCGGCAGGCAGGACGGTGCGTGCGACGTCCTCACGGCGGTCGATCCGATCATCGGCGCAACGGAAGCCGAGGCGAAGGAGCTGGTCAACCCGGAGCTCGGCATGGCCCTGCTCTCAGGGCACACCGGCATCGACCTCTTCAAGTACCCTGCCGACAGCGGTTCCTTGAAGAGATGAAGGGATCGGTCGCTCCAAGGGCACCTTTGACATCCTGGCGCAGGATCAGACCGGCGGCGACGCAACGCTCGGGGACGTCGGCCGCCGCTACGGCGTCAGCCTGCTGTGTCCGCAGGTCGTGGGAACGCCGCAGCAGGTTGCGGATCAGCTTGAGGAGATATTCCGCGCGGAAGGCGCCGACGGCTTCATCGTCACGCCGACCGTGATGCCCGGTTCTTTCGAGCAGTTCGTCAGGACGGTCGTTCCAATCCTGCAGGAACGCGGTCCGTTCAGGAAGGATTACATGGGCAAAACAATGCGGAGCCATCTGAGAGCGTAGTTCGCGGCCTGCGATCTAAAAGCCATTCGCACGGCATCAACCCTCCCTAGTTAGAAAGGCAACTGTTAGATTGCCTGCTGCTAGTACGAAAGGTACGACGAGCGCCTTGATAGCGCCAGAATAAAGCGAAGTCCGTCCAGTCCATCATCGGGGCGATGGAAAGGCGGGAATGGCTGATTTTTCAATCGTGTCGTACAAATTCCGGTGGACGCCGGCATTGTTGCCGCGAATATCGGCGATGAGCAGCCTTCTGCAAGGTTTTGACGAGAAATTCCCAGGCATCGACGCCGCCGGCATCGGCGAGACTGGCCCTCAACCGACCGATGCGGCGCTTGGTCCTGACGAAGAATGGCTGCGGCAGCCAGACTGGCTATGAGCCGCCGACGCGTCCGGCGTCGATGAGGCTTTCGAGCAGCCGCTTCAGCTCGCGCGTGGCCTTGTCGCCATAGCTCTCGACGATATTTGCCTCCTGGCTCAGCGCCAGCCCGTTGAGGCGCTGGCAGAGCGCCCTGCCACGGTCGGACAGGAACATCAGCACCTTGCGGCGGTCGTCACGATCCTGCACGCGGTAGACGACGCCGTTCGACACCATGCGGTCGACGATGCGCGTCAGCGTCGGGTGGTTGACCAGCACGGCTTCGGCGAGATCGCTCATCGAGCGGCCATTGCCGTCGGAGAGTATCTTCAGGATCCGCCACTGCTCGACCGCCACACCTTCCTGCGCCAGCGCCGCTTCCAGCCGCCGGTTGATCTCCCTGTTGGCCTGCGCCAGCAGATAGGTCAGGTGCTCGTTGAGCGGGATGTTGGGATCGCGTGAATTGGCCACGTCTAACCACTTCGGTTCCGCGCGGCATGCCGATGCCGCCGCCTCAAGTGAGATCACATAGCGCGAATTGTTGAAAGTTGAATATTTTCACATAGGCTGCACCGCAGAAAATGCCCCCTCGCCGCCGGCGGCGTTCGAGCAGAGGAACCCGCGCGTCAGTGGCGATGCTCCATACAACCAGCTGCGGCCTGCCCACTCCCGGCCTGCCCACTCCCAGCCTGCGCGGCGACGTCCCGCCGCAGTTCCTGCTGAAGACCCTGCCTCCCCGCAAATCCGCCTTGGCGCGACGTCCGACGGGTGGCGGCAGCCGCAGCGGCCGCCGTCGGCGGCTGCGCATCGCCAATTTGCTGACCAGTTCCGGCTCGCCCGGCATCTGGGGTCCGGCGTCGAGCAACAGCCTCCTGCTCGCCGTCGCCGAACTCAACAAGCGCGGCGGCATTCTCGGCCGCGAGGTCGACCTCACCATCCTCGAAGCCGATGGCCCGGTGGAAGACATCGCGCGGCGCACCGAAGACGCCATCGCGTTCGATGGCGTGGAGGTCGTGATGGGCTCGCACACCAGCGCTGTCCGCGTTGCAGTCCGCGAGGTGACGCGCGGCCGCGTGCCCTACATCTACACGCCCGTCTACGAAGGCGGCGAGCGCACGTCGGGCGTCATGGCGATTGGCGAGACGCCGCGCTGCCAGAGCCGCCCGGCCATCCACTGGCTGGCCGAAGCCATGCGGGCGCGGCGCTGGTACCTTGTCGGCAGCGACTATGTCTGGCCGCGCCAGTCGCAGCGCGCTGCAAGGCGCTACATTGGGCAGGCCGGCGGGCAGATCGTCGGCGAGGAGTTCGTGGCGGTCGGCGATGAGGATCACGCGGCCTGCCTCGAGCGCATCCGCATCGCGCAGCCTGATGTCGTCATGGTGTCGCTCATCGGCGCCGACAGCATCACCTTCAACCGCGCCTTCGCCGAAAGCGGGCTGGCGGCAACGACACTGCGGCTGGTCGGCGGCATTGACGAGACGGTGCTGCTCGGCATCGGCGCCGACAACACCGAGAACATCTTCTGTGCGTCGGGATACTTCACCGGCTTCGCCTCGCGCGCCAATGACGATTTCCTTGCCCGCTATCACGCGATGTTCGGGGACAATGCCCCGCCGACAGGATCGGTCGCCCAGTCCAATTATGAAGGTCTGCGCTTCCTGCAGGCTGCGGCGCAGCAGGCCGGCACGCTCGCCGTTGGTCCGCTGACGCAGGCCGGCCGCAACATCGTCTACTCCGGAGCGCGCGGTTCGGTCAGCATCCGCGACGGCCATGCCGACATGCGCATGCACATCGCCCGCGCCGACGGGCTCGACTTCCGGCTGATCAAGACAGTCTGAGCCCGCGAGCTTCGATGCCGGCGGATCGCCGCCCGCAGGCTGCAATCCGCCATGTCATCGCCTTACATCTTCTTCCAGTCGCCGATCTGCTCATACGCATGGGCCGCACGATAGATCGTCATCTCATCGAAGTGCTTGCCCACAAACATCAGGCCGACCGGCAGCCCGTCCACCATCCCGCAAGGGATGGACATCGCCGGGTGGTGGGTGATGTCGAACGACACCGTGTTGGCGATCTGGTCGAGCGCCCGCGCAACGTATTCCTCGCGGCTGGCGTCCGCCGCCGGCAGCTTGGTCGCCTTCATCGGCGTCGTCGGCATCACCAGCAAATCGTAGCTCGCCAGCGCCTTGTCGTAGACCGCCGCCAGCCGCCGCGTGATGTTGACCGCCTTGCCGTAGTAGCGCGGGCCGTAGATGTTGTTGATGTAGGTGCCGAACATCAAAAGCAGCTTGGTCGTGTCCGACAGCGCGTCGGCCTGGCGGCGCCAGCCGCGATGGAAGTCCATCAGCGACACCGCGTAGAGATCGGAGCGGCTCAAGCCGTAGCCGTCGCCGGCCAGCATGGTCGCCACCATGCCTTCCGTGCCGATCGGGTTCCAGATCGCCGGACCCTGCATGTGCATCGGGATCGAGATCTCCTCGACGGTCGCGCCGAGGCTTTCCAGCCGCTTGATCGCCTCGCGCACACTCTCGTTGACGGCGACCTCCGCGGTCGCCTGCTCGAAGCCCTCCTTCACCACGCCGATCTTCATGCCCTTGATGCCCTGCCCGAGCGCCTTGCGGTACTCATGCACCTGCGGTGCCTTGATGCGCGGATCGTAGCCGTCGTCGCCGGCGATGACCTCGAGCAGCAGCGCATTGTCTTCGACCGTCGCCGTCATCGGGCCGGTGTGATCGCAATAGATCTCGATCGGCATGATGCCGGTGTAGGGCACGAGGCCCCAGGTTGGCTTCATGCCGTAGGTGCCGCAAAATGACGACGGCATGCGGATCGAGCCGCCCTGATCTCCGCCGATCGCCATGTCGACCTCGCCGAGCGCCACGACGACGCCGCTGCCCGACGACGAGCCACCGGCCGAGTAGCCCATCTTGTGGGGATTGTGCGTCGGACCGGTGGAGTTCGTGTGGCTGCCACCCGAAATGCAGAAGGATTCACAGTGAACCTTTCCTTTGATCTCGGCGCCGGCGTCGAGCATCCGCGTCACGATCGTGGCATCGAACTCGGGGATGTAGCCTTCCAGTGTCGATGAACCATTCATCATCGGCACGCCGGCCAGCAGGATGTTGTCTTTCAGCGCGACGGTCTTGCCCTTGAGCTTGCCCTCGGGCGCGCCCTTCACGCTCGACTTGCGGTACCAGGCGTTGCGCGGGTTTTCCTCGGCCGACGGGCGATAGCCGGGCGTGCGCGGATACTTCACCACCGGCACTTCGTCCGGCATGGAGCCGACCAGATTGTAGGCGTCGACCGAGCCGCGCATGAGGCCGAGATAGGATTGCACATCGGCATCGGTGAGCGAGAGGCCGCACTGGGTGGCCACGGCGCGCAACTGGTCGGGGGTCGGAAGCGAAACGGACAAGGCGATTCTCCAGGTTTGTTGGTCAAAGTGAAGCGGGAACGGCGTCAGCGCCGGAGGCATCGGTCGCAATTACTTGAACATGAGATATTTTCATTATCAAGCAATCTGTGGTGGCTCTGCATGTCCTCGTCGGGCGACAGCCCGGATTGCGATGCGCGGTTGAACAGCGATGGAAAAATTGCGGCCGCCAGCGCCTGCCAACGGCCGCAGCGGCTTCTAGGCCTTGGGAGCGCCACGAACCTCTTCGAGAATCTTCTGCGCGACATCCATGCGGACGTGCCCGCCTTCGCGCAGCCGCGCCGCGACGCGCTCGACCTCGTCGCCGTCGGCACCGGCAAGGATCGCGACGTTGCGGGCATGCAGGGACATGTGGCCCCTCTGGATGCCCTCGGCGGCAAGCGCACGCAGCGCGCCGGTGTTCTGCGCCAGCCCGACGGCCACGATCACCTCGGCGAGCTCCTGCGCCGTCTTCACGCCGAGCATCTTCACGCTCGCCTGCGCCACTGGATGCGTCTTGGTCGCGCCGCCGACGAGCCCGACGGCCATCGGCACCTCCAGCGTGCCGACAAGGTTGCCGTTGGCGTCCTTCTCGTAACGCGACAGCGACGTGTAGCGGCCACCCGCCGCCGCATGCGAATGCGCCCCGGCCTCGACCGCACGTGTGTCGTTGCCGGTGGCGAGCACGACGGCGGTGATGCCGTTCATGATGCCCTTGTTGTGGGTCGCCGCGCGATACGGGTCGGCGGCCGCGAAGGCGTATGCATCGATGATGCCGTTGACCACATCCTCGCCGCCCAGCGCTTCCCGGTCGTAGACGGCGCGCACGCGCGCAATGCGGCGGTCTGCCTTGTTGGACAGGATGCGCAGGCGCACGCGCCCGCCGGTGATGTCGGAGACCAGCGGCGCCAGCGCTTCCGCCATGGTGTTCACCGCATTGGCGCCCATCGCATCGCGCACATCCACGATCAGGTGCAGCACCACGAACGGCGTACCGGAATTCTCGATGATGCGAACCTCGATGTCCTTGGCGCCTCCGCCCAACTTCACCAGGAACGGGTCCTGTTCGTTGGCGAGGTCGAGGATCTCGCCCCGCCGTTCGTAGAGCCGCAGCCGCGCGCCGAACGGGTCTGGCGCGCCGACCACCTGGATCTGCGAGATCATGATCGGCTCATCGCTGGAAGCGTGGAAGCCGCCATGGATGCGAGCGACCGAGGCCATGTTGCTCGCGGCAGCGACAACCGAAGGCTCCTCGGTCGCCATCGGCACCAGATAGTCGCGATCGTTGATGCGGAAATTGGCGGCCACGCCGAGCGGTATGGAGAGCGTGCCGACCACGTTCTCGATCATGCGGTCAGCAATGGCGAGCATCTTCTCGTCGGCAGGGACGACCGCGGCGAGTTGCCCGTTTTCGAGGCCGGTCGCCCTGGCGACGGTGCTCAGCCGCTCCGACGGCGAAAGCTTGTAGAAACCGGGAAGCCGACTGCTCGACGCCATGGAATTTGAGACTCCTCCAACCTATGGCGCGAACCTAGTCAGCCCCCATGGGCCGAACAATGTGGATCAGGCACAGGTCTCGAGCGTCCCGGCGTGGGAAGGACACAGCCGCTGCTAGACGCCTGCGTCCGCCTTCATCAGGTGCAGGCGCAGCGCCAGATGCGTTTCCAGCCCCCGCGCCGGATCGAGGCAGGCAGCGTTGAGCTGCCCGACGAGGTCGAGCCGCTGTCGCATCGTGTTGACGTGGATCCCCAACTGGTCCGCCGCCTTCTGCAGGATGCGGCCGCAGTCGAGATAGACGGCCAGCGTGCGCGCCAGCTGGCTGCCTCTGCGCAGGTCGTGGTCGATGATCGCGCCTGTCGTGGCGCGCACGAAGGCGTCGATCTCATTGTCCGGCTTGCCGGCGAAGACGGTGGCGTACATCGCCATGGCGCTTTCGGAAACGATGCGGCCGGTCTGGCCAAGCCCCCGCACGAGCCCGACACAGCGCCGCAGCGAGTAGAATCGCGCCGGGGCGAGGTCGATGGCGCCGACCGGCTCGGAGACGACGATGGTCAGGCGCCGCTGCGTGGCCATTTGCAGTTCCTCCGACAGGCGCTCGGCGACGTCCATCGGCCGCTCGCTGCTCGTCGCTACGACGAGGTCGCCGTTGAACTCGGCAAAGATCGTATCCCGTCCGGAAAGCGCCGCGCGCGCCGGCGCCGCCACCTGCATGAAGGAGAGGTCGGCGAGGTCGACCACCATCATGGTCAGCGGCCATGTGACGGCAAACGCGCCCGGCTGCTGCCGCAGCGCACCGCCAGCGAACGGGTCGGTGGTGCCGCGCACCAGCGCCGAGATCGCATCGGTAGCGCTGCGATGTTCAGACTGGGCGATGCGCTCGATGGAGAGAAGCACGATGCCTGTGACGATCGCGCTGCGCTCGAAAGTGCGCACTTCCGGCGCGGAGAAGGCCTCACGGCGCTTGAACAGCAGCGACCCGAGCCGCGCGCTGCCGCCGATCGCCGCCGCCACCAGCGCGATCTCTCCATCGTCGCATTCTACCTGCACGGAGCGGCCGGTGCGGTCGCTTTCGCGCACCGCGCGCATGATCTCGTCTTCGCAAAGGCCTGTGGGCAGCATGCCGCTGATCGGCTTCAACCGGTCGTCCAGCACGACAGCCTGGCCGCTCAGCAGGCCGCCGACGCGCTTGGCGAGGTCGTAGAGCGTGCCGCCGCGCGCCACCAGTTCGGTCAGCTGCTCATGTGCGGCCGCTGCGCTTTCAACCTCATCGGCCTGCGCGCGCAGCGCCGTATTGGCGTCGCGTGCCGCCTGCAGCGCGCGCCGGGCCTCCTCGAACAGGCGTGCATTCTCGATCGCCAGCGCCGCGAAAGTACCGAGCGATGCCAGCACCGCCATCTCCTGCGGCGTGTAGGAGCGCACATAGCGGTCGCCGACGAACAGCACGCCGATCACCTTGGAATCGACCTCCAGCGGAATGCCGAGAATCGACTGCACGCCCTCGCCGTGCGTCGCCTGGTCGATCGACGGGTCATGCGCAAAGGCGGCGTCGCTGGCATAGTTGCTCGAATAGAATGGCCGCCGGCTGCGCGCGACACTGCCGCACACGCCGATGTCGCGCGGCACGCGGATGCGCGCGAAATCCTGCGAGATCACCCCTTCCGTCGCGCGCACATAGAAGTCGTTGCGTTCGTCGTCCGCGGCGGAAAGATAGGCGATGTCGCTGCCGGCAAGCTGGCGCGCGCGCTGCACGATGGCCTGCAGCACTTGATCGGTGTTTCGCAGCGCCGAGAGGTCGCGCGCCGTTTCATAGAGCGCCGACAATTCGCGTTCGCGCTTGCGCTTGCTTTCGAAATTCTCCTGCAGCCGCAGCGCGATATCGACATCCGCATTCATCGATGCCGGCAGGTCGCCGGCCTGCACGCGATGCCTGATTTCGGCCCCGAGCTTCTCCAGTTCGGGCGATGCGTCGTTGGAATCGAGCAGCCCGAGGATGCGGCGATGGAGATCGAGCTGGTCGTCCTGACGGACAGGCAGCGCGATGCGCTCGATGGCAGCACCCATGGGCCGTCTCCTCCAAACAGCTTGCCTGACGAGTTAGCAAAGTAAACTCTCGCGCGTGAATGTCGATGATCGACATACGTCGCTGCCGCATATGTAGGACATTGATATTCATTGCCCGTTCCAGCACTTGCTACGGTGCCGCCATCATCATGCATCGTCGGGAGGATTCGGATGGCGGAGAAGGTCTCCATCGTGGAGGTTGGCCCGCGCGACGGCCTTCAGAACGAACCGACAGCCATGCCTGTCGAAACCCGCGCCGAACTGGTCAGCCGGCTCGCACGGGCCGGCTTGCGCAGGATTGAGGTCGGCAGCTTCGTTTCCCCGCGCCGCGTTCCGCAGATGGCTGGCACCGCCGAGCTTGTCCGGTCGCTGCCACGCATCGACGGCGTCGAATACAGCGTGCTCGTGCCGAACGAACAGGGCGCGCGGGAAGCCGTCGAACTGCCGGTGCAGGAGGTGGCCGTCTTTGCCTCGGCGTCCGAAAGCTTCTCGCGCCGCAACATCAACTGCTCGATCGCCGAGAGCATCGACCGCTTCATCCCCGTGTTGGAAATGGCCGCCGCCCGCGCCATTCCGGTGCGCGGCTACGTCTCCTGCGTGCTCGGCTGTCCGTATGAGGGCGAGATCGCGCTTGCGGCGGTGGTCGAGGTCTCATGCCGTCTTGCAGCGCTCGGATGCCGCGAGATTTCGCTCGGCGACACGATCGGCGTCGGCACGCCGCGCAAGGCGCGCGCCATGATCGAAGCCGTGGCTGCAGAATTGCCGATGGCGATGCTGGCGGCGCATTTCCACGACACGCGCGGACAGGCGCTCGCCAACATCCTCGCCTGCCTGGAAGCCGGCGTCCGCACGATCGACAGCTCTGTCGCCGGTCTCGGCGGGTGCCCTTATGCTCCCGGCGCGTCGGGCAACGTCGCCACCGAAGATCTCGTCTACATGCTCGACGGAATGGGTCTCCAGACCGGCGTCGATCTCGCCGCGGTCGCCGAGGCGGGCGCCTTCATCTCGCGGCAGCTTGGCCGCCCGACCGCGTCGAAGGTCGGACAGGCCATTGCTGCTGGCAGCGAGGCACGCCTGTGAAGAACCTACCGCGCTCCGGGCCACGGGTGTAGCCGGCCAACATTGTTCGCCTGATAGGGATCGCGAACAATTCCAGACAGGGAGGAATTCGATGTCTGACGCCAAGTCAGCCGCCGCCAATGGCATCACCGGGTCCGGGCCGCTCAAGGGCGTCACCGTGCTCGACATCACACGCGTCGTGGCCGGGCCCTTCTGCTCGATGCTGCTCGCCGATCTCGGCGCGACCGTCATCAAGGTCGAGAACCCTGACGATCCCGACTACGCGCGCACCTTCCCGCCGTTCGTCAGCGGCGACGATGGCGACTTCTCCGCCTTCTTCACCCAGTTCAACCGCAACAAGCTGGGCATCACGCTCAACATGAAGTCGGACGAGGGCAAGGCGCTGCTCAGGACACTGGTGCGCCGCGCCGACATTCTGGTCGAAAACTTCCGCCCCGGCACAATGGAAAAGCTCGGCCTCGGCTACGAGGTGCTGCGCAAGGAAAACCCGAAACTCATCTACACGGCGATCAGCGGCTTCGGCCGCACCGGGCCCAACTCGTCCCGCCCCGCCTACGACAACACTGGGCAGGCCGCCGGCGGGCTCTGGTCGATGAACGGCTACCCCGGCATGCCGCCGGTGCGCGTCGGCACCATCATCGGCGATCTCGCCGCCTCGCTCTACGCCGCCATCGGCACGCTTGCCGCTCTGCGCGAAGCGGAGCGCAGCGGCCAGGGCCAGGTGGTCGACATCTCGCAGCAGGACTCGGTGCTCACGCTGACCGAGAACGCCGTGGTCCGCTACACCACCAAGGGCGAGGTCGCATCCCCGCTCGGCAACGACCATCCCTTCGTCCGCCCCTACGGCCAGTTCCCCTGCAAAGACGGCTTCGTGTTCTTCGGCGGCTACACCGACAAGTTCTGGCGCATCACCTGCGAGATGTTCGGCGAGCCGGAACTGGCCGACGATCTCGAGATCGATACCATGGAGAA
>JBFXFO010000073.1:0-18104 GCA_050178915.1 Rhizobiaceae bacterium | reverse complement strand
GGCCCACTTGCGAAAGAGTTTGAGCAAAACCCGAAAGCAGGACGCCGGCAAGCGGCGTATAAGCGCGCGACCTTCCGCAGGAGCATTCATCGTGTCCGACACCACCGCCGCTGGCCCGGTCGCCCTCGACGCCACGCCGCCCGCCGCCGTTCCGGCCGGCCGCATCGCGGCCGAGAAGACGGTGATGTCGATCATCCTCGCCGTCAGCGTCTGCCATTTCATCAACGACATCATGCAGTCGCTGCTGTCGGCGCTGTATCCGATGCTGAAGGACAATTACGGCCTCGATTTCTGGCAGATCGGCCTGCTGACGCTCACCTTCCAGATCACCGCGTCGCTTCTGCAGCCGCTGATCGGCATCGTCACCGACAGGCGTCCGATGCCCTATTCCCTGCCGGTCGGCATGGCGCTGTCGGCGATCGGCCTGCTGCTCCTCGGCTACAGCCATTCCTACACGCTGCTGCTCGTCGGCGCCGGCTTCATCGGCCTCGGCTCGGCGATCTTCCATCCGGAATCGTCGCGCGTGGCGCGCCTCGCTTCGGGCGGCCGCTACGGTCTGGCGCAGTCGATCTTCCAGGTTGGCGGCAATTTCGGCCAGGCCATCGGCCCGCTGCTGGCCGCCTTCATCGTGCTGCCGCGCGGCCAGGAAAGCGTCTCCTGGTTCTCAATCGTCGCGCTGGTCGGCATGGTCATCCTGTGGCGCGTCGGCGCCTGGTATGCGCACCATCACCTGTCGGCGGCGCGCCGCCGTGCGGCAGCGTCGACCGCACTCCCCTTCCCGCGCCGCACCGTGCTGCTGGCCCTGACGGCGCTGGTGGTGCTCACCTTCTCCAAGAACGCCTACATGGCGAGCCTGTCGTCCTACTACACCTTCTACGTCATCAATCAGTTCGGCGTGTCGGTGCAGGATTCGCAGGTGCTGCTGTTCGTGCTGCTCGGCTTCGCCGCGCTCGGCACCGTCGTCGGCGGACCGATCGGCGACCGCATCGGCGCCAAGAACGTCATCTGGATCTCGATCATCGGCATTCTGCCGTTCACGCTGGCGCTGCCCTATGTCGATCTCACCTGGACCGTGATCCTGACCTCGATCATCACGCTGGTGCTGGCGTCGGCCTTCCCCGCCATCGTGGTGTTCGCGCAGGAGCTGGTCCCCGGTCGCGTCGGCATGATCGCCGGCATCTTCTTCGGCTTCGCCTTCGGCATGGGCGGCCTCGCGGCAGCCGTGCTCGGCGTCATCGCGGACTCGCGCGGCATCGAATATGTCTACTGGCTGTGTTCGTTCCTGCCGCTGCTCGGGCTGTTCACGATCTTCCTGCCCGACATGAAGCGGAAGGCGGCCTGAGGATTGCTGCACTGAGGGCTCGCGTGGCAGCGAGCCCAGGCGTGGACAAACGCCTTCCCCTCCGCAGAAATCGCTCCACGAAATCAACATCCGCTTCGATTTTCGGCGGGATTTTCTCCCCCTCGTCCTCCCCTCCTCTATCCTGCTCGCAGTTTCTCCCGCGGGAACGCCGGTCATGACGGTGGTCGAGCGGGGAGGAACCGGCGCCTCCGCCGGTGGCTCGTAACCACTGCCCGGGGAGGCTCCGCCGAAGGTTCCCCTCCCGGAACTACGCCCGGGGTGCGCTGGACGAGCGCTAGAGGCATGGGCCCCAAGGGCCGCTGCCATAGGAAGCGGAACGGGCGGAGTCCTAAAAATGCCGGACGGGCGGTCGCGAGGCCGCACATACCAATCTGCGAGCGACTTCGAGGCCGCCCGTCTTCCTACATCAACGGCCAGATCGCAAAGCGGGGCGTGGCAACGAGGGACCGCGACCGCACCAACCCTTGCCGCTCCAGACCCCATCGGTTAGGACACGCCGCGCTGCAATGACGGCGCTGGAAGCCTTAGCGACAGACGAGTTCCGGAATGGCCGACAAGTCAGAGAAGATGAAGGCGCGGCTGCCGCGCGGTTTCGTCGACCGTGCGCCGGCGGATATCCGCGCCGCCGAGAAGATGATGGCGACGATCCGCTCGGTCTACGAGCTCTATGGCTTCGAGCCGACCGACCAGCCGCTGATCGAGTACACCGACGCGCTCGGCAAGTTCCTGCCTGACCAGGACCGCCCCAACGAGGGCGTGTTCTCTTTCCAGGACGACGACGAGCAGTGGCTGTCGCTGCGCTACGATCTGACCGCGCCGATGGCGCGCTACGTGGCCGAGAATTTCGAGAAGCTGCCGAAACCGTTCCGCAGCTACCGCTCCGGCTGGGTGTTCCGCAACGAGAAGCCCGGCCCCGGCCGCTTCCGCCAGTTCATGCAGTTCGACGCCGACACCGTCGGCACGCCCGGCGTCGCCGCCGACGCCGAGATGTGCATGATGATGGCCGACGTGATGGAAGCGCTCGGCATCCCGCGCGGCGACTACGTCATCCGCGTCAACAACCGTAAAGTGCTCGACGGCGTGCTCGAGGCGATCGGGCTTGGCGGCGACGAGAATGCTGGCCGCCGGCTGACCGTGCTGCGCGCCATCGACAAGCTCGACAAGTTCGGCGTCGAGGGCGTGCGCCTGCTGCTTGGCGCGGGACGCTGGGACGGCGGCAAGCCGAACGAAGGCGACTTCACGAAAGGCGCGGGTCTGGATGAACGCCAGTCGAACAAGGTTCTGGCCTACGCTGCCCTGCAGGGAGGCGCCACCGAACTGCAAGATGTGACCAACCTCTCACCGTCCCAACGTGCGCTCGCTGCCGAGCGCTCTTCAGATGGAAAGGTGCTCCAGTTTAAGGGCTTTGACGGAGAAGCGGGTGGGCAATACGTAGAAACGAACAAAGGCGTCCTAGACGGCCTCAAGGTTCACTTCGATAGCAATGACACGTCGCGCCAAGGCATTAGAGAACTCGATGAAATTGCAGGCTTGGTAGAAGCTGCAGGCTACTATCGCGACCGCATCAAGATCGACCCCTCCGTCGTGCGCGGGCTCGAGTACTACACCGGCCCGGTTTTCGAGGCCGAACTGCTGGCCGAGATTCCCAACGAGGACGGCCAGATCGTGCGCTTCGGCTCGGTCGGCGGCGGCGGGCGTTATGACGGCCTCGTCTCGCGCTTCCGCGGCGAGCCGGTGCCGGCGACGGGCTTTTCCATCGGCGTCTCGCGCCTGCTCACCGCGCTGAAGAACCTCGGCAAGCTCGACACCTCCGACGTGCTTTCGCCGGTCGTCGTGCTCGTCATGGACAAGGACACCGACAGCCTCGGCGGCTACCAGCGCATGGTGGCGGCGCTGCGCCAGGCCGGCATCCGCGCCGAGATGTATCTCGGCGGCGCCGGCATGAAGGCGCAGATGAAATATGCCGACCGGCGCGGGGCGCCCTGCGTTGTCATCCAGGGCGGCGACGAACGCGCTGCCGGCACCGTGCAGATCAAGGATCTCGTCGTCGGCGCGCGGATTGCGGCGGGCATCACCGACCACGAGGAATACAAGGAAGCACGCCCCGGCCAGGTGACCGTGCCCGAAGCCGAACTGGTGGCTGAAGTGCGCAAGATCCTCGGCGCGCAGAAGGCGGAGCGCGGATGACTGGCGCGGCGGTCGTCTTGACAAAGGGCACCCCCCTCTGGCCTGCCGGCCATCTCCCTCTCAAGGGGGGAGATCAGCTGTCATGTTCGGCGTCGCAAGCCTGCGACATCGCAGGACTGGCGATCAGCCTGAAACTGCCAATCTCCCCCCTTGAGGGGGAGATGTCCGGCAGGACAGAGGGGGGTGGCAGCACTGATCGCACACACCGCCGCATCACTGCATGACCGACCACGCCGACATACTTGCGCTGTTTTCCGCGCGCGGGGCCGGCGCCATCGACGTGCCGGTGCTGCAGCCGGCTGACCCGTTCCTCGACATGGCGGGCGAGGATCTGCGCCGCCGCATCTTCCTCACCGAATCCGAGACCGGCGCGCAGCTCTGCCTGCGGCCGGAGTTCACCATTCCCGTCTGCCTCGACCACATCGCCAAGCGCGCCTCCACCCCGCGCCGCTACTCCTATCTCGGCGAAGTGTTCCGCCAGCGGCGCGAGGGCGGCAACGAATTCCTGCAGGCCGGCATCGAGGATCTGGGCGAGCCCGACCGCGCCGAAGCCGACGCCCGCTCCATCGCGGATGCGCATGCGCTCTTCCGGCTCACCCTGCCCCGCACCAGCCTCGCATTCGTGATCGGCGATCAGGCCGTCTTCGAGGCAGTGCTTGCAGCGCTCGGCCTGCCGCGCGGCTGGCGCATGCGGCTGGCGCGCGCTTTCGGCGCGCCGGACGCGCTCAGCGCAGCGCTTGCCGATCTGGCCAGTCCGCCGCGCGCCGCTCCGCTCGACCCGGCGCTGGAGCCGCTCGCCATCGCCGGCGACGAGGCGGCGCTGACCGCCCGCATCGAGGCCGATTTCGCCGCATCCGGCCTGTCGCCGGCCGCCGGCCGCGCGCCGCATGAGGTGGCGCGGCGTCTGGTGGAGAAGACCGCGCTGTCGCGCGTGCGCCTGCCGGAGGCCGCCCTTGCCGCGCTGAAGCGCTTCCTCGCGATCCGCGTGCCGGTCGACCGGGCGGCGGCCGAGCTTGCCGGTTTCGCAGCCAGCGCGAAGCTCGATCTCGGCGCGGCGCTGGCCGGCTTCACCCAGCGCGCCGAGGCGATGCAGCGGCACGGCCTCCCGGTCGGCGACATCGTCTACGACGCCGCCTTCGGTCGCCCGCTCGACTACTACACCGGGCTGGTGTTCGAGATTTCGGTCGCCGGCGCCGCGCGTCCGCTGGCCGGCGGCGGCCGCTACGACCGCCTGCTGACGCTGCTCGGCGCCGAAACGCCGATCCCGGGCGTCGGCTTTTCGGTGTGGCTCGACCGGGTCGAACAGGCACGGAGCGAGGCATGACCCTGACGCTCGCCCTTCCGTCGAAAGGCCGCATGCGCGAGGACGCGCTGGCGCTGTTCGCGAAGGCCGGCCTGCCCGTCACGCTGCCCGCCGACGAGCGGCGTTATCGCGCCAGCATCGAGAACCTGCCCGGCCTCGACATTGCCTTTCTCTCGGCCTCGGAGATCGCCGGCGAACTCGGACGCGGCACGGTCGATCTCGGCCTCACTGGCGAGGATCTGTTGCGCGAAGGCTTTTCGGACTGGGAGGACCGCCTCGAAATCGGCGCCCGGCTCGGGTTCGGACATGCCGACGTCGTCGTTGCGGTGCCGGACGTCTGGTACGATGTCGATACCATGGCCGACCTCGACGATGTCGCCGCCGATTTTCGCCAGCGGCATGGCCGGCGCCTGCGCATCGCCACAAAATACTGGCGGCTGACGCAGCAGTTCTTCTCCGGCAAACATGGCATCCAGGTCTACCGCATCGTCGAGAGCCTCGGCGCCACGGAAGGCGCGCCAGCCGCCGGCTCGGCCGACGTGATCGTCGACATCACCACCACCGGCTCGACCCTGCGCGCCAATCACCTGAAGATGCTCGACGACGGCCTGATCCTCAAGTCGCAGGCCTGTCTCGCGCTGGCAAGGAAGCCGCGCGACGCCGCCGACGCCGCCTTGGCTCAGCGCATCATCGCAAGCGTCGCGAAGGCGGTCTCAGGCTAGGCGTCAGCGCCGCGCATCGACCGACAGGCCGCCCGCGCCGTAGATGGCGAAGGCCACGAGCCCGCCGGCGACGGCGATGTCCTTCAGCAGCATCTGCGTGTGCATGAACGCGGCGCCGGCGTCGGCGCCCTGCCCGGCATGGCCGAGCCAGGTCGCGACGATGCTGAACAATGCCAGCGCCGCCGCCACCAGCCGCGTCTGGAAGCCTATGACCAGCAGCACCCCCGCCACGATCTCGAAGATTCCGGTGGCGATGGTGACGAGGTTCGGCAGCGGCAGGCCGAGCCCGGCGAAGTAGGCCGCCGCGCCATCAACATCCGACAGCGCGACAGTGCCGCTGTGCAGGAACATCGCGGCGAGCATGGCGCGCGCAGCCAAGAGCAGAATGGCGGTCATGACGTCCCCTCCGTCAAACCGCCCGATCCTAGCGCGGCAGCCCCAAAAGCAAAACGGCCCGGGAAACCCGGGCCGTTCGTGTCCCCGATCGTTCGTGCAGGTCAGGCGCGGCCGCGTGCGGCGTCGACCGAGATCGCACCAGCGCCGGCCACCGACAGGGCGAGGAAGCCGCCGGCGATGGCGATATCCTTGAGGAATTGCTGGAATTCGTTCGCATCCTCCCAGTTCATGTGCGCGATCAGCGGCGCAGCGATGCAGAAGGCTGCCATGGCCAACGCGGCCCAGCGCGTGAACAGGCCGATCAGGATCAGCACGCTGGCACCGAGCTTCAACGCGACCACGAGCCAGACCAGGATTTCCGGTGCGGGCAGATTCAGGATCGTAAAGTACTGGGCAATGCCATCGGACGTGCTGATGAAGCCGAGACCGGTAATGACGAAAAGGACCACCAGCAGGATGCGGGCGATCAGAAGTGCAAGGCTGTTCATGGACGTTTTCTCTCCGGATTGGTGGCCGTCACTACCCCTCGGCCGCTGGACAAGCGAGCCGCGTGACGGCGAACACTACGTTCGCCAACGATGAACGACGCGCAATGGCCGAACACATACAGTTTTGTGGAAAACCTGGCCGGATTGTAAGTTTGGCGCTTCTCACCCTGGGCGGGTCATGTCGCCCGGGATCACCAGCCGGTCGAAATCCGCGTCGCTGACATAACCGCCGCCCACCGCCTCCTCGCGCAGGGTTGTGCCGTTCTTGTGCGCGGTCTTGGCGATCTTGGCGGCGTTGTCGTAGCCGATCGTCGGCGCCAGAGCCGTGACCAGCATGAGCGAGCGGTCGAGCGCTGCCTTGATGTTGTCTTCCCGCGCCTCGATGCCGACGACGCAGTTGTCGGTGAAGGAGATGGACGCGTCTGCCAGCAGCTGCACCGACTGGAGGAAGTTGTAGGCCATCAGCGGGTTGAACACGTTCAGCTCGAAATGGCCCTGGCTGCCGGCGAAGGTGAGCGCGGCGTTGTTGCCGAACACCTGCACGCAGACCTGCGTCAGCGCCTCGCACTGGGTCGGGTTCACCTTGCCCGGCATGATCGACGAGCCCGGCTCGTTTTCCGGCAAAGCCAGTTCGCCAAGGCCCGAGCGCGGGCCCGAACCGAGGAAGCGGATGTCGTTGGCGATCTTGAAGAGAGCCGCCGCGGCCGCGTTGATGGCGCCGTGGCTGAACACCATGGAATCATGCGCGGCGAGCGCTTCGAACTTGTTCGGAGCCGAGGTGAAGGCAATGCCGGTGATAGCGGCGATGCGTTCAGCCACCTTCTCGGCAAATCCGACGGGGGCGTTGAGGCCCGTACCGACCGCCGTGCCACCCTGCGCCAGTTCCTGCAATCCAGGCAGCGTCAACTCGATGCGCCGGATCGACGACGCCACCTGCGCGGCATAGCCCCCGAACTCCTGGCCGAGCGTCAGCGGCGTGGCATCCTGCGTGTGCGTGCGGCCGATCTTGACGATGTGGTCGAAGGCCTTGGCCTTGGCGTCCAGCGCGGCATGCAGATGCTTCAGCGCCGGGAGCAGATCGTGCACGATGCGCTCGGCGCAGGCGATGTGCATGGCAGTCGGATAGGTGTCGTTGGACGACTGGCTCATGTTGACGTGGTCGTTCGGGTGCACCGGCTTCTTCGAGCCCATCTGCCCGCCCAGCATCTCGATCGCGCGGTTCGAGATGACCTCGTTGGCGTTCATGTTCGACTGCGTGCCCGAGCCGGTCTGCCAGACGACCAGCGGGAAGTGCTCGTTGAGCTTGCCGTCGATCACCTCCTGGGCGGCGGCGACGATGGTGTCGCCGATCTTCGGGTCGAGCCGCCCGAGCGCCATGTTGGTCTCGGCGGCGGCACGCTTGACGATACCCAGCGCCCGCACGATCGACAGCGGCTGCTTCTCCCAGCCGATCTTGAAGTTGCCGAGCGAGCGCTGCGCCTGTGCGCCCCAGTAGCGGTCGTCCGCCACCTCGATCGGGCCGAACGTATCGGTTTCGGTGCGCGTCTTGGTCATCGTCAGTCCATGGCTCAGGTGAAAATCGCGCGCACCATATTCAAGCGCGCGCCGGATCGCTACCGCGCGCAGCAACGGTTGCTCCGGTCTAATCGATATTTTCAGGCGGCCCGGCTTCCGCGCGGCCTGCGCCGGCTCAGCGCACCCGCTGCCAGAACTGGCCGGCGCTGTCCCGGATCGCATTCCCGGAAATGCTGATGCTGAAGCCGGTGCATTCGTGGTCCCGGCTCTGGTCGGAGACCGACAGCATGATCGTGTATTGTCCGTTGCCGGACGGGATGCCGCCGAATACGCCGACGCCCTGATAGTCGTTGCAACCCGTGGTCGCACAGACACGGTTCTGATAGCCGAACAGGAAGTCGGGGCCGAAGGGTGTACCAGGTGTAGGAGATCTGGTTGGTCGAGGGCGAGCGCGTCTCGAAGTACCAGGTGCCGGTCATGAACCGCTGCAATTCCTTGTCGGTGCGCTGGATCACCTGCTGCAGGGTCTGGGTGGCGTTCTGGTCCCTGCGGCCCTGGCGCTTGCAGTAGGCCTCGTTGGCCATGGCAGAGCCGGCCGAGCCGGCCATTGTCGGCAGCGTCTTCGGATTGCTCCGTCGATGTTGCTTTCGACCCCGACATAACGGCGGAGCACGCAGAAGGTCCGCAGGCCTGGATTTTGATGCGACTAGGCTGCGCGTCCGACGGTCACAGGACGGGCCCGCGGCAATGGATTGCCTTGACGCGGGGCGCTCGCAGAACCAAAGGGTTCACGCGCGTCCCGCGCTGTTTGATTGCAGGAGTGAAGCATGCCGGAAGCGGCGAAGCAGACGATGACCGCCGCCGTGCGCGACCACCGCCTCATCGATGGCAAGGCCGTACAGACCCGAATCCTCGCCGAGGTCCGCGCGAAGGTCGATGCCTTCGTGACGACACGGCCGGTCGGCCGGCTGGTGTCGATCATGGTCGGCGGCTCGCCGGAAGTGCAGGTCTATGTGCGCAACCAGGAACGCGGCGCCAACCGCGCCGGCATCCCGTTCGAACAGCAATTGTGGCCGGCCGACATCACGCAGGACGAATGCAAGCGCCGCATCCAGGCGCTGAACGACAGCGCGGAAGTGCTCGGCATCATCCTGCAGCGCCCGGTGCCTGCGCACATCAACGTGCGCTCTCTGCAGTCGGCCATCCATCCGCTGAAGGACGTGGAGGGCATGAATCCCGCCTCCATCGGCAACATCGTCTACAGCGACATCGCGCTGGCGCCCTGCACGGCCGCCGCCTCGGTCGAACTGCTGAAGGAAACCGGGCTGCAGCTGAAAGGCCTCGAGGTGGTGATGATCGGCCACTCCGAAATCGTCGGCAAGCCGATCGCCCTGATGCTTATGGCCGAAGGCGCCACCGTCACCGTCTGCCATCACATGAGCCGCTCGGTGGCGATGCATTCGCGCCGCGCCGACGCCGTCGTCGTCGCGGTCGGCAAGGCGCACCTGATCGGCCCCGACATGATCAAGCCGGGCGCCGCAGTGATCGACATCGGCATCAACCAGGTGACCGACGCCGACGGAACCGCGCGCATCGTCGGTGACGTGGATACCGATGCCGTGCTGGAGGTCGCCGGCTGGCTCACGCCGGTGCCGGGCGGTGTCGGTCCGGTCACCGTCGCCATGCTGATGCGCAACTCGATCGTGGCGCACCAGCGCCAGATCGCCGCCGGCTGGATGGCAGGCTGACGACGGCAAGACGCCTCGGGACGTTCGGCGCAGTCTGATCTGGCCAAACAAAAAGGGCGCCTTGCGGCGCCCTTTTCGATTCAAGCCTGTGAGGCTGAATGGCCGGACTTAGAAGTCCATGCCGCCCATGCCGCCCATGCCGCCGCCGCCCGGCATCGCCGGAGCCGCGTCCTTCTTCGGGGCCTCGGCGATCATCGCCTCGGTGGTGACCAGCAGGCCGGCGACCGAAGCCGCGTCCTGCAGGGCGGTGCGAACCACCTTCACCGGGTCGACGATGCCCATGGCGATCATGTCGCCATACTCGCCGGTCTGGGCGTTGTAGCCGTAGGCCGGGCCCTTGTTGTCGAGGATCTTGCCGACAACGATCGACGCTTCCGCGCCGGCGTTGGAAGCGATCTGGCGGGCCGGAGCCTGCACAGCGCGCTTGACGATGGCGATGCCGGCGTTCTGGTCGGCATTGACGCCAACCGCCTTGATCGCCTGCGAGGCACGCAGGAGCGCGACGCCGCCGCCGGCGACAATGCCTTCTTCCACCGCAGCGCGGGTGGCGTTCAGAGCGTCGTCAACGCGGTCCTTCTTTTCCTTGACCTCGATCTCGGTCGAGCCGCCAACGCGCACGACGGCAACGCCGCCGGCGAGCTTGGCCAGACGCTCCTGCAGCTTCTCGCGATCGTAGTCCGAGGAGGTCTCGTCGATCTGCTGCTTGATCTGGGCGACGCGGCCCTGGATTTCGGCCTTCTTGCCGGCGCCGTCGACGATCGTGGTGTTCTCCTTCTCGATGCGCACCTTCTTGGCGCGGCCGAGCATGGCGAGCGTCACGCTCTCGAGCTTGATGCCGAGGTCTTCCGAGATCACCTGGCCGCCGGTGAGGATCGCGATGTCCTCGAGCATGGCCTTGCGACGGTCACCGAAGCCCGGAGCCTTGACGGCGGCGATCTTCAGGCCGCCACGCAGCTTGTTGACGACGAGCGTGGCCAGGGCCTCGCCTTCGACGTCTTCCGAGATGATGAGCAGCGGCTTGGAGGTCTGCACGACAGCCTCGAGCACCGGCAGCATGGACTGCAGGTTGGAGAGCTTCTTCTCGTGCAGGAGGATGTAGGCATCCTCGAGCTCGGCGACCATCTTGTCCGGGTTGGTGATGAAGTACGGCGACAGGTAGCCGCGGTCGAACTGCATGCCTTCGACAACTTCGAGCTCGGTCTCGGCGGTCTTGGCTTCCTCGACGGTGATGACGCCCTCGTTGCCGACCTTCTGCATCGCTTCGGCGATCATCTGGCCGACGGACTCCTCGCCGTTGGCGGAGATGGTGCCAACCTGCGCGACTTCGTCCGAAGACTTGATCTTCTTGGCCTTCTTGACGAGGTCGGCGACCACGTCAGCAACGGCCAGGTCGATGCCGCGCTTCAGGTCCATCGGGTTCATGCCGGCGGCAACCGCCTTGGCGCCTTCCTGCACGATCGCCTGGGCGAGCACGGTGGCGGTGGTGGTGCCGTCGCCAGCCACGTCGTTGGTCTTCGAGGCCACTTCGCGCACCATCTGGGCGCCCATGTTCTCGAACTTGTCGGCCAGCTCGATCTCCTTGGCGACGGTGACGCCGTCCTTGGTGATGCGCGGAGCGCCGAACGACTTGTCGATGACGACGTTGCGGCCCTTCGGGCCGAGCGTGACCTTCACCGCGTCGGCGAGGATGTTGACGCCGTTGAGCATGCGCTCACGGGCATCACGGGAAAAACGTACTTCTTTAGCAGCCATGTTTCTCTAGCTCCTGGGCTTTCGCCCGAATGCGGAAATTGTGATTGGCGATCAGCCGATGATGCCCATGATGTCGGATTCCTTCATGATCAGAAGGTCCTCGCCATCGAGCTTCACTTCGGTGCCCGACCACTTGCCGAACAGCACACGGTTGCCGACCTTGACGTCGAGCGGGACCAGCTTGCCGGCCTCGTCGCGCGCGCCGGAGCCGACGGCGATGATCTCGCCTTCCTGCGGCTTCTCCTTGGCGGTGTCGGGGATGATGATCCCGCCCTTGGTCTTTTCCTCGGAATCGACCCGACGAACGACCACGCGGTCATGAAGCGGGCGAAACTTCGTCTTTGCCATCATTATTGTCCTTGATGCGGATTTGAAGAAGGGCTCCTCCGTCCGGCGGGGCCGGACTGCTAGCACTCACCCTAGGCGAGTGCTAATGCGGGGTCAGATAAGGGCAGGTCCTGCGCGAGTCAAGGCGCGGAGAGCAGAAAGAGCGCAGGCGATCGCATGGTCGCGTCGATGGCTGGTCGGGCGATGCGCAGCTGTCTCAAAAAGAGAAGGCGCCCGCGAAGGGCGCCTTGAATTGAATGCTGTGACAACGGGCTTGAGCGATGTCGGAACTCCGTCGGAGGCTGCTGGAGACCGGGATTTCTCCCTCAAGTTGCGTGAGACTATTGGGGGCGTTCCCTTAACAACTCCTTACCAGACCGGTTCGGCATTTACGGAAGTGTACCACTCGTGAAATCGAGGTAAATTTCACGATTACCGTTGCTTAACCAAAGCGTCCGGGTGCGGCTCAAGAGGCCAGCTGCGGCAGGTCGCGGTACAGGTCGAGCGCCTCGGCGTTGGCGAGCGCCTCCTTGTTCTTGACCGTGCGGCCGTGCACCACGTCGCGCACCGCCAGTTCGGTGATCTTGCCGGATTTCGTGCGCGGAATGTCGGTGACGGCGACGATCTTTGCGGGGACATGGCGCGGCGACGCCCCGGTGCGGATCTTGGTCCTGATGCGGCGTTCGAGGTCCTCGTCGAGCGTCACGCCCGCAGCCAGCCTCACAAACAGCACCACGCGCACGTCATTGTCCCAGTCCTGGCCGATGCAGATCGACTCCACAACCTCAGGCAATTGCTCGACCTGGTTGTAGATCTCCGCCGTGCCGATGCGCACGCCGCCGGGATTGAGGGTCGCGTCGGAGCGGCCGTAGATGATCACGCCGCCATGCTCGGTCCATTCGGCGAAGTCGCCATGGCACCAGATGTTGTCGAAGCGCTCGAAATAGGCCGAGCGATACTTCTTCTGCTCGGGATCGTTCCAGAACATGACCGGCATGCAGGGGAAGGCCCGGGTGCAGACCAGTTCGCCCTTCTCGCGCACGACGTGCTGGCCGTCATCGTTCCAGACATCCACCGCCATGCCGAGGCCGGGCCCCTGGATCTCGCCGACATGGACCGGCTGCAGCGGCACGCCGGTGACGAAGCACGAGACGATGTCGGTACCGCCGGAGACCGACGCCAGATGCACGTCCTTCTTCACCGCCTCATAGACATAGGCAAAGCTCTCCGGCGACAGCGGCGAGCCGGTCGAGGCGACCATGCGGACGGTCGAGAGGTCATGCGTATCGATCGGGCGCAGTTCGGCCTTGCGGATCGCGTCGATGAACTTCGCCGAGGTGCCGAAATAGGTCATGCGCTCGGCCTGCGCATAGTCGAACAGCGTGTTACCGTTCGGATGGAAGGGCGAGCCGTCGTAGAGCAGCAGCGTCACACCCGAGGCGAGGCCGGTGACCAGCCAGTTCCACATCATCCAGCCGCAGGTGGTGAAGTAGAAGAAACGGTCGTCCTCGTGCACGTCGGAATGGATACGCTGCTCCTTCAGGTGCTGCAGCAGCGTGCCGCCGGCACCATGCACGATGCACTTCGGGATGCCGGTCGTGCCCGACGAGAACAGGATGTAGAGCGGGTGCGCGAAGGGCAGGCGCACGAAATCGATCGGCTTTGCCTCGAAAGGCCCGATTGCCGCGTCGAGCGTCACCGCATTGGGGATGGCGGTGACCGCCTTTTCGGCGGTGCGCAGGTAGTCGATCATGATGCAGCGGCGCACGGTCGGCAGTTTCGCCAGAACCGCCTGCACCTTCGCCGTCACGTCGTTCTGCCTGCCGTTGTACCAGTAACCGTCAGGCGCGAAGAACACGACCGGCTCGATCTGGCCGAAACGGTCGAGCACGCCCTGCTCGCCGAAATCGGGAGAGCAGGACGACCAGATGGCGCCAAGCGAGGCGGCAGCAAGCATGGCTGCCACCGTCTCCGGCATGTTCGGCATCATCGCCGCGACGCGGTCGCCCTCCTTGACGCCCTCGGCTTCCAGCGCCTGGCGGATGCGCGAGACCAGCGCATGCAGCTCATCCCACGAGATGCGGCGCTCGACCTTGTCCTCGCCGCGAAAGACGATGGCGTCGCCGGAACCCTTCTTCCACAGAAGATTCTCGGCAAAGTTGATGCGGGCATCAGGGAAGAACGAGGCGCCGGGCATCCTGTCGCCGTCGACCAGGACACGTTCACCCTTCTCGCCGATGACGCCGCAGAAATCCCACAGCAGGCTCCAGAAATCAGCGCGCTCGTCGATCGACCAGCGATGCAGGGAGGGATAGTCGGAGAATGCGAGCCCAGTGCGTTTTCCGGCCTCGCGCATGAATGCCGTCATCGCCGATTTCGCGACACGCTCGGGCGAGGGCGTCCAGAGTGGCGTGTCGGTCATGCGATCCTCCCAACTTGGCAGCGCCTTATGCATGCTGCATCGCAGCGTGACAAGATTGCCGGCAAAAGCGCCATGGCGAGGCCACAAAGCCTTGAAATGGCTTCCGGTCTGGGTACATCGCTGTCGGGGCAGCGCGCTGCCGGTCGGCAGCGCAGTGGGTGGGCGGAGTGACTATGCCCGTACGGGTCAGGCAAGGATTGTGGGCGGTCGGCATTCTCGCCGGCATCGCAATCGTGTTTGCCGTCGCCCTGCCCTATGTCGCCTCGACGCGCATCGTGCGCGACCGCATCGCCGAGGAGCTGTCGGCATGGAGCGGTTACCGCGTGACACTGGAGCAGGCGCCGGAGATCGAAATCTGGCCGTCGTTCCAGGCGCACCTCAACGATGTCCGCTTCTCGGCCTGGAACGACGTCTCGCACACGCCGGTGCTCTCGGCTGAACGCATCGACCTTGAACTCTCGGCCCTGTCCGCGCTGCGCGGGCATATCGAGTTCTCCGCCGCACGCATGGTGCGCCCGACGGTCCGCGTCTCCGAAGACTCCGGCTACATGCCCGCCGGCGCACAGGGCGGGCGCCTCAAGAGTTCGATCGAAGCAGCACGCGCGGCGACGGCGGACGATCAGGCTGCGGCCGCACGACCGCGCATGCCGAGCGACGCCTTCGGCACCGTTTCCATCAATGACGGCCGCATCCTCGTGGTGCGCAGCAGCGGCGACGAGGAAATCGCCAGCGGGCTGTCCGGAAATCTCGAATGGCTGGCGCTGGACCGGCCGGCGCGGCTGACCGCGACCGGCATCTGGCGCGGCGAAACGGTGGAACTGACACTCGCCGTGCAGCAGCCGCTGATGCTGCTCTCGGGCACCACCAGCCCGCTCAACGTCACCGTCAAGGCAGCGCCGATCACACTGGCGCTGGACGGCACCGCGAGCCTGGCCGACCAGTCCTATTTCCAGGGCGAGTTTTCGTTCTCCACGCCGTCGCTTCGGCGGCTGCTCGAATGGTCACGCACCACGATGGCGGCAAGCGCGACAATCGGCTCGATCTCGCTCGCCGGCGACGTCGTCGGCGATGCGCGGCGGGTCAAGATCGAGAACACGGAGCTTGTCCTCGATGGCAATCCGGGCGTCGGGGTGCTGGAGATCGGTCTGGCCTCGCCGGTGCCGACGATCGCGGGAACGCTCGCCTTCGACAGCCTCGACCTGCGCTCCTTCCTTTCCGTCTTCACGCCATTGCAGGGGAGCGCCACGACCATCGACACGGTGTTCGCGGAGCGCGTGGGCCTCGACTTGAGGCTGTCCGCCTCGCGCGCCAAGGCCGGGACGGTGGAACTGACCGACGTGGCGGCAAGCGCGCAGGTGAAGGAGGGCCTCGCCGCCTTCGACATCTCGGATGCGCGCGCCTTCGGCGGCTCGCTGCAGGCCGGCATCCGGTTCGACCGGCTGCCGGAGGGCGATCAGGCGGAAGTGCGCATCAACGGAACGGACATGGACGGCGTGGCGCTGTCGCAGGCGCTGGGCTGGACGCGGCTGGTGCCGGCCGCGCCCGTCACACTCTCGGTCACGATGAAAGGCCCGGCGCCAAGCTGGGACAGCTTTGCCGCCGCCGCGACCGGCAACGTTGCCGCCAAGGTCGGCATGGGGTCGGTGGCCGGCTTCGACATCACCGCGTTCCGTGAACGCACGGCCGGCTCCGGCTTCTTCCCGTTCGCGGAAGTCAGCAACGGCACGCTCGCAATTTCGGGCGCCGAGCTGCAGGCAAGCCTCGCCAATGGCGTCGCGCGGCTTGAGAAGGCGGAAGTGCGGACCGAACGCAACGTGATCAGCGTCGGCGGGCTGGTGCCCTATCTTGGCGGGGGCCTCGCACTGTCGGGCGCCGTGATGGTCGAGCAGCAGGGCGATGCGGCGACCGCATGGGTGCCCGAGAACAGCTTCTTCGTCGGCGGCACGTGGAGCTCACCCTTCGTCTACGCGACGCCGAAGCAGCCGCCCTACGAACACTAGCGCGCCTGCCCGGACTGCTGGTCCGGACCCAAAGCCGCCCGCACTGCTGCCGAAACTGCTCTACCCGCGCTGCGCCGCCTGCTCGTCGCGCTGGCGCTGCACCTCGCGGCGCTTGTTGGCGATCGACGCAATCAACACGCCGATGGCAACGACCCCGATCAGCAGCGTACAGGCGGCATTGATCTCCGGCGTCACGCCGAGCCGCACCTGGCTGTAGATCTTCATCGGCAGCGTCGTCGCGCCGGAGCCGGACGCGAAGCTGGCGATCACCAGGTCGTCGAGCGACAGCGTGAAGGCGAGCATCCAGCCGGACACGATCGCGGGCAGGATCACCGGCAGCGTCACCTGAAAGAAGGTGCGCACCGGCGTGGCGCCGAGATCCATCGCCGCCTCTTCGAGCGAGCGGTCGAAACTCACGAGGCGCGACTGCACCACGACCGTCACGAAGCACATGGTGAAGGTGATGTGCGCCAGCATGATCGTCAGCACGCCGCGGTCGAGGCCGATGGCGACGAAGATCAGCAGCAGCGACAGGCCGGTGATCACCTCCGGCATGACCAGCGGCGCAAAGACCATGCCGGAGAACAGGAAGCGGCCGCGGAAACGCGTGTAGCGGGTGAGCGCGAGCGCTGCCATCGTGCCGAGCACGGTGGCGACGCTGGCCGAGACAAGCGCGACGCGGATCGTCACCCAGGCAGCATCCATCAGCCCCTGGTTCTGGAAGAGCGAGACGTACCACCTGGTCGAGAAGCCGCCCCACACGGTGACGAGCTTCGATTCATTGAACGAGTAGATGACCAGCAGCACGATCGGCAGATAGAGGAAGGCGAAGCCCAGCACGATCGAGCTGATGTTGAAGCGGCTCCAGCTGTTCGAGTTCATCGGCCTACTCCTGCGCCTTCGCCTGGGCGCGCTGGAACAGCATGATCGGCACGACCAGCAACAGCAGCAGGACCACCGCCACAGCCGACGAGACCGGCCAGTCGCGGTTGTTGAAGAACTCGTTCCACAGCGTCTTGCCGATCATCAGCGTCTGCGAGCCGCCGAGCAGGTCTGGAATGACGAACTCGCCGGTGGCCGGGATGAAGACGAGCAGGCAGCCGGCGAAGACACCGGGCAGCGACAGCGGGAAGGTGATCTTCCAGAAGGCGGAGATCGGCGTGCAGCCGAGATCCTGCGCTGCCTCGATCAGCGAGTGATCCATCTTCTCCAGCGAGGAATACAGCGGCAGGATCATGAACGGCAGGTAGGAATAGACGATGCCGATGAAGATCGCGGCATGCGTGTTCATGATGATCAGCGGTTCGTCGATCACCCCGATGCCGAGCAGAAGCTGGTTGAGCAGGCCTTCCGGCTTGAGGATGCCGATCCATGCGTAGACGCGGATCAGGAAGCTCGTCCAGAACGGCAGGATCACCAGCATCAGCAGCGTCGGCCGCAGTGTCGCCGGCGCACGCGCCATGCCGTAGGCGATCGGATAGCCGATCAGAAGCGCGATCAGCGTCGAGATGCCGGCGATGACTAGGCTCGACACATAAGCGTTGGCATAAAGCGCGTCGTCGAGCAGCCACCGGTAGTTGTCGAAGGCAAGTTGCTTGATGCCTTCCCAGAAGGCCGCCAGCCCGTCGGTGATGTCGAGCACCGGAGTGTAGGGCGGGATCGCCGTTGCGATCTGCGACAGCGAGATCTTGAAGACGATCAGGAACGGAACGATGAAGAAGATGAGGAGCCAGAGGTAGGGGATGAGGATCACCAGCCGGCTGGTGATCGCCGTGATGACGGCCCCGACCGGGTCCGCCCTGCCCTTCACTGCCGTGCTGTCGTGCGTCGCGACGTCCGTCATGGCCGCCCCCTACCGCGTCAGGACGACGCCGGAATCCG
>JBFXFO010000072.1:0-18188 GCA_050178915.1 Rhizobiaceae bacterium | reverse complement strand
AGGGCCTCCGCGGCGAAGTCCTCCGCGTCGAAGAGGTCAGCGAACGGATGGTTCGCAGCCCGCGCATTTCCGAAGGTGGACCACGAGACAATCTTGCGCGCGAGAAACTGGTCCGGGATCATGTAGACGCCGGTGTCGACGGCGCCCGTGCTGCCGTTCAGGTAGGAAGCGAGATCGGCCTTGAGTTTCGCGTCGCCTTTCAGCCCTGCGACGTCAGGCGTGTTCTCCAGCGGCAGCTCGGTGACGGCTTCGCCATCGATGCCGAAGATGCGCATCAGATAGACGGCCTGGCCGCCGAACTCGGGTTCCTGCCCGGACGGGAAGCGCACCATCTGGGCGTTCAGCTCCAGCTGGCGGAATGTCAGTTCGGAAGGGTCGAGCGGACCACCGGCGAGCCAGCCGGCGTCGACATTCTCGTCGAGCTGCGGCGTCCAACGCCCGGCGACGCCGGTGCAGCCACCGTCGGCATCGGGCGCGACGTCGAAGACGGCGTTGAAATTGAGCGGCATGCGCGAGGACAAAAGCTTGCCCTTGCCATCCTGCTTGAAAGCATAGGCAAGACGGAAGATCAGCCGCACCTCGCCGCAGCCCTTCTCGCCGCGCAAGTCGTGGAAGTCGCGCCGGTCGAGGCGGTTGACGATGCCGACCAGCCGCAGGCGCGCCTCGGGCGTCGACAGCCAGCGCATGTCCATGATGCGACCGGTCTCGTGGCGGGTGAATTCGGACAGCTTGCGACCGCCGCCCTCGATCTCGCCGCGCAGTTCGTCGAGATCGGTCGTGATGGTGTCGACAATGGTGCGGTAGCCAGGCGCGCTGGCGTACAGCGCCGCGAGATCGTCCTTGCCTTCGACATGAAAGAGGCTGGCGAAATCGTACCCCTTCGCCTCCATCTCCTGCAGCAGAGCAGGGTCTTCGACGAACAGCACCGGGCCTTCGGCACGCGCCGGCAGGACAGCAAACACAGCCGCCGCGCCAAGCGAAATCAGCAGTTTCCGGATCATCGATTCTCCACCCGACCCGATGTCTCATCCTGCAGGGTGCGTAACACAGTAGGGATGAGAAGCGGCAAATCTTCGGCGATCAGACCGGGACCGAATGCACGGGCGGCCTCGGCGTGGATCCAGACGGCAGCGCACGCCGCCTGGAAAGTCGGCATGCCCTGCGCCGCCAGGCCAGCAACGAGGCCTGACAAGACGTCGCCGGAGCCCGCCGTGGCAAGCAGCGGCGTGCCGTTGGAATTGATGGCGGCGCGGCCGTCCGGCGCGGCGATCACGGTGTCCGGCCCTTTCAGGACAATCACCGCGTTGGCGATTTGCGCGGCGGCACGGGCGCGCCGCAGCTTGGACGGCTCACCGGCGAGATCGGGGAACAAGCGCGCGAACTCGCCGTCATGCGGCGTCAGCACGATCCGAGGTGCGCCTGCCCGCCGGGACGCCTCGAACAGCAGCGACGGCGCGTGTCCGAAGGCGGTCAGCGCGCTGGCGTCGAACACCGCCGTGCAGGGCGCATGCGCAGTGCCGCCGAGCAGATCGGCGGCGAAAGCGGCGAGTTTCGGCTTCGGTTCCAGACCGGGCCCGAAGACGAAAGCGGCCGGCTTGCGCTCGGCCATGAACGCGAGGGTCTCATCGAGCGAGCCCGCCTCGCGCAGAATGATCGATGTCAGGTGCGCTGCATTGACCAGCAGCGCGTTGGACGGCGACAGCATGGTCACCGCCCCTGCCCCCGAGCGCGCCGCAGCCATCGCCGACAGACGCGCAGCGCCGGTGGCCGACGGCCCGCCGGAGAACACCGCGACGTGCCCGCGCCGATACTTGTGGGTGTCGTCGCGGGCCCGCGGAAATTGCGCCAGCCAGTTGACCGGCAGGTTCTCGACTGTCGTCGGGCCGATTGCCTGGAGCACGTCGGCGCGAATGCCGATATCAGAGACGATTGTCTCTCCGCACAGCGCGCGACCGGGCTGCAGCAGATGGCCGGGCTTCTTGCGGAAGAAGGTGACGGTCAGCTCGGCTGCGACCGCCTTCCCCAGCACCGCGCCGCTGTCGCCAGAAACACCGCTCGGCAAATCCACCGCGATGATGGTCGCACCGGCGGCTTCTGTCCGTGCGAGCGCCTCGGCGTAGACGCCATCGACCGGCCGGCCCAAGCCAGCGCCAAACAAGGCATCGACCACGATCCAGCCGGGTTGCGGCGCAAAGGCGGCAAGGTCCTGCGCACCCACGCTGCATTCGGACACCGCCAGCGCGGCATCGGTTCCGGCAACGGGCGGCTGCGCGCGCCACAAGGTGACCGGCACGCCGGAGCGGCGCAGGCACTCGGCAATGACATAGCCGTCGCCGCCATTGTTGCCGGGGCCTGCCAGAACGGCGACACCGGTTGCGGCGGGAAATCGCTCGAGGATCAGCGCCACAACGGCCTCGCCGGCGCGGCGCATCAAAGCGATGCCGTCAACCAGCCCGGCCCTGATGGTCAGCCGGTCGGCCTCCGCCATCTCGGCGGGCGTCAAGAGTTCGGTGAAATCTATGCCCGCCTCCCCGTGCGATGCCGGCCCAACGACCATCGGGCAGCAGATTCCTGCCCGGTCATCCCGCCCGGATCAAGGTCTGGCGGAGCGAGGCGCTGCGCAACCCGGCAGAGGGGCGGCCTTTGGCGCGATGCCTACAAGAAAGGCAGTTGCGCACGGATTAGGCAGCCGGTTTGGCAGGCGCTGCCTTTTTGGCAGGCGATCCTGCCCATGGCGGCGCCTTCTCCGCCGCAAAGGGTCCCAATTGCACCCGGTTCGTGCAGCGTGGGATGGCTTTGCAGAGAGCTCGCGAACTTGGCATAGTTCGTGCTTCACGTGCGGCGACACAATTTGGGGCGACCCCACAGACGGCACCGGAGGCCAGTCAAGCATGAAAAAGATCGAAGCCGTCATCAAACCGTTCAAGCTCGACGAGGTGAAAGAGGCGTTGCAGGAAGTCGGCCTGCAAGGCATCACCGTCACCGAAGCGAAGGGATTCGGCCGCCAGAAGGGCCACACCGAGCTCTATCGCGGAGCAGAATACGTGGTCGACTTCCTGCCGAAGGTGAAGATCGAAGTGGTGCTCGGCGATGAATCCGTCGAGGCCGCCATCGAAGCCATCCGCAAGGCGGCACAGACGGGCCGCATCGGCGACGGCAAGATCTTCGTCTCGAACATCGAGGAAGTGGTGCGCATCCGCACCGGCGAAACCGGCGTCGACGCCATCTGACGCCAGCGGCGCCTTTCGATCATCAACGTCATCATTACAGGGAAACGCACATGACGACAGCCAAAGACATCATGAAGCAGATCAAGGACAACGACGTGAAGTTCGTTGACCTGCGCTTCGCCGACCCGAAGGGCAAGATGCACCACGTGACCATGGACGTGGTCGAGGTGGACGAGGACATGTTCGCCGACGGCATCATGTTCGACGGCTCGTCCATCGCCGGCTGGAAGGCCATCAACGAGTCCGACATGGTGCTGATGCCGGACACCGAAACGGTCCACATGGATCCGTTCTTCGCGCAGTCCACCATGGTGGTGATGTGCGACATCCTCGACCCGGTCTCGGGCGAGGCCTACAACCGCGACCCGCGCGGCACGGCCAAGAAGGCCGAGGCGTACATGAAGGCGGAAGGCATCGGCGACACGATCTTTGTCGGCCCGGAAGCCGAGTTCTTCGTGTTCGACGACGTGAAGTACAAGGCCGATCCGTACAACACCGGCTTCAAGCTCGACTCCACCGAACTGCCGTCGAACGACGACACCGACTACGAGACCGGCAATCTCGGTCACCGTCCGCGCGTGAAGGGCGGCTACTTCCCGGTGCCGCCGATCGACTCGGCACAGGACATGCGCTCCGAGATGCTGACCGTGCTGGCCGAGATGGGCGTGCGCACCGAAAAGCACCACCACGAGGTGGCAGCGGCGCAGCACGAGCTCGGGCTGAAGTTCGACACGCTGGTCCGCAACGCCGACAAGATGCAGATCTACAAGTATGTCGTGCACCAGGTCGCCAACGCCTACGGCAAGACCGCGACCTTCATGCCGAAGCCGATCTTCGGCGACAACGGCTCGGGCATGCACGTGCACATGTCGATCTGGAAGGGCGGCAAGCCGACCTTCGCGGGCAATGAGTATGCCGGCCTGTCGGAGAACTGCCTGTTCTTCATCGGCGGCGTCATCAAGCACGCCAAGGCGATCAACGCCTTCACCAACCCGCTGACCAACTCGTACAAGCGGCTGGTGCCGGGCTACGAGGCGCCGGTGCTGCTCGCCTATTCGGCGCGCAACCGCTCGGCCTCCTGCCGCATCCCGTTCGGCAACTCGCCGAAGGCCAAGCGTGTCGAGGTCCGCTTCCCCGATCCGGGCGCGAACCCCTACCTCGCCTTCGCCGCGCTGCTGATGGCCGGCCTCGACGGCATCAAGAACAAGATCCATCCCGGCCAGGCCATGGACAAGGATCTGTACGACCTGCCGCCGAAGGAGCTGAAGAAGATCCCGACCGTCTGCGGCTCGCTGCGCGAGGCGCTGCAGAGCCTCGACAAGGACCGCGCCTTCCTGAAGGCCGGCGGCGTGTTCGACGACGACCAGATCGACGCCTACATCGAACTGAAGATGGTCGAGGTGATGCGCTTCGAGATGACGCCGCACCCGGTCGAGTTCGACATGTACTACTCGGTCTGAGCCCAAGCGGCAGACCGGACGAAAAAAGCCCCGGCGGAAACGCCGGGGCTTTTTGTTGGCGCACTTGCCTGCATGCGATTTGCGTCAGGCCGATCAACCATCGCGCCGTGCGCCCGCCACGGGCCACGACGATGGTAGCGCTTGCCTGATGCGTCGGCTTCAGCGCATCAATTGCGCATGGACGCCATCCTTGACCTTGTCATCGCCCAACTTTCCGACCCGTTCCGCATCGGCCTGCTGGCCGCACTGGCGCTGACCGCAGCGAACACCGCCGCACAGACCGGCCGCGTCATCCCGCTGGCGCTGGGGCTGGTCTTCGTGGCGGTCCTGATCCCGCTCACCATGGGGCGCGAGCAGCCCGACCAGATCACGCCGATCTGGGTCGGGCTCATTTCCAACGCCATCATCCTGGCGGTGGTGCTCGGCCTGCAGTTTTTGTGGACGCGGTTCGCCAGCCGCCAGCGAAGCTGACACCGGGCCACTGCAAAGAAGAAAGCCCGGCGCTCGCGCGCCGGGCCATGAGGAGACCAGTGTAACCGCGGCGCCTAGGCCGCGGCCTTCCTGTAAGCTTCGGTCGACACTTCCGAGATCGTCTTCAGAACCTGCGACGCGATCTGGTAGGGGTCGCCCTGCGAGTTCGGGCGGCGATCCTCGAGATAGCCCTTGTATCCGTTGCGCACGAAGGAGTGCGGGACGCGGATCGAAGCGCCGCGATCGGCCACGCCGTAGGAGAACTTGTTCCACGGAGCGGTCTCGTGCTTGCCGGTCAGACGCTTGTCGTTGTCCGGGCCGTAGACCGCGATGTGGTCCATCAGGTTCTTGTCGAACTGCGCCATCAGAGCCTCGAAGTACTCCTTGCCGCCGACTTCGCGCATGAACTTGGTCGAGAAGTTGCAGTGCATGCCCGAGCCGTTCCAGTCGGTGTCGCCGAGCGGCTTGCAATGGAACTCGATGTCGATGCCGTGGGTCTCGCACAGACGCAGGAGCAGGTAGCGCGCCATCCAGATCTGGTCGGCGGCGCGCTTGGAGCCCTTGCCGAAAATCTGGAACTCCCACTGGCCCTTCGCGACTTCGGCGTTGATGCCTTCGTGGTTGATGCCGGCGGCAAGGCAGAGATCGAGATGTTCCTCGACCAGCTTGCGGGCGATGTCGCCGACATTCTTGTAGCCGACGCCGGTGTAGTACGGACCCTGCGGAGCGGGGTAGCCGCTCTCCGGGAAGCCGAGCGGACGGCCGTCCTTGTAGAAGAAGTACTCCTGCTCGAAGCCGAACCAGGCGTCCTCGTCGTCGAGGATGGTGGCGCGGCTGTTGGAGCTGTGCGGGGTGACGCCGTCGGGCATCATGACTTCGCACATGACCAGGACGCCATTGCTGCGCGCCGGGTCCGGGTAGACCGCGACCGGCTTCAGCACGCAGTCCGACGAATGGCCCTCGGCCTGCATCGTGGACGAGCCGTCAAAACCCCACAGGGGGAGCTGGTCGAGCGTCGGGAAGGAATCGAATTCCTTGATCTGCGTCTTGCCACGCAGATTGGGGACCGGCGTGTACCCGTCCAGCCAGATGTATTCGAGCTTGTATTTCGTCATGCCGTCCTCTCGTAACCAAAGCTGGGAGGAGCCGCGCTGTGCGCGTTCGACCACCCCGGGCCGAGCCGTCCCTACTTCCTCAAAGCAACTCGCGTGCCACTTGCCGCGTCCAGTGACATGCAATCGCACTGACGCCGCGGAAAAGCGGGGCTGAAGCCGCCCAGTCAGCGGGCTTCCGCAAGCGGCTGCACGCGAATTGGGCAAACACAGAGGTGGAATGGAGTGCGGTTCAGGGGTGCCAACATCACTTGCAAAGCAAATATCTGCCTAAATAGTTGGCAAATCACGATCTTTTTGCACAATCGGCAGGCAAGTGTTATATAGGGACTCAAGCCACACTGCCGACCCGGCAGGAACTGAAAGTAACGGCTATGACGACCGAGCATCATCGCGAAACCGCCCGCATCTACACCTTCCCTGCCCGCCCGGGCAGCAAGGTTGACGCGCGTGCAACCGAAAGCGCTGCGATCGTGAACCTTTGGTCGCGACGCGCGGTCGCCAATGTCTGCATCGACGCCTGGTATCATGACGAGGCGATCGCAGCGGCTGCTTCCGAAAAGCTTAGCTGAGGCGGCGCCACGCCGGCACTTGCCCGTGGCCTGCGCTTCCCTGATTTCGCCACTCATCGGGCGGGCGCAGATCCGCCGACAGGCCGTGAGCAGACGGCATCGTCTGCTTCCCAAGTCTCGACCACCACACGCAAAACCGCTCACACTTTTGCTGGAATTGTTTTATGCGGGTAGCCGCATAAGAGGTTCGCGATGACTGCCAACAACCGCGCGGCTTTCGTGTCGGCACGCCGAAGGCTGCTGCTGGCCGCCGTCGCCCTGCTCGCCTGCTTCGGTTTCGTGCTGCCGATCATGGGCGGCACGGTCAACGCCATCAACCTGTTCGGCGTCGTGGTCAGCTTCGGCGGCATGGCCGATGTCTCGCTCATCGGCCTCGTGCTTTCGCTCTTCTGGTTCGCCGAGCGCATGAACGCGCTCGAGCGGCGCTTCGCCGATTCCGAACCGTGACGCTCGCAATGTCGGTGTCCGAGGATCGCGAGGCCACACGCGCGTACCGCGTCGGCCGGCTCTACCTGATCTACGCCTGCGGCTTCGTTGCCTTCGCCTTCATCATGGCCGTGCTCTCAGCGCTCGGCGTGCCTGACCGCATCACCGGGGCGCTGCTGGCGATCTATGTCGCCGTCCTCTTCATCTTCGTCGCCGCATCGACCGGCACCATGAAGGTGCGCGAATTCTTCGCCGCCGGCCGGCGCATCCCGCCCGGGCTGAACGGCATGGCCATGGCGATCGGCGGCGCGTCCGCCGGCTCATTCACGGCGATGGTGGCGGCACTCTACCTGCTCGGCCATGCCGGCTTCGCCTTCGTGATCGGCGCCTGCGGCGCCTTCATCGTCGGCGCCGTGCTTATCGGTCCGTATCTGCGCCGCAGCGGCGCCTACACGCTGCCCGACTTCCTCTCGGCGCGCTTCGGCAGCGTCGCACGCGTGCTCGGCGTGCTGGCGCTGCTCGCCTGCACGCTGCCCTTGCTTGCAGCGCAGCTAAACGGCTTCAGCTATGTGCTCGCGCTGCTGCTCGACATCGACCTGACGACAGGTCTGCAGGTCGGCTTCGTCATGCTGACACTGTGCACGGTGCTCGGCGGCATGCGCTCCACCACCTGGACGCAGGTGGCGCAATACATCGTTCTCATCATTGCGCTGGCCGTCGTCATCATCTGGGTGCTGCTGCTGCATCCCCTGAGCTTCGGCGTCGTCGACCTTGCCTTTGGCCAGCCACGCACGGCGCAGGAGGACGCGCTGAGCTTCACCGGCATCGCCTATGCCGCAGAAGGCTACGGCGCCGACTTCTGGCTGCTGGCGCTCTGCCTGATGGTGGGCGGCGCCTCGCTGCCGCATATGGCGACGCGGGCGATCACGCTTTCCGACCCGCAGGTGTCGCGCGATTCCATGGCGTGGGGTCTGTTTTTCACCGCGCTGCTCGGCCTCGCTGCCCCGGTCGTCGCCGGCCTCGCACGGTGGGCGGTCGACGGCGGCATGACCACGCCCTCGCCCGACCTCATCACCGTCGCACTTCCGAGCATCTCGGGCATGCCGTTCGTGTTCACGGCGATGGCCTGCCTCGGCGCGCTGGCGGCACTGCTGGCCGCAGCGTCGGCTCTGCTCGTCACCGCGGCGAATTCGCTCGGGCACGACATCTACTGCCGGCTGATCTCGCGCAACGCAGCGGCCTCCAGCCGGCTGATCGTCCCGCGCATCCTGATGGTGGGTCTGGCGTTCGGCGCCACACACGTCGCCGAGACGCAGGAGTTCGATTTCCTGACGCTGTCGAGCTGGTCGCTGGCGCTCGCCGCCGGAGGCCTGTTCCCGGCGCTGGTGCTTGGCATCTGGTGGCGGCGCGCCAACGGCACCGGGGCAGTGCTCGGCATGCTCGCAGGTACAGCCATCACGCTGCTGGCGCTGATCGGCAACCGCTTCTACGCGGCAGAACTGGCCGACGTGCTGGCGCTGCTGCCGCGCCTCGGCGATCTGTCGCTGGCGGCGCTCGGCGTGCCGGTCGGGCTGGTCGTGACCGTGCTTGCCAGCCTCGCCACCCGCCAGCCTTCCGGCCAGCACCGCGCCTTCCAGGAGGCTCTGCACCGCCCCACCGGCGGCACGCTGATCGAGGACGCCGCGGCCTAGCTCGACAGCGCGGCAAGCAACGACACCGCTGCCATGAAATCGCGGTGGCGGAAGCTGCGGCGCGCCACCGCCTCCGCATCCTCGCCCCAGTGCTCGATCTGCCAGTCCTCATCGACATGGGCCGCGCGCCACGCAGCTTCAGGCTCCAGTTCACCGGCCTCGACCGCCAGAGCCAGCAGCGCCGAGCCGCTGATCGCCGTCATCACGTGCATGGCGGCGAGCCGCAGCGGCTCCTCGCGCTGACGAAGATGCACACCGAGCGCGCCGATCGACTCGCGCGGCTGCTCGACATGCATGACGCCCTCGGCAAGGTTGAAGCGCGCACCAAGCGCGGAGCGCGCCCAGTCGAGCACCGGATCCCATGCTTCGGCCTGCCGCGCCTGCAGCCGCTCGGGACCGTCAGCGCGGTAGCAGAGCATATCCGACGAGGCGAAGCGGAGGATGTCCTCGAGCACGGCCTGCGTGTCGCTGGCAACGCCGTCGATGGCGGTGTTGACGAGACGGGTCAGCGGCATGGTGACGGGATCGATGCGCTCGACCTGGGCGGCGTATTCCTCCGCCACCAGGGCGGCGGCCGCAGCGGTGGGCAGCAGCACGACCGCCCTGCCCGGCGTGCGCACCGGCTTGCCGTCGAGGTGAACCGCGAAGCCGTCGGGCGTCTGCGCCACCTCCGCGCGTTCGTAGAAGCGCTTCGGCAGCGGTGCCTTCATCTGCAGCTGGGCGCGGCGCACCGGGTCGGGATCGGAGACGAAGCCGGCGTCGAGATCGCTCAGGATGTCGCGCATGATCAGATCACCTTTGGGCGTCGAACGGGGCGATTTACAACGATGAGCCCGATGACGATGAGCCCGAGCGCCAGCAGGATGCGGGCGGTCAGCGGTTCATCGAGCAGCAGGCCACCCAGCAGAACGCCAAAAGCCGGCGTCAGGAAGGCAAAGCTGGTGAGCGCGCCGGCGGGATAGCGGCGCATCAGCCAGAACCACAGCAGATAGGTGAAGGCGGCGATAAAGATGCCCTGGAAGAGCACGGAGCCAATCGCCAGTGCATCGACCTCGCGGACCAGCGGCGTGACGAAGGGCAGGATCGGCACGACCATCAGCGCCGACACGGCAAGCTGGTAGAGCAGGATCTTTTCCGCCCGCGCCGTGACGAGCCGCGTGCCCTTGATCACGATGGTCGTCGCCGCCCACAGGATGCCGGCAATCAGACAGAGCACGTCGCCCCAGATCGCATCCGGCCCGGGCAGGCTGAGCTTGTCGGAGAACACCAGCACCAGCCCGCCGAAGGAGAGAACGAGACCGACGAGGGCCCGCGCCATCATGCGCTCGCCAAGGAAGAGGTGGGCGCCGATCAGCACCCAGAACGGCATGATGTTGATCATCAGCGCGGCGCGCGCGACCGAGGTGTAGTCGAGGCCGAAAAAGATGAGCGCGAACTCGCCGCCGAAGAGCAGGCCGGCAATGATGCCGGGCCAGAGCGTGCCGTCGCGCTCGAAGACGGGGATGCGGCGGTAGGCGCACCAGAAATAGACCAGTCCGCAGGCGATGGCCGAGCGCATCATGGTGACGAACACCGGGCTGAAGCCGACGTTCGAGAGCTTCTGGGCAACGCCGTTGAAGCCCCATGCGAAGGTGAGCATCAGCATCAGCAGCGCGGCAGTGCTGTCGATGGCGTCACGCCGGTCGTGTACGAGAGTGGCGCTCATCCGATCGTCTCTGCATTTGCCTCGTCGAAGCCGAGAAGGTTCCACGACTGGCGCATATGGGGCGGCAGCGGCGCGGTCACATCGACCGACCCGCCGTCGGGATGCGGGATCACGATGCGGCGCGCGTGCAGGTGCAGGCGCTTCTGGATGCCGCCGGGAAACTCCCAGTTGGTGTCATGCTCAAAGTATTTCGGATCACCCATGATCGGGTGCCCGATATGGAGGGCGTGCACGCGCAGCTGGTGCGTGCGGCCGGTGTAGGGCTCCATCTCGAGCCAGGCGAGCGCCTGGCCGGCCTGCTCGACCACGCGGTAGTAGGACACGGCATGGTCGGCGCCACGCTCGCCATGTTTCGCCACGCGCATGCGGTCGCCGTCGGGCGTCTGCTCCTTCACCAGCCAGGTCGAGATCTTGGCCTCGTGCGGCGCCGGAACGCCCTTCACCAGAGCCCAGTACGTCTTCTTCGTCTCGCGCTCGCGAAACGCCTCGGCGAGCTTCATCGCGGCAAGGCGCGTGCGGGCAACGACCAGCACGCCGGAGGTGTCGCGGTCGAGCCGGTGGACGAGGCGCGGCTTCTCGCCCTTCTTGTTGCGCCAGGCTTCCAGCATCTGATCGACGCTGCGCACCACGCCGGAGCCGCCCTGCACGGCCAGGCCGGCCGGCTTGTCGAACACGAAGACCTTCGGGTCCTCGTGCAGCAGCATGCTGGCGAGAACTTCGGCGTCGCCCTTGTCGCGCATGGTGCGCGGGGTCAGATGCGCGGCGCCTTTCATGTCGACGGCAAGCGGCGGGATACGCACCACCTGCCCCGGCTCGACGCGCGTATCGGCCTTCACGCGCCCGCCATCGACGCGCACCTGGCCGGAGCGCAGCAGCTTCTGCAACGCTCCGAAGCCCAGACCCGGGTAGTGCGACTTGAACCAGCGGTCCAGGCGCATGCCGGACTCGCCCGCTTCAACCTTGATGAGTTCGACGCCTGCCATTGCGCGCTACCTCAAGCAAAGCCGCGCGCGAGCCACAGGCCCACGAACAAAGCAAGGATGGAACCAGCGACGCTCGCCGCCGCGTAGCCGAAAGCGCCGAGATGCGCACCGCGCTCCCACAGCACTGCCACATCGAGCGAAAAGGCCGAGAAGGTCGTGAAGCCGCCAAGGATGCCGGTGGCCACGAACAGACGCAGCGCGTCGGATACGCCGGCGCGCATCGCCAGCCATCCGACGAACAGGCCCATGACCAGCGACCCGGCGATGTTGAGCGCCATCGTGCCCCAAGGAAAATCGGGGCCGACCACGCGCAACGCGCCGAGATTGACGATGTGCCGGAGCGATGCGCCGATGGCGCCGCCTACCGCTACGAGCAGGATGTGCAGCATGGCGGCTTACTGCGCCCTGCCGCGGCAGGGGTCAACCCTGCCGCAAAGCACTGTTGCCCCGCCTCGCCTGCCCGCCGGCGCTCAGCTGGCGACCGACTGCCCGATGGCGCGCAGCATCGAGACGGTCTCGAACTCGCGATAGGAGCGCTCGTCGTTGGTCTGGCCGTAGCTCGGATTGGCGGAGAGCTTGACGATGGTCAGCGCGCGCGCCGGGTTCACATAGATGAACTGGTTGTAGACACCGATGGCCGCATACTCGCCTTCGCCGCCATCCATCAGCCACCACTGGTAGCCATAACCGAAGGCGGTGTCGGAAAGGCCGTGGTCGCCGGGGATGAGATGCGGACCGTCAGGTGTCACGGAGGCCTTCACCCACTCCGCCGGCACGATCTGGCGGCCGTGCCAGCTGCCGCCATTGCGGAACAGCTCGCCAAACTTGGCGTAGTCGCGGGCGGTGGCGTTGAGCCCGCCATAGGCCATCTCCATGCCGCCGGTATCGACCAGCCAGTAGGCATCGGATTCTGCGCCGAGCGGATGCCAGAGCTTCGCCTGCACATAATCGCGGATCGGCTGGCCTGTCACCTGCTTGAGCAGCATGCCAAGCACCTGCGTGTCCATGCTGTTGTAGAGATTGTAGGTGCCCGGCTCACGCTGGCGGACCATCTTCGGCGCCAGTTCCCCGAACGAACCGCCATGCGCGAAGACACGGATGAAGCGCATGATGTCGGAGTCGGGATCGGAATAGTCCTCGTTCCAGCGCGCGCCCGACGACATCTGCAGGATGTGCTTGATGGCGACGCCATCATAGGCGGACCCCGCAAGCTGCGGGAGGAAGTCGGTGACTGGCTGGTCGACACGCAAGAGCCCGTCGCCCCAGGCAATGCCAATCGCCGCCGACGTGACGCTCTTCGCCATCGACATCGACATCCAGCGCGTGGTCGGGCTGCCGGTGAGCGTGTAGCGCTCGAGCCGCAGCGCACCGTCCTTCAGCACAAGCAGCGCCACCGTGTCGGTGGCGTCGAGGAAGCCTTTCAGGTCACGATCCGTGCCAGCGTGGCGGTAGGTCGGCGGCAGCTCGATGCCGGCGCCGACGGGAAACGGCTTCGGCGCAGGCGACGCCGTCATGGTCGAGGTCGGGAAGATCTCGCCCATACGGTTGAACGTTTCGTACTGCCGCACGCCCGAGAACATGCTCCGGACGAACGCCTCGCGCTCGGTCGTCATCTGCCCATCTCCTCCAGTTCCGCAATGATCAGTCCTGCGAGCCGCCGCATGTCCTTCGGCGTCACGCCGGCCACGCCGAAATCCTGCAGCGTCGACTGGCCGAGGATCATCGACAGGATCGCAAACGCGGCCTTGCGGCGCGCCACAGCCGACCGGCCCACTCCTTCGCGGCGCATGGCGTCGACCAGCAGCCTGATGGCGTAGTCGTAGACACCGGCGAGGCGCTCGCGGATGTGCTGGTCGTTGCGCGCGAGATGCCAGAGTTCGCCCACGACGGCATTCGAGCGCTCGTTGGCGAACACCTTGCCGAAGAAGACATCGAGCAGCTCGCCGAGCGGCGCTGCGCCGGCCTGGTCGCGAATGTCGTCCAGGCTCGCCTCGGCGCGCGCCACGATGCGCTCGATGAGGCGATCGACCATCTCGTCGCGGTTGCCCATGAAATAGCGAACGAGGCTGCGCGGCAGCCCGGCCTCGGCGGCCACATCCGCGAGTGTCGTCTCAGGCAGGCCCTTGCGTTCTACGCAGGCCTCGAACGCAGCCATGATCTCTTCGCTGCGTTCCTCGAATTTGGGCGGCCTCGCCATCGCGCGCTCCGTTTCCTGTCAACGTTGACAGGAAACTCTGCACGGTCCAGATTGTCAACAGTGACAAGATTGGGCTCAAGCCTGACAGAAGGGGAACTGACGATGCCGACGATCGCTTCTCATATCCGCCGCCTGACACTCTGCGTGGCGCTGTCGCTGCCAGCGACCGCCGCGCTGGCGCAGGAAATCACCGTGCTCGACTGGCCGGGCTACGAAGACCCGGCCCTGCACCAGGGCTACGACACCAAGCATGGCGCGGCGCCGGTCTACGCGTTCTTCGGCGACGAGGACGAGGCCTTCGAGAAGCTGCGCACCGGCTTCAAGGCGGACGTCGCGCATCCCTGCGCGACCAACATCGTGAAATGGCGCGACGCCGGCCTGCTGCAGCCGCTCGACACGTCGAAGATCGCGGCGTGGAACGATATCCTGCCGGCCATCAAGGGCGTGCCGGACGTGATGACCGACGCCGAAGGCAAGGCGTGGTTCCTGCCGTTCGACTGGGGCAACACGCTGCCCACCTATCGCACCGACAAGATCCAGTCGTCCGACATCCAGTCGCTCAAGGCGTTCGCCGATCCGAAATACAAGGACCGCGTGTCGATCCCCGACAATGTGGACGCTGCCTATGCGCTCGGCCTGCTGGCGGTCGGTGTGAAGGACGTGCAGAACGTTTCGGACGAGCAGTTCCAGGCGGCGTCCGCCTTCCTGCGTGAGGTGCACAAGAACGTCCGCATGTACTGGACCGACAACACCGAGCTCGGGCAGGCCTTCGCCGGCGAGGAAATCGACCTCGCCTGGTCATGGAACGAGACGGCCAACGTGCTGAAGGCGAACGGCATCCCGGTCGAGGTGAAGAAGGACACGGACGAAGGCATCGCTTCCTGGGTGTGCGGCTACGTTCACCTGAAGGATGCGCCGGGCAGCGCCGACAAGGTCTATGACTTCCTCAACGCGGTGAGCGCGCCGGACGTCTCGAAATACATGGTCAGCGCCTGGGGCTACGGCCACGCCAACGGCGCCGGCATGGCGGCGGTCGATGCGGGCGAGCTGCAGGCCAAGGGCTTCGCAGACATCGAGGGGATGATGAAGAAGACGCTGTTCGCCGCGCCGGTCGAGCCGTCGGTGAAGCAGAAGTTCCAGGCCGAGTTCGAGAAGATCAAGGCGGGCTACTAGGCGAACGCCTGGCCTACTCGCCGCGCTCCCTGCGCAGCTTCGACCAGTAATCGAGGCGCTTCCTGATCTCGCGCTCGAAGCCGCGGTCCGGCGGATCGTAGAAGGTCTGCCGGCCCATCTTTTCGGGGAAGTAGTCCTGGCCCGAGAACGCATCCGGTTCGTCGTGATCGTAGCGATAGCCCGAGCCGTAGTTCTCCGACTTCATCAGCTTTGTCGGGGCGTTCAGGATGTGTTTCGGCGGCAGCAGCGAGCCGTGCTCCTTCGCCGCCCGCATCGACGCCTTGAAGGCGTTGTAGACCGCGTTCGATTTCGGCGCGGTGGCGAGATAGACGCAGGCCTGCGCGAAGGCGAGTTCGCCCTCGGGCGAGCCGAGATAGTCATAGGCATCCTTGGCGGCGTTGGCGACGACCAGCGCCTGCGGATCGGCCAGGCCGATGTCCTCCACGGCCATGCGCACCAGCCGCCGGCCGAGATAGAGCGGGTCCTCGCCGGCGTCGAACATGCGCGCGAGATAGTAGAGCGCGGCGTCGGGGTCGGAGCCACGCACCGATTTGTGCAGCGCCGAGATCAGATTGTAGTGGCCGTCCTGGCTCTTGTCGTAGACCGGCGCGCGACGCTGCACCACGCGCTGCAGGGCAGTGGCATCGAGCACCTCGCCCGGCCGCGCGGCGCGCCAGACTTCCTCGGCGAGCGTCAAGGAAGCGCGGCCATCGCCATCGGCCATGCGCAGCAGCATCGCCCTCGCCTCGGCGTCGAGCGGCAGCGGCTTGCCTTCGACCTCTTCGGCGCGCGCCAGCAGTTTCCCGATGCTTTCCTCGTCCAGCGTCTGGAAGACGAGCACGCGGGCGCGCGAGAGAAGCGCGGCGTTGAGCTCGAAAGACGGATTCTCGGTCGTCGCGCCGATGAGAACGACGGTGCCGTCCTCCATCACAGGCAAAAAGGAATCCTGCTGGGCGCGGTTGAAGCGGTGGATCTCATCCACGAAGAGCAGCGTCTGGCGGCCACCGGCGCGGCGCAGGCGCGCGGCCTCGAACACCTTCTTCAGATCGGCGACGCCGGAGAAGATCGCGGAGATCTGCTCGAAGGCGAGTTCGGTCTCGCCGGCGAGCAGCCGCGCCACGGTCGTCTTGCCGGTGCCAGGCGGCCCCCAGAAGACCATGGAGCCGAGTGAGCCGGACTGGATGAGGCGCGTCAGAACGCCATCCTCGCCGGTCAGGTGCTCCTGCCCGACGACCTCGCCGAGGTTCTTCGGACGTAGCCGGTCGGCAAGCGGCTGCCCCGGCTTCCTGGCCGGCTTCCCGGACTCGAAAAGGTCTGCTGGCACTGGTCCTCCGGCGGCGTTCAGAAACGCAGCATCTGCTGCAGTATCTGCCCGTCGCGGTTGACCGTAAACCGCCAGGAACGGGTGCGCTCCGAGGCCACCTTCTGAAGCTGCTCGGGCGTGCTGATCTCCTGGCCGTTGACCGCCATGATGATGTCGCGCGGCATGAAGCCGATGCCCTCGGCCGGCGAGTTGCGCGCCACCTCGACGATCGCGACGCCCTTCGTGTTGGTGCGCAGGCGCAGCTTCTGCGCCAGGCGCGGCGACAGCGTCGCCACGGTCGCGCCAGCAAACGGGCTTTGGCCGCCGATAGCAAGCTGCGCGGTGGATGCGCCTTCGGGCGCGCGGGCAAGCGCGATCTGGACCGTGCGCTCCTCGCCCTGGCTGAGCACGGTGAAGCTGGCGCTGCTGCCGATCTTCTGCGTCGCAAGGCGATAGCCGAGCGCATCGACATGCTCGATCGGCGAGCCGTTCATGGCGAGCAGCACGTCGCCCGGGCGCAGCCCCGCTGCGGCACCGGGACCGCCTTCGGCGACCGAGGAGACGAGCGCGCCGGTCGGCCGCGTCATGCCGAGCGATTCGGCGATCTGGGCTGTGACCTCCTCGAACTCGGCACCGACATAGGGACGCTCGAAATAGTCATTGCCGGCCTGGGCGGAGGCGAGCACGGCGCGCACCATGTTCGACGGAATGGCGAATCCGATGCCGATCGAACCGCCGCTGCGGCTGTAGATCGCGGTGTTGATGCCGACCACATTGCCGCTCATGTCGATGAGCGCGCCGCCGGAATTGCCCGGATTGATGGCGGCATCGGTCTGGATGAAGAAGCCGAAATCGGACACGCCGATATGCGTACGCGCGAGCGCCGAGACGATGCCGCTGGTGGTGGTCTGGCCGACGCCGAACGGGTTGCCGATGGCGAGGACGAGATCGCCAACTTCCAGCGCGTCGGAATCTCCGAGCTTCACCGACGGGAACGCGTCGTTCGACTCGATCTTCAGCACTGCGAGATCGAGCGACTGGTCCTTGAGCAGGATCTTCGACTCGAACTCGCGCCCATCCGAGGTGGCGACCTTCACCTCGTCAGCGCCCTCAATGACGTGGTTGTTGGTGATGACGAGGCCGGAAGGGTCTACGAGCACGCCGGAGCCGAGCGAGGACTGCACGCGCGGCGACATCTGCTGGTTGCCGAAGAACTGCTCGAAGAACGGATCGCCGGCGAAAGGCGACTGCACGTTGACCTTGGCCGAGGCATAGACGTTGACCACGGCCGGCGCGGTTTCCCTGACCAGCGGCGCGAAGGAAAGCTGCATCTCGCCGCGGCCGAACGGCACGCGCTTGTCGGGGGCGGCGGTGCTGCCGCCACGCAGCAGATCGGTCAGCGCGCCCTCGATGCCGCCATCCTCCTGCGCCAGCACCGGCACGGCGACGGTGGCGATGGCTGCAAGCGCGACGATGGCGGCTGCGAGACGACGAAACGGCATGCGAATGCTCCGGGCGAATCCCGCAGCATTGTGCCGAGGATTGTGCAGAATCAAAGGCCCTTGCGGCGCCTTCGCGTCACCGCTTCACAAGCAGGCCGGTCTCGACCCAGATGCACTGCCTGTTGTCGGGATCATCGATGGCGAGGATGCAGTCCAGACCGTCCTCGTTCTCCTTCTCGATGCTGACGCCAAGACCATCCGTGAAGGCGCGGCAGGACTGATCCTGCATGCCTTCCGACAGAGCTGGATGTATTCAGCCTGCCGTGCTTCGTCCTTGCCGGCTGCGATCAGCGCGAGTGCCCTGGTGCGGTCCTTGCAGCCCCGCGCGCCCGCCTCCCCCACGATGTAGGGCGCGTTGCCGGC
>JBFXFO010000071.1:0-18331 GCA_050178915.1 Rhizobiaceae bacterium | reverse complement strand
AGCGGCCTGGAGCATCAGAAATACCCCTCGCGCTTCTTCTTCTCCATCGAGCCGGCTTCGTCGCGGTCGATCAGGCGACCCTGACGCTCCGAGGTGCGGGCGGTCAGCATCTCGGCGACGATGTCCTCGAGCGTGTCGGCGTCGGAATCGATGGCGCCGGTCAGCGGGTAGCAGCCCAGCGTGCGGAAACGCACCAGCCGGTTCTGCACCACCTCGCCCGGCTGCAGCTTCATGCGGTCGTCGTCGACCATGATGAGCATGCCGTCACGCTCGACCACCGGGCGGCGCTTGGCGAAGTAGAGCGGAACGATGGGGATGTCCTCGCGCAGGATGTACTGCCAGATGTCGAGTTCGGTCCAGTTTGACAGAGGGAAGACGCGGATCGATTCGCCCGGCGCGACGCGGGTGTTGTAGATCTTCCACATTTCCGGCCGCTGGTTCTTCGGGTCCCATGCGTGCTGGGCGTTGCGGAAGGAGAAGATGCGCTCCTTGGCGCGCGACTTCTCCTCGTCGCGGCGGGCGCCGCCGAAGGCGGCATCGAACTGGTGCCTGTCGAGCGCCTGACGCAGCCCGACGGTCTTCATGACATGCGTGTGCGTGTTGGAGCCGTGCGTGAACGGACCGACGCCTTCGCGCACGCCCTCCTTGTTGATGTGGACAAGCAGGTCGATGCCGAGCCGCGCCGCCTCGCGGTCGCGGAACTCGATCATCTCGCGGAACTTCCACGTCGTATCGACATGCAGGAACGGAAATGGCGGGCTGGCGGGATAGAACGCCTTCATCGCCAGATGCAGCAGGACGGAAGAATCCTTGCCGACCGAATAGAGCATCACCGGCCGCTCGAAACTCGCCGCCACCTCCCGGAAAATATGAATCGACTCGGCTTCGAGCCGATCGAGATGAGACAAGGACGGAAGCGACATTGCGGCGACTGCACAGGCTGACGGCAAAAGGGTGCGCCGGGGTAGTCCGGGCACCTGACCAATTGCCGGAGAATCCCATATTCTCCGGCTGCCGGTTAAGGCGGCGGCGTCCAAATTGCTGATCGAACTGGGAGTTTCGTTCTGGCCTGGACGAAATCCGTGAAAAGCCATTTCTCACAACGCTAGCGGGAAACCACGCGGGCCGAGTCCAATTGAACCTTCGCGCCGAAAGGACTAGATGGCCGGTAATGCCATCCAGGGCGGGTTAAAAGAATGAGCTTGGGCGAGTCGACGGTGCGCACCGTCACGGTGGGCGACATCCATTTCGCCAACGACCGGCCGCTGGTGCTGATTTCCGGCCCCTGCCAGATCGAGTCGCGCGAGCACGCCTTCATGATGGCCGACGGCCTCAAGGCCGCGACCGCGAAGGCCGGCGTGCCGTTCATCTTCAAGGCCTCCTACGACAAGGCGAACCGCACCTCGGTCTCCGGCAAGCGCGGCATCGGCATCGAGGAAGGCCTGCGCATCCTCGCCGACATCCGCGATGCCTTCGGCTGCCCGGTGCTGACCGACATCCACACGGAAGAGCAGGCCCGGGCCGCCGGCGAGGTGGTGGACATCCTGCAGATCCCCGCCTTCCTCAGCCGGCAGACCGACCTGCTGGTCGCCGCCGGCCGGACCGGCAAGGCGATCAATGTGAAGAAGGGGCAGTTCCTCGCCCCATGGGACATGAAGAACGTCATCGCCAAGATCGAAAGCACCGGCAACACGCGCATCCTCGCCTGCGAACGCGGCACGTCGTTCGGCTACAACGCGCTGGTGTCCGACATGCGCAGCCTGCCGATCATGGCAGCGACCGGCTATCCAGTTGTGTTCGACGCCACGCATTCGGTGCAGGAGCCCGGCGGCAAGGGCGACTCGACGGGCGGCAACCGCGAGCACGTCGCGATCCTGTCGCGCGCGGCGGTCGCCGTCGGCGTGGCAGCCGTTTTCGCCGAGGCACATGACGATCCCGACCACGCGCCGAGCGACGGCCCGAACATGCTGCGGCTCGACGCCGTGCCTGCCTATCTCGACCAGCTCAAGCGCATCGACGAGATCGCCAAGTCGATCCTGAAAGGCGCCGCGTGACCGAAACCGCAGCCACCGAGATTGCGCGCGCAACGATCGAGACCGAGATCGCCGGCCTGCAGGCACTGGCCGGCTCGATCGACGGGCGCTTCACGCAAGCCGTCGAACTGATCCACGGCTGCAAGGGCCGCGTGATCATCACCGGCATCGGCAAGTCCGGCCACATCGGGCAGAAGATTGCCGCGACGCTCGCCTCGACGGGCACGCCGGCCTTCTTCGTGCACGCGGCCGAGGCCTCGCATGGCGATCTCGGGATGATCGGCGGCGGCGACATCGTTGTCGCCATCTCCAATTCGGGCGAGAGCACCGAACTGCGCGCCATCGTGGAGTACTGCCGCCGGCATGCCGAGGATGTGCGGCTGATCGCGATCACCGCAAAGCCGAACTCGGCGCTCGGGCGCCTCTCCAACCTGGTGCTGCAACTGCCGGAGGCGGCGGAAGCCTGCCCGCTGTCGCTGTCGCCGATGACCTCGACGACGATGACGCTGGTGCTGGGCGATGCGCTCGCCGCCGCGCTGATCCGCAAGCGCGACTTCAAGAGCCAGGATTTCGCCCGCTTCCACCCTGCCGGCAAACTCGGCGCGCAGCTGATCAAGCTCTCCGAGCTGGTGGCGCGCACGCCGTCGATCGCCGACGTTCCACAGGTTCCCGAAGACGCCGACATGCCGCGCGTCATCATGGAGATCAGTCGCGGCCGGCGCGGTGTTACCGGCGTGACCGACAAGGCCGGCGCGGTCGTCGGCGTCATCACCGATGGCGATCTGCGCCGGGCGCTGGCCGACCGCGCGATCTTCGACAGGCACGCGGGCGACATTATGAGCCGCAAGCCGAAGATGATCGCCGGCGACCGCATCGCGGTGGACGCGCTTGCCATGTGCGAAGAGCACAGGATTTCGTCGCTGTTCGTGACCGGGCCGGACGGCAATGTCGTCGGGCTCATTCACCTGCAGGATCTTCTGGCGCTGGGAATAGCGTAACAAAAAAGGGGCGCCGCGGCGCCCCTTTGCTATTCCTGCGTTTGCCTCTCGGCTCAGCCGCGCCTGGGCAGCAGCGCCCAGACCGCCGGGACCGCGGCTGCGGCCAGCGCAACCTTGATCAGGTCGGGGAGAATGAACGGGGCGACGCCGAACTGCCACGACTTTTCCACGCCGATGATGCCGGCGAGCCATGCAAAGCCCATCGCCATCATCACCACCTCGGCGGTCAGCATGGCGGCAAAGAGCTTCAGCACCGACTTGTCCCAGCCGCGGTCTGCGGCCCAGCCGACGATGGCGGTCATGACGAGGAAGCCGGCGAGAAAGCCGCCCGTGGTGCCAAGCATGTAGGGGATGCCGAGGCCCTTCTCGGGGGTCGACTGGAAGACCGGCAGGCCGGCTGCACCCTCGATCAGATAGAGGATCATCGTCGCCATGCCGAGGCGGAAGCCGAAGGTGGCGGCAATGCCGAGAACGGCCAGCGTCTGCAGCGACAGATCGACCGGGCCGAGCACGACCTTGGCCTTGGCCGATACGGCGAGCAGCACGCTGCCGGCGATGACGAGCAGAATCTCGGCGATGCGGCGGGAGGTGCCGGAGGTCGGCAGCGCCAGCGATGCGAGCGGGGCGGAAACGGCAGCAGCAGCCATGTGACGAACTTCCTCCAGTCGAAGCAAAAGGTCGTTTTCGTATATTGGCTTCCGTGCTAGGCGGCAACGGCCTTGAACGCACAAGGGCTCTGCCGTGTCATCATCCCCCGACTTCTCGTATGAATTCGAACCGCGGCACGGCGAGGCCGTCGAGGTGGCGCCGAACGTTGCGCGCGTCACGGTCAACAATCCCGGCCCGTTCACCTTCCACGGCACCAACAGCTACATCGTCGGCTCGAAAAGCCTGGCGGTGATCGACCCCGGTCCTGACGACGACGCGCATCTCGACGCGCTGATGCGGGCGATCGCCGGCCGGCCGGTGAGCCACATCATGATCAGCCACACGCATGTGGATCATTCGCCGCTGGCCGCGCGGCTGAAGCAGGCCACCGGCGCGCCGACCGCAGCCGAGGGGCCGCACCGCCCTGCCCGCCCCCTGCATGTGGGTGAAGTGAACCCGCTCGACGCCAGCGGCGACACCGGCTTCGTGCCCGACATCGTGCTTGCCGACGGAGCGCTGACCGAAGGCGACGGGTGGGCGCTGCGCACCGTCCATACACCCGGCCACACGACCAACCACGTGGTGTTCGGGCTGGAAGGCACAGGCGTGCTGTTCTCCGCCGACCATGTGATGGCGTGGTCTACCTCCATCGTGGCGCCGCCCGACGGCGCCATGGCTGACTATATGGGCTCGCTCGACCGTATGCTGGAGCGGCAGGACCGCATCTACTTCCCCGGCCATGGCGGGCCGGTGAAGGAGCCGACGGCCTTCGTGCGGGCGCTGAAGACGCATCGCAAGATGCGCGAGCGCGCCATCCTCGAACGGGTGAAGAGCGGCGACCGCACCATTGCCGACATGGTCAAGGCGATCTACCGCGACACCGACCCGCGGCTGCATGGGGCTGCTGCACTGTCGGTGCTGGCGCAGCTCGAAGATCTGGTCGGGCGCGGGCTGGTGCTGACTGACGGACCCGCCGCGATCGACGGAATCTACGTTCCCGCCTGACGCTACTGATCCGTTGCCGTCGGCACCGCCGCGAAGCGGGTCGCGACCTCGGTATCCAACTCGGCCAGAAAAGCTTCGATGCGCGTTGCGTTGTCACCGAAATCGTGGCGCGCGTAGCGCGAGGCTGACCGCATGTCGACATAGGTCGTGTCGCCCTCGTCGATGACACGGATGGCGACGTCGGCCGGCAGCGCCAGCCAGAACGAATATGCGGTGAGTTCGACCGTCGTCTCGGGACCGGCCTCGTCCGCCAGTGGGCGCGTCGGGCCCAGCGGCGTCCACGCGTGGTTGGCGAGCGCGGCGTCAAGCGCCTCGCGCACGCGCTCGGCCGGCATGTTGTAACGACGGCCGGTGACGCCGGGATAGTTGCGCGCCTGGATCTCTCCCTGCTGGGGCGAGATCGGCTCCACCGTGTTCATGCCACCGGTGCGCAGCGCGGCGGCCCGCGTCAAAGCGGGCGGGTCCGCAAGATCGGTCGAGATGTCGCTCAGGAAGGGAAAGACCGCGATGCGGTAGGCCGAGATGATGAAGGGCAGCAGCACCACGAGCGCGGTGACGACGCCCCAGGTGGAGTTGCGCCCGCCCTTGTCGCCATTCGTCCACAGCTGCGAATAGCCGGTGGCGGCGAGGATGAGCGCGAACACCGCGAGCAGCGCGACGACGCCGAGCACCCAGAAGAACGGCTCGGTCTGCACCAGATCGAAGCGGTGCGCGAGCGCGGCCGTGACCAGCAGCACCGCCGAAAAGGAGGCGATGCGGCGCGACCAGCGGGCGGCGCCGGACTGGCGCCGCTCATAGCTGACGGGAAGGGCCGGAGTGAGCTTCAAGGATGTTCCCGCATTGGCCTCGCCGCGGCGTCAGGCGCCGGCGAAGCGGTAGTCCCTGAACTGCTCGCGCAGCGTGCTCTTCTGGATCTTGCCCGTGGCCGTGTGCGGAATCTCGCCGACGAAGGCGACGTCGTCCGGCATCCACCATTTGGCGATCTTGCCGTTCATGAAGGCAAGGATTTCCTCCTTCGACGGCTCCTTGCCAGGCTTCTTCACGATCACCAGCAGCGGCCGTTCGTCCCAGCGCGGATGCGCGATGCCGATGACCGCCGCCTCGGCGACGTCCGGATGGCCGACTGCGAGGTTCTCGAGGTCGATGGTGGAAATCCACTCGCCGCCCGACTTGATGACGTCCTTGGCGCGGTCGGTGATCTGCATGTAGCCGTGCTCGTCGATATGGGCGACGTCGCCCGTATCGAACCAGCCCTCGGCATCGAACTGATCAGCGCCGGCGCCGCCGTAATATGCGCGCGCGACCGATGGGCCGCGCACCTTGAGGCGGCCGAAGGTCTTGCCGTCCCACGGACGCTCCTGATCGTCGTCGTCGGTGATCTTCATCTCGACACCGAACGGCGCATGCCCCTGCTTCTGCTGCATGTCGAGGCGCGCGTCACCCTCCAGCCCGGCGAACTCCGGCTTGGCGGAACCGAGCGTGCCGAGCGGGCTCATCTCGGTCATGCCCCAGGCGTGGAGCACCTCGACGGCGTAATCGTCCTGGAATTTCTGCATGATGACACGCGGGCAGGCGGAGCCGCCGATGACCACCTTCTTGAGATGGGGCAGTTTGTTGCCCGTCGCCTCCAGATGCTGCAGCAGCATCAGCCAGACGGTCGGGACGGCGGCCGAGAAGGTCACCTTCTCGCTGTCCAGCAGTTCAAAGATCGAGGCGCCGTCCATCTTGCCGCCGGGCATGACCATCTTGGCGCCGATCATCAGCGCGCTCTGGCCGAGACCCCAAGCATTGGCGTGGAACATCGGCACCACCGGCAGGATCACGTCACGCGACGAGATACCCATGGAATCCGGCAGCGCCGCCAGCATGGCGTGCAGCACGTTGGAACGGTGCGAGTAGAGCACGCCCTTCGGGTCGCCGGTGGTGCCGGAGGTGTAGCACATCCCGGCGGCGGCGTTCTCGTCGAGCTCCTTCCAGCGGAAGTTCCCGTCGACCTCGGCAATCCACTCCTCGTAGGCCACTGCATTGGCCAGCGCCGTCTGCGGCATGTGCGCGGCATCAGTCAGGACGATGACCTTGCGGACCGACTTGAGCACCGGCGCCAGCTTCTCCACCAGTGGGAAGAAGGTCAGGTCGACGAAGATCGCCTTGTCCTCGGCATGGTTGACGATCCAGGCGATCTGCTCGGGGAACAGGCGCGGGTTGAGCGTGTGGTAGACCGCGCCGATACCCATGATGCCATACCACGCCTCGATGTGGCGGGCGGTGTTCCAGGCGAGCGTGGCGATGCGGTCGCCTTCCGCGAAACCATCCCGCTCCAGCCGCTGCGCAACCTTCAGCGCGCGCGTGCGGATGTCGCGGTAGTTGGTGCGCACGATCGGCCCTTCGACCGAGCGCGAAACCATCTCGCGCCCGCCATGCTGGCGTGCCGCATGGTCAAGGATCTTGTGGCACAGAAGTGGCCACTGCTGCATCAAGCCTTGCATCGAACGAACCTCCCGAACTCGTGCCGCTTATTGTCCAATCCACGCGCACAATGTCCAGCAGGATTGATGTCCGGCGGTTACAAATCGCGACGCAGGCGGTCACAATCCGGCCATGGTCGGACGGAAGTTTGCCGGCGGGTGGGGTTGGTCAAGAACAAGCATCCCGGTCGCTGACAGGATCGGGATTTCAGCGAGGCTCCATCCATGTCTGCTCCGGAATTCGCCAGCACCGAATCAACGCCGGTCGACTCGATCCTTTCGCTCACATCGCTCGATCCGGTCGCGGCAGACGACCCGGCCGCTGCTGACGCTGCGGAAGACCCCGGGCCTGTCATGGACATCGAGGCACCCGCAGCTTGCGAGCCGGTGCTGGCCGCGAATGCCAACGAGGCGATGCATCTGGACGAAGCGGAACTGCTGCCGCCCGAAACGGAAACGACGGCCGAGGGCGCAGAACTGGACGAGGACGCTTTGGGCGAAGACCTTGCCAACACGCTCGACGGCGCCCTGGAAGCCGACCCGGATTTCGGCGACGTGGTGCGCAGCGCGGTGGACCGGATCGGCGGCGAAATCCTGTTCGAGATCGACGATGTGCCGGAGAGCGGCCATGTCGCGGCGGTCAGCGTCGGCGACGGCGACCTGCGCCGCTTCCTGCTGGTGGTGCAGCCGAAGGATGGCAGCCCGCTGCGCGTCGAGCCGACCGAGGACAGCGCCAACCCGCTGGCAGCCTTGGCCGAATCCTACGCCGGGCTGGTCGAGGCCTTCAAGAAGGCCGCCTGATCGGATGATCGGGGTCGTGCCTGTCGGGCCGCAGCCTTAAAGCAGCCCGACCCGCTCGGCCTCGGCCTTCAGGTTCTGGCGCGGACGGGGGCCGATCTGCTGGATCACCAGGCCGGCGGCCAGCGAACCGAGATCGCCGCAGCGCTTGAGATCAAGGCCGCGCGTGTAGCCGAACAGGAAACCCGCGGCGTACAGGTCGCCGGCGCCGGTGGTGTCCACCACCTCGCGAACGGGGATCGCCTCGACCGTATAGGTCTCGTTGCCGCGCACGATGACGGAGCCTTTTTCGGAGCGCGTCACGGCGGCGATGCGACAATCCTTGCGGATGGCGTCGAGCGCCTCCTCGAAGGACTCCGTCTGGTAGAGCGACTTGATCTCGCGGCTGTTGGCGAAAACGATGTCGACGGTGCGCGAGCGCATCAGTTCGAGAAACTCGCCGCGGTAGCGCTCGACGCAGAAGGCGTCGGAGAGCGTCATCGAGACCTCGCGGCCGGCGGCGTGGGCATGCCGGGCGGTGAGGCGGATCGCCTCCTTGGCGCGCGGCGGATCCCAGAGATAGCCCTCGAAATAGGTGACCCTGGCGCCCGACGCCTTTTCCGGCTCCACGTCTTCCGGTCCAAGCTCGACGCAGGCGCCAAGATAGGTGTTCATCGAGCGCTCGCCGTCCGGCGTCACGAAGATCATCGAGGTGGCGGTCGGCGCACCGTGATCCAGCGGCACGGTGTCGAAGGCGACGCCCTGCGCGTGAATGTCGTGGGTGTAGATCTCGCCGAGCTTGTCGCGCGACACCTTGCCGGAGAAAGCCGCCTTGCCGCCGAAGCTGGCGATGCCGGCGGCGGTGTTGCCGGCGCTGCCGCCGGAAGCCTCGATCGCCGGTCCCATGCGGCTGTAGAGAAGCTGCGAACGCTCGGCGTCAACGAGGTTCATCGCTCCCTTGATGATGCCGTTGTCGGTGAGGAAGGTCTCGTCGCAATGCGAGATGATGTCGACAATCGCATTGCCGACGCACAGGACGTCATACTCTTTCATTGCGGAACGCCGGCCCTCTGACAGGATTTTGCGTGTCTTGCATCAAGCCGCCGACCACGTCCAGAAAATTGCGCCGGCCTGCCGGGCGGCTTTCTAGCTGCCGGGCAGCTTCAGCCCGTCATCGGCCAGCGCCTCGAGCGTCACGAAGCGAATGCCCCTCGCCTTCAGCGCGAGGATGCCACGCACCACGCCGGAGCCGGCAGCGTGCGCGGGCTGGTTGATGTGAGCGATGATGACATCGCCATCCTTCGCCTCCGCGATGCGGTGCTCGGCCACCTTTGCGACCGCAAGCGAGCCGGAATCGCCGTTGACCGAATAGCCTGCCACCTTGAGGCCAAGCGCATGGATCTGTGCGATCGACGATGTCGTGTATTTCGCGGTGGCGCCGCGGAACCAGCGCGGCTGGCGCGCGGTGGCCGCCAGGATCGCGGCGGCGCCGCCTTCGACTTCGGCGGCAACGGCAGCAGGGCTGCCGGCAGCCTTGATGCCATAGATCTGCGTGACCACATCGACGGCCGGGACATGGTTGAGGCCGTGGTTCCCGATCTCGAACAGGTCGGGATGGGCGAGCATGACGGCCAGCGCCGCGCCGTTGTGCTTCAGCCACCGGCCGGTGACGAAGATCGTCGCGGGAATGCGGTTGTCGACCAGCGCATCGAGAATGCGGTGGTCGGTCTTGCCGCTGCAGGCGTCGAGGGTCAGCGCGACGCGGATCTCGCCGTCACGGTGCGGCACATGCAGCGTTGGCTCCAGCAGATCGTCGGCAGCGGCGCCGCTGGCAACAAGGCAAAGCGCGGCGGCGAGAATGGCAAGGCGGCGCATGCGGAAAATCCGTTTCAACGCCGCACCGATGCGCCCGCTTCATGGCAACTGCAAGGGCTGCGCTCGCCCGAAACGGCCGCCGGCGCTCACTTCCCCGTGCGGCGTTGCTTTTCGGCAATGGCCGACTGCGCGGCGGCCAGCCGAGCGATCGGGACGCGAAAGGGCGAGCACGACACGTAGTCGAGCCCGACTTCCTCGCAAAAGCGGATGGAGGCCGGGTCGCCGCCATGTTCGCCGCAGATGCCGAGCTTGATGTCGGCCCGCGTCGCCCTGCCCTTTTCCGCCGCCATGCGCACCAGTTCGCCAACGCCGTCGATGTCGAGCGACACGAACGGATCGCGCTCGATGACGCCCTTCTGGCGATAGGTCTCGAGGAAGGCAGCCGCGTCGTCGCGGCTGATGCCGAACGTCGTCTGCGTCAGATCGTTGGTGCCGAAGGAGAAGAACTCCGCCGTCTCGGCGATGACATGGGCACGGATGGCGGCGCGGGGGAGCTCGATCATCGTGCCGGTGAGGTATTCGATGGTCGCGCCCGCCTCCTGCATGACGGCGGCGGCGACCTGATCGATGCGCGCCTTGACGAAGTCGAGCTCCTTCTTGGAGCCGACCAGCGGCACCATCACCTCCGGCACGACCGGAGCGCCGGTGCGCGCAGCGGCCTGCACCGCCGCCTCGAAGATGGCGCGCGCCTGCATCTCGGCGATCTCGGGATAGGACACCGCCAGCCGGCAGCCGCGATGCCCCAGCATGGGGTTGAACTCGTGCAGCTGTTCGGTCCGGTGGCGCAGCTTCGCCGCATCCACCTGCATGGCGGCCGCCACCTCGGCGATCTCCTCCTCGGTCTTCGGCAGGAATTCGTGCAGCGGCGGGTCGAGCAGGCGGATGGTGACCGGAAGGCCGGCCATGATCTCGAACAGTTCGACGAAGTCGGAGCGCTGCATGGGAAGCAGCTTCGCCAGCGCGGCGCGGCGGCCGGCTTCCGTGTCGGCAAGGATCATCTCGCGCACCGCGACGATGCGCTCGCCCTCGAAGAACATGTGCTCGGTGCGGCAGAGGCCGATGCCTTCGGCCCCGAAGGAACGCGCCATGCGCGCGTCGGCCGGCGTCTCGGCATTGGCGCGCACCTTCATGCGCCGCGTGCCGTCGGCCCAGCCCATGATGGCGGCGAAATCGCCGGAGAGCTCCGGCTGCAGCATCGGCACGGCGCCCCTCAGCACCTGGCCGGTGCCGCCATCGACGGTGATCACATCGCCCTTCTTGAGGACCTGCCCCATCGCGGTCAGCGTGCCGGCGCGATAGTCGACGCGCAAGGTACCGGCACCCGACACGCACGGCTTGCCCATGCCGCGCGCCACGACCGCCGCATGGCTGGTCATGCCGCCGCGCGTGGTCAGGATGCCTTCCGCGGCGTGCATGCCGTGGATGTCCTCGGGGCTGGTCTCGATGCGGACGAGGATGACCTTGCGCCCCTGCGCCCTGGCATCCTCGGCTTCGTCCGGCGAAAAGACGATCTCGCCGGTGGCGGCGCCGGGCGAGGCAGGCAGGCCCATGCCGACCACGTCGCGCCGCGCCTTCGGATCAATCGTCGGGTGCAACAACTGGTCGAGCGAGGCGGGGTCGATGCGCGCCACCGCCTCGGCTTCCGAGACCAGCCCTTCCGCTGCCATCTCGACGGCGATCTTCAGCGCGGCCTTTGCCGTGCGCTTGCCTGATCGCGTCTGCAGCATCCAGAGCTTGCCGCGCTCGATGGTGAATTCGAGGTCCTGCATGTCGCGGTAATGGCCTTCCAGCCGGTCGGCGATGCCGACAAAATCGGCAAAGACTTCCGGCATCAGCTTTTCCAGCGACGGCTTGTCGGAACCGGCGGCGATGCGTGCGGCCTCGGTGATGTTCTGCGGGGTGCGGATGCCGGCCACCACGTCCTCGCCCTGCGCATTGACCAGGAACTCGCCGTAGAGCGCCTTCTCGCCGGTGGACGGGTTGCGCGTGAAGGCGACGCCGGTGGCGGAACTGTCCCCCATATTGCCGAACACCATCGCCTGCACGTTGACGGCGGTGCCCCAGCTCTCCGGTATGTCGTGCAGCCGGCGATAGGTGATCGCGCGGTGGTTCATCCAGCTGGCGAAAACAGCGCCGATGGCGCCCCAGAGCTGCTCCTGCGGATCCTGCGGGAACGGCTGTCCGAGCTCTTCCTCGACCTTCGCCTTGTAGAGGCCGATCACCTCGCGCCATTCGGCGTCGGAGAGCTCTGTGTCGAGTTCGCGGCCGAGCCGCGCCTTCTGATCCTCGAGGATTTCCTCGAACTCCTCGTGCTTCACGCCGAGCACGACATCGGAGTACATCTGGATGAAGCGGCGGTAGCTGTCATAGGCGAAGCGCGCATCGCCGGAAGCCTGCGCCAGCGCCTCCACCGTGCGGTCGTTGAGGCCGAGATTGAGCACCGTGTCCATCATGCCCGGCATCGAGGCGCGCGCGCCGGAACGCACCGATACGAGCAGCAGCGCGTCCGGGTCGCCGAAACGGCTCGCGGTGATCGCGCCGACGTCGGCCAGCGCCTTCGCCACCTGCTCCTTGAGCCCGTCGGGGTAGAGCCTGCCGTTGGCGTAGAACCAGTTGCAGGCGTCGGCGATGATGGTGAAGCCGGGCGGGACAGGCAGGCCGAGGCTCGACATTTCGGCGAGATTGGCGCCCTTGCCGCCGAGCATGTCGCGATCGGCCGAGCCGCCCTCCGCCTTGCCGTCACCGAAGGCATAGACCCATTTGGTCATCGAGTTTCCCCTGCAAGAGGTCGGCCAGTGCCTGCCTCTTAGTCGGTCGCATGGCCGCCTGCCACGATAAAATCGTTTCAGCCGCCGGCGCGTTCCGCGCGGCAAATCGGGCTTGCGCGCAAGCGCCACACGACATAGAACATACAGAGAACACGCGTGGAGTTGGCAATGCGGCAGACCGGAAAGCTGGACTATCTGGAAATGGCGGCGGCGAAGGGCACGCTCGACAGCGTCAAGTCCTTCTACAGCTCGGCCTTCGGCTGGTCCTTCACCGACTATGGCCCGACCTATTCGGCCTTCACCGAAGGGCTCGACGGTGGTTTCCAGGCGGAGAGCGACGCTGCACCGCCCAAGCCGCTGCCGGTGCTCTACTCCGACGAACTGGAGGAAACGCTCGCCGCCGTCGTGACCGCCGGCGGCAAGATCGTGCAGCCGATCTTCAGCTTTCCCGGCGGCCGTCGCTTTCATTTCCACGATCCCGCCGGCAACGAACTCGCCGTCTGGGGGCCGTGACGCTCCGCGCCTTGTGCTGATTGCGCTCGCTTGCGCGCTTGCCTATAAGGCGCGCATCCGGCGCTCCGCCGTCGGTTTGGGGCGTCGCCAAGTGGTAAGGCAGCGGTTTTTGGTACCGCCATTCCCAGGTTCGAATCCTGGCGCCCCAGCCATGCAATTCTCCAGAGGGGGTGGCCGTTGGCGCGACTCGACCAGAGCCGGAAGCGCATACTCGTCACCGGAGGCGCCGGCTTCCTCGGCTCGCATCTGATCGACCGGCTGATCGGCGAAGGCCATGCGGTCGTCTGCCTCGACAATCTGCAGACCGGCAGCCGGCGCAACATCGAACACCTGGCGGGAAATCCAGACTTCACCTTCGTCGAGCAGGATGTGACGGACGCGATCGATCTGGAGGTCGACGCGATCTACAACCTCGCCTGCCCGGCCTCGCCGCCGCACTACCAGCGCGATCCGATCCGCACCATGAAGACCTCGGTGCTCGGCGCGCTCAACGTGCTGGAACTGGCGAAGCGGCGCGGATGCCGCGTGCTGCAGGCATCGACCAGCGAAGTCTATGGCGACCCCAACGTCCATCCGCAGACGGAGGATTACTGGGGACACGTCAACCCGATCGGCCCGCGCGCCTGCTATGACGAAGGCAAGCGCTCGGCCGAGACGCTGTTCTTCGACCATCACCGGCACGCCGGTGTGCGCATCAAGGTGGCGCGCATCTTCAACACCTACGGCCCGCGCATGGACCATGCCGACGGGCGCGTCGTCTCCAATTTTGTGGTGCAGGCGCTGCGCGGCGAGCCGATCACACTTTATGGCGACGGATCGCAGACCCGCTCCTTCTGCTACGTGGACGATCTGGTCGACGGGCTGATGCGGCTGATGAACAGCGACGAGGGCGTGACCGGACCGGTCAATCTCGGCAATCCGAACGAATTCACCATCCGCGAGCTGGCGGAACGCGCGGTGCGGATGACCGGCTCGGGTTCGACAATCGAATACCGGCCGTTGCCGGAGGACGATCCGAGGCAGCGCCAGCCCGACATTTCGCGCGCCAAAGCGACACTCGGCTGGGAACCCAAGGTGCAGCTCGAAGAGGGGCTTGGGCGGACGATCGCGTATTTCCGGACGGTTGTCGCGACGCTTGGCTGACTGAGGTCAGCTCGCCTCGCGCAGGCGCTCGGCAGCCTGCAAATCCACCGAAACCAGCTGGCTGACGCCCTGCTCCGCCATGGTGACGCCGAACAGCCGGTTCATGCGCGCCATGGTGATCGGGTTGTGGGTGATCACCACAAAACGCGTGTCGGTGGTGCGCGCCATCTCGTCCATCAGATTGCAGAAGCGCTCGACATTGTGGTCGTCGAGCGGCGCGTCCACCTCGTCCAGCACGCAGATCGGTGCAGGGTTGGTGAGGAATACGGCGAAGATCAGCGCCATCGCCGTGAGCGCCTGCTCGCCTCCGGAAAGCAGCGTCATGGTCTGCGGGCGCTTGCCGGGCGGACGCGCGAGAATTTCGAGGCCAGCCTCAAGCGGGTCTTCCGACTCGATCAGCTGCAGCTCGGCCGTGCCGCCGCCGAACAGGTGCGAGAACAGCCGCTGGAAGTGGCCGTTGACGACCTCGAACGCGGCGAGCAGCCGGTCGCGGCCCTCGCGGTTCAGCGACTGGATCGCCTGCCGCAGCGTCTTGATTGCCTCGATCACGTCGGCACGCTCGGAGACGATCGTCTCCAGCCGCTCCGACAATTCCTTCTCTTCCTCGTCGGCGCGAAGATTGACGGCGCCGAGACGCTCGCGCTCGATCTTCAGCCGCTCCAGCCGGCGCTCGACATCGCCGACGTCAGGCATGGTGGCGTCGAGGGAGAGACCGGTGTGCTGGATGACCAGATGCGGCTCGGTGTTGAGCGTCTCCTGCATCCGCGCCTCGACCTCGCGACGGCGCTCGTCAGCGGCGGTAAGGCGCTCCTCGGCGCGAACGCGCTGCTCGCGCGCCTCGGACAGTGCCTGGATCGCGTCGGTGGCGGCCTTGTCGGACACCCGCTGGCGGTTTTCGGCCTCCTGCAGCCGGTCGGCGGCCTCCTTGCGCAGGCCTTCAGCCGTCGAAAGCTGGCTCATCAGGGCGCGGCGCTTGGCGTCGACCTCTTCAGGCGCGTCGGCAAGCTGCGCGGCTTCGGCGGCGGCTTCGGTGCGGCGGGCGGCAAGCGAAGCGATCTGCTTGTCGGCATTCTCGCCGCGGCTCAGCCACGTGCGGCGCTCGCCCGCAATGGATTCAAGGCGACGGCTGCGCGCCTCGGCCTCGCGCCGCAGTCCTTCATGCGCGGCGCGCGCATCGGCGAGAGCGGCGCGGTCGCGACCGACATGGGCGGCTACACCGTCGAGGCGTGACTGCAATTCGGCAAGGTCGGGCGCAGCTGTCAGCGCGCGGCTGGCAGCCTCGACGGCAGCGGCGGCTTCCGTCAGACCGTCGGCGAGGCGCGCGCGTGTCTCTGCGAGCGCAGTGCCGCGGGCGGACAATTCGCCGGACGCCTTCTCGGCCTTCTCCAGTTCGGCGCGCGCCTGGCCAAGCTTGTGCTGGCCGTCGCGCCATGCCTGACGCGCGTTGCGCTCGGTCTCGGCGGCATTGCGAACGGCGGTCTGCGCCGCCGTCAGCGTCTCCTCGGCGGCGCGCACGCGCTTCGTCGCCTGGACGGCTTCGGCGTCGAGTTCGGCCAGCCGGTTCTTCTGCGCCAGACGCTGCGCCGCAGCACTCGGCGCGTCGGCCGAGGCGGTCATGCCATCCCAGCGCCAGAGCGCGCCATCGCGCGTCACCAGCCGCTGGCCCGGCTTGAGCAGCTTCTGCAGGCGGGCGCCATCGGCCGCCTCGACCACGCCGATATGGGCAAGCCGCCGGGCAAGCTGCGAGGGCGCATCGACCACCTGCGACAGGGGCCGCGCGCCTTCCGGCAGCGAGGCGTCGGCCGACGCATCGCCGCTGCGGCCCCAGTGGGCGGGGGCAGCCGGATCAAGCGGGACGTCGAGGTCCTCGCCGAGTGCGGCGCCGAGCGCCGTTTCGAAGCCGCGCTGGACCTTGATCTGCTCCAGCACCGCCGGAAACAGTTCGCCGGCCCCGGCGCTGAGAATCTTCGCCAGCGTGCGCGCCTCGGTCTCGATGCGGGCAAGCGCCGAGCGCGCCTCGTCAAGCGGCGGGCGGGCTGCGTTCTCGGCGGTGCGGGTATCGGCAACCGCCTTTTCCGAGGCGACCGCAGCGGCTTCCGCTGCGACGAGCGCGGCTTCCGCCGCTTCGACGAGCGTGCGCTTCTCGGCCGGATCGGCGAGACCGCGAATGCGCTCCGCGATGGCCGCAGCCTCGCGCTCGATATCGGCAATCTGGCGGCTGACGCGATCCTTGCGCTCGGTCGCCTCGCGCAGCGCGCGCTCGCCCTGATTGCGGGCAGCGGCGGCTTCGGCGCGCTCCGAGGTCAGACGCGACAGCTCCTTCTCGCTCTGCGCCAGCACGGCAGTCGCCTGCTCGAACGCGGTGCGGGTGGACGCCTCGCGCTCGACCGAGCCGGCGTTTTCGCTGTTCAGCGTGCGCTCTTCGGTTTCGAGGCGGGCGAGCACATCGGCATTTTCGCGCACCATCTGCTCTTCGCGCGCCATATCGGCGTCGAGCTGGCCGATGCGCTTGTCGAGTTCGGCCTGGCGGGCGCGGATGCGGTTCGCCTCTTCCTCAAGCTGGGCGCGTGCGATCGAAAGCCGCTGGAAGGCGGCGGCGGCGGCAGCTTCGGCGTCGCGCAGTTCCGGCAGGCGCGAGGCGCCGATCGCCTGCTCCTTGGCGGCGTTCATCTGCTGCTGCGCGCGGTCGCCCACCAGCGCGGTGGCGGTGCTGAGCGCCGAATTGGCCTCGGCCTCCTGCGTCTTGGCGATCGTCCAGCGCAGGTGCAGCAGCGTGGCCTCGGCCTTGCGGATGTCGGCCGAAACGTTGCGGAAGCGCGAGGCCTGGCGGGCCTGCCGCTTGAGATTCTCGATCTGCGAGGTGAGTTCCCCCACCACATCGTCGAGGCGCTCGAGGTTCTGCTCGGCGGCGCGCAGACGAAGTTCGGCCTCGTGGCGGCGGGTGTGCAGGCCGGAAATGCCGGCAGCCTCTTCGAGGAGGGCACGGCGGGCCTGCGGCTTGGCCTGGATCAGTTCGCCGATGCGCCCCTGCCCCACCATCGAAGGCGAGCGCGCGCCGGTCGACTGGTCGGCGAACAGCAGTTGCACGTCCTTGGCGCGGGCTTCCTTGCCATTGATGCGGTAGACCGAGCCGGCCTCGCGCTCGATGCGGCGCGAGACCTGCAGTTCGTCGGCGTCATTGAATGCAGCCGGCGCGGAGCGGTCGGAATTCTCAAGGAAAAGCGTGACCTCGGCGGTGTTGCGCGACGGGCGGGTGGCCGAGCCGGAGAAAATGACGTCGTCCATGCCGGACGCGCGCATGTTCTTGTAGGAGCTCTCGCCCATCACCCAGCGCAGAGCCTCGACAAGGTTCGACTTGCCGCAGCCATTAGGCCCGACCACACCGGTCAGGCCTGGCTCGATCACGAATTCGGACGGCTCGACGAACGATTTGAAGCCGAGCAGGCGCAGGCGGGAGAACTTCATCCGCGTTCACCCAGACGGATTCCGGCGCACGCCGACCGCCCGGTGACGCAAGGGTCAGCCCAGCAGCGGATCGACAATCGCCGAGATCTCTCCAATCGTAAGCGCTCCCGGGTATCTCTGCCCGTTGATGAAGAAGGTCGGGGTCGAGTCCACCTTGAACTCGCTCTCGCCACGGTTCTTCACGGCTCTCACATCGTTCAGAAGCTTCTGGTCCGTCAAGCAAGCCTCGAACGACTCTTGTGAAAAACCGGCCAGCTTGGCGAGTTGCAGCAGTGCTTCCTTGGCATTCTGGGCGCGCGCCCAGTTCTCCTGTTGCTGGAACAGCACATCGATCATGGCGAAATAGTTGTCGTTCGAGCAGCGGGCCAGCATGAAACCGGCCTCGGCGCGCGGATCGAACGGGAATTCGCGCATCACGAGACGCACCTTGCCGGTGTCGATGTACTTGGTCTTGAGCTCCGGCAGCGTCGTCTTGTGGAAATGTGCGCAATGCGGACAGGTCATCGAGGCATACTCGACGATGGTGACCGGCGCGTCCTCCTTGCCGATCGACTTCTCGGGCAGCGGGCCGGGTTGCATCAGGGCGGCAACGTCCACCGAACCCTGCGAGGGCGGTGCCGATGCGGCAGGGGCAAGATCGG
>JBFXFO010000070.1:0-18982 GCA_050178915.1 Rhizobiaceae bacterium | reverse complement strand
CCGCGAACGGCCCCGTGACCGAGACCGACGCGTCAGGGCCCGACGAGATCGTCAGCGTACGCAGCGTACCGGAGACGCCACGCAGCGAGCCGCCGCCGCGGGTTGCCAGCTTGACGCCGTCCTTGATCGTCACGTCGATGGCGCCGTCGATTGGCGGCACTGCCGCCGCCCGCAGCATCGCTCCCTGCGGTGACGCACCGGTCATGCTGGCGGCGAGGTCGAGGTCGGCGCCGTTGCGCCGCATGTGCAGTTCGCCGGCCTGCAGGTCGAGCGCGGCATCGGCGCCCAGCAGTTTTGCCTTGAGGCCGTTCATCTCGAGCGAGACGCGCTCCGGAAAATCGTAGTCGGCGCGCACGCTGGCGCGCAGATTGTCCCAGCCTGCGTCGATCTCTCCCACCGCCGGCAGGTCGAGCCGGGCCGGACTGTCGAGTTCGGCGACGATGTGGAACGGGTTGTAGACCTGTGCGGCAGAGCGGAAGCTGGCGGCAGTCACTGCAAGGCCCTGGCGCGCGTCGGCGAATTTCAGGCTGTCGCACCACAGGCCCATGCGGAACGGGAAGCCATGTGCCTCGGCGTTCACGCATTCGACCTCGCGGCCATTGCTGTTGAAGGCGCGCAGCGCGTCGGCCGCCTTCGTTTCGAGCATGTCGCCGAGATAGAACCAGCCGGCGCTGTAGCCGCCGAACAGAAGCGCGATGAAGGCGCCGAACCAGCCGAAGCGGCGGCGGTAGTTGGGCGTGCGGCGTTGGCTCTGCGTCATGCTGCCGGCTTTTCCGGAGCGAACCCCGGCCCTTGATCTTGTGCGGTTGCGGACGCAAGACCGCTGGCCGGGACGTTCCGGCAAGAGGCACGTCGCGCGCCGCGACGGAGATGGCTTGGCGATATGGGCGATTTTTGGGTTTTTGGCTACGGCTCGCTGATCTGGAACCCGGGTTTTGCGCATACCCAGACCAGCCGCGCCCGCCTGCACGGCTTCCGCCGCTCGCTCTGTGTCTACTCGCATGTGCACCGCGGCACGCGCGAGCGGCCGGGCCTGGTGCTCGGGCTCGACCGCGGCGGCTCCTGCGTCGGCCTCGCCTTTCGCGTGCCGCTGGCGCTGCGCGACGAGGTGCTCGCCTATCTGCGCGGACGCGAACTGGTCACCAGCGTGTATCTGGAGCGTACGCTGCCGGTGCGCCTCGACGGCGGCGGCACGGTCGACGCGGTGACCTATGTCGTGGACCGCGCGCACGAGCAGTATGCCGGCCGGCTGGAGGCCGTCGAAGCCGCGCGGGCGGTTCGCGGCGCGGTCGGAAAATCGGGCGTCAACGAGGACTACCTGGCTTCGACGCTCACACACCTGTCGGCACTCGGCATCCGCGACCGCTGGCTGGAGGAGGTCGGCGCGATCGTCGGCGTCGGCTAGACGCGTACGCCGAGTTCGGCGAGGCGCTTCTGCGCCGTCGGCGGCAGCGGCGGCGGGTTGGGTCCGGTGGCGGCAGCCACCAGCTCCTCGTCGCAGGCAGTTTCAGTCTCGGAGATGAGGCGCGCCATGAATTCCTCGCGGCCGAGCCCTGCCGGGATCGGCGGCAGGAAGCGCGCCTTGATCGTGCCGGGATAGCGCATGAACTGGCGGCGCGGCCAGTAGAGGCCGGCGGCGTGCGCGACCGGCACCACCGGCAGCTGCAGCTGGTTGTAGATCTCGACGATGCCGTACTTGTACGCCGGCGCATCGCCGGCGGCACGGCGCGTGCCTTCCGGATAGATGATCAGCTGGCGCGGGTTGCGGGCCATCTCCGCCTTCGTCGCCGCCACAACGTCCTTCAGGGCCTTGGCGCGGCTGCCGCGGTTCACCGGGATCATGCGCATCTTCATGACGTACCAGCCGAAGAAGGGAATCCAGGTCAGTTCGCGCTTGAGGATGTAGAGCGGGTCGTCGAGCAGCGGGAAGAAGGCGATCGCGTCCCAGAAGGACTGGTGCTTTGGCGCCAGGATGAACGAGCCGGGCGGGATGTTTTCCAGTCCGGTGATCTCGCTCTTCGTGCCGGCGATCTTTTCATGCAGCCATGTGCAGGTGCGGGCCCAGAATTTCGGGACGAACCACGCGATCTTGCGCGGGGCAAGGAAATAGAACGGCGTCCAGACGATCATCTGGACGATGAGGCTGACATAGAAGGCGACGTTGAAGGCCAGCGAGCGGACGAAGGTCATGCGGGTGCCAGGAGGACGATGTGCCCTCCGTTACACCACGGCTTCGCAAAAGGAAAACGGCTCACTCGGCCGAGGCGTGCAGCGTCGGCATTTCGAGATGCGGCGCACCCGGGAGGGCGCCGCGCGCCAGAGCCGCGAGGTACTTCATGTATTCGGTGAACAGCACGCGCAGCGTGTCCGGCTGGGTCAGCCATTCGCCACGGTCGATGCGGGTGGTGACGACCGGGTAGGGGATCACCTCGACGCCGCCGATCATGCGGCGCATCTCGAGCAGGCTGCGCGGCATGTGGTAGTTGTTGGTGACGAGGATGACGCGCGTGTAAGCGTGGTCCGTCACCCACTTGGCGCTCTCCTCGGCATTGCCGATCGTGTCGAGCGCCGCATGGTCGATGTCGACGCAGCAGGCGAAGAGCTGCGGGTCGCTGCCGGTGACGGCGCTCAGCGCATTGCGTCCGGCCGAGGGATGCACCCCGCTGATCAGCAGCCGCTTGCCCTTGCCGCTCTTGAGAAGCTCCACCGCCGCGTCGATGCGCGCATGGCCACCGGTCAGGACGATAATGGCGTCGGCCTGCTGCTCGCCGTCAGGCGCGGTCATCCTGCTCACATGCTCGGCGAACCAGCCAAAGCCGCCGCCGAACGCGATGATCCCGGCGAGGCACAGAGCGGCGGTCCAGCGCAGCACGCGCCAGATGCCGCGGCGCGCGCGCGCGGCCGGCTGCGTCGCGCCGGAAAAGCCAGTCGGTTCCAGCCGAGGTGAGGCGTGCGAAAACGTCATGTGCGGCTATCCTGCCCGCAAAATGCGTCTCCGCGCGGCCTGTTTGCAGGGCGCTCCGCACAAATACCATTGCAGCCTGTCGTCATTCGTGATGCTCAGGCGCCGTCCGGCTGGCGGCGTTCGAGGTCGGTCAGGTAGGTGACGACCGTCATGTGCGACGTCGCGGCTGTCAGCGCCGAGATCACCAGCACGACCAGCGCAACCCCGGCATAACCGTCGACGCCGATGCCGAAGCTGCCGAAAAGCGCCGTCGCCTGGTCGGCCTCGGGCGTCGCCATGTTGCGCGACGACCAGAACGAGAACAGCACGAAGACGAGCGCGGCGGCGACGCCGCCGGCCACCGCCCCCTTCAGGCCGGTGACGAGGAAATGCCAGCGAAACTGCTGCGCGATGAAGCGCGCCTCGGCTCCGACGAAATGCAGCACCTCGATGATATGGCCGTTGCCGGCCATGGCGCCGCGCGTCGCGAACACCACCGACAGCACCGTCGCCGACAGCATCAGCACCAGCACGGCGATGCCGACCGTCACGGTCGTTCCCGCCATGGTCACCAGCCGGTCCACCCAGGTGCGGTGGTCATCGAGCGAGGCGGTCGGCAGGTCGGCCTGCAGCATGGCGCGCATGGCGGCGAAATCGGGTGGCCGCGACTGGTCGATGGTGACGATCACCAGCCGCGGCACCGGCAGTTCGTCGATGTTGATGCCGCTGCCCAGCCACGGTTCCAGCAGGCGCGCCGTCGCAGCCCGGTCGACCACCCTGGCATCGGTGACGCCGGCGAAGCCGCGCGCAATCTTGGCGGCGGCGGCGAGTGTCGGCTCCATGTCGATGCCGTCGGCCGGCTTGATGGTGATGGTCGCCTCGCGCGCGATCTGGCTCTGCCACACCGACGCCGTGTCGCGCACCAGCGTCACCGCGCCGAGCGTGAGGCAGGAGAGGAAGGTCATGATGGCGATGACGAAGATCAGCGCGCGGCCGGCGACGCTTTCCTGCGGCACGATCGGCGCCAGCTTGCGTCGTGGCGGCGGCGGCACATAGCCGACAGGCACGTCCTGCGGCGGCGCCGGCACGGTTTCGGCGCGCTCATTCATCGTAGATCTCGAGCCGGCCGCCGGAGAGCACCATGCGCCGCGCCTCGACCTGCTCCATCAATCCGACATCGTGGGTGGCGATCACCACCGCGGTGCCGAGCCGGTTCAGTTCGAGGAACAGGCGCAGCAGCCGCCGCGCCAGCTGCGGATCGACATTGCCGGTCGGCTCGTCGGCGAGCAGGATCTCCGGCTGCTCGATCAGCGCGCGGGCGATCGCCACGCGCTGCTTCTCGCCGCCCGACAGCACCGGCGGCAGCACGTTCATGCGCTCGCCCAGCCCCACCCATTGCAGCAGCTCGTGCACGTCGCGGCGGTAGCTCGCCTCCTCGCGCCCGCGCACGCGCAGCGGCAGCGCCACGTTCTCGTAGGTCGTCATGTGGTCGAGCAGGCGGAAATCCTGGAACACCACCCCGATGCGGCGGCGCAGATGCGGCAGTTCGGCGCGCGAGATGCGGGCGCGGTCCTTGTCGAACACGGTGATCAGCCCGCGCGTCGGCTTCAGCGCCAGGAACAGCAGCCGCAGCAGCGTCGTCTTGCCGGCGCCCGACGGGCCGCTCAGGAACTGGAACGAGCCTTTCGGTATCTGGAATGAGATGTCGCGGAGGATTTCCGGACCCATTCCATACCGCAGGCCGACATTCTCGAAGCTGATCACGACCGGGCTTCCAGAGGGGAGGCGTTCACGGAACATGCCCACCCGCGGCGCGGGTGGATCACCGCCGGACCTTCGGCGCGCATGGTTAACTCCCGGTTAATTCGCGGTCGCCGCGAGGAAGCATTAACCATTTCGGTTTACCGAAAAGTATCAGATCGAGAGGATTGCGCGCGCATGTCCGAGGCGTCGAGAGCACGACCGGTTTCCGGCGAAATCATGACTGCCGCCGCCGCGGCGCCGGAAGGCTTTGCGCGCGCCGCCGACGTGATCGACGTCGAATACGAGACGCTGGTCGATGCACCCGAGTCGCGCATCCTGCCGCGCACCGAAACCGACAGCGCCGGCCCTGCCTTTGCGGGGATGAGTTCGCTGCGCCACGCGGCGCAGGCGGGAGCCGCGGCCACGCGCGGCGGGCCGGTGTTCTGGGGCGTCGGCCTGTCGCTGGTCTTCTCGGCCTTCTGGGTGTCGGGCGGACACGCGCTGCTGCGCGACGACGCCGCCGGAAGCGCGGGGTCCATTGCCCCCGCGACGCTGCGCATTGTCGATGTCAGCACCAGCGTCATCGGCACGCATGGGCGGCCGGTGCTCAAGGTCGATGGCGCCGCCGTCAACGAAGGCAATGGTGCGGCGATGCTGCCCGGCATCGAAATCCGCGTCGCCGGCCATGACGGGCGTGTCACGCGCTACAAGCTGGGGACATCGGACCGGTCGCTGCCGGCCGGCCAGCGTTTCGACTTTTCCAGCCGCCTCGAAGTGCCTAAGGACGGAGTGAAATCCGTTGCAGTGAGCTTCAGGGAAGGCAGCGCCAATGCCGGTGGTGAGGGATAAGGACATCGAGGTCCTGTTCAGTGCGTCGACGATCGCGCGGCGCAATCTCGAACTCGCCAAGGACATCGCCGGGCGCGACTATCACGACCTGCTGGTCATCTCGATCCTCAAGGGCTCGTTCATCTTCGCGGCTGACCTGATCCGGGCCATGCACGACACCGGCCTGTCGCCCGAAGTCGAGTTCATCTTCATATCGAGCTACGGGACCGGCACGACCAGCGGCGAAGTGCGTGTCCTGCGCGACATCGACAATGAGGTCGCCGGCCGCGACGTGCTGCTCATCGACGACATCCTCGAATCCGGCAAGACGCTCAAGTTCACGCGCGAACTCATGCTGTCGCGCGGCGCGAAGAGCGTCTCCATCGCCGTGCTGCTCGACAAGCACACGCGCCGGCAGACCGACCTGACCGCCGATTTCGTCGGCTTCGAGTGCCCCGACTATTTCGTCGTCGGGTATGGCATGGACGTGGCGCATGCCTTCCGCGAGCTTCCGTTCGTCGGCGTGGTGCGCGGCGACGCCTGAGCCGGACGCGGCATTCGGTCAGCGTCGGGCGCTGTTGCCTTCAGGGAACCGAAAGGTTTTCCGGCGCATTCGTAGCGCCATGGCGAAGATACTGATTGTTGAAGACGATGAGTCCGTACGTGTGCTTTCAGCGCGGGCGCTGGAGCGCGCCGGCCATCAGGTCGAGATCAGCTGCGACGGTGCCGCGGGCCTGACCCGCATCGAGGCTGCGGCCGGCGCCTACGATCTCGTCGTCTCCGACATCCGCATGCCGGAGATGGACGGCATCGAAATGGCGCAGGAAGCTGCGCGCAGGTTTCCCGGCCTCAAGATTGTGCTGATGACCGGCTATGCCGACCAGCGCGAGCGCGCCGAAAGCCTGGACGGCATCATCCTCGATGTCATCCAGAAGCCGTTTACGTTGGCCGAAATCCGGAGCCGGGTCGAGCGGGCTCTGGCGTCGCCGGCGCGGATTCCGGCGTAGCCGGGAACGGCGTGTAGGCGGGCAGCGTCGCCACCGGCGGACCGGGCTCGGTCGCCTTCCGCGGGAACAACCCTTCCTTTCCGAACTGCTTTCCGAAGATCATGTCGTGCTGGATCAGGCGATACGCCTGCAGCGCCGGGTCCAGCGCGGTCGCCGTCGCCCAGTCCTGTTGCGCCGTGCCGTCCGGCGTGAGCAGCAGGTAGCGGTCGACCACCGCGAAGCGCTGCCGCACGCTGGCGAGGAAGTCCGTATAGAACGGGTGCGTTATGCCGGCCGCCTGCAGCACGTGCAGCGGCAGGAAGGCGGGGCTGATGGTGCCGATGTCGCGCACGGGGCCGTCGCGGTTCGACCACACGACCAGTGGCGTCTCGCGATGCAGCGCCATCTCGCCGGCCGGCCCGCGCCGCGCGGCGACGGGCTCGGGCAGGAAGCCGGTCTCGACATAGACGGGGCCGAGCGGCGGCAGGTGGTCGCCAAAGAACGCGATGACGGTGTGCCGCTCGCGCTTCGACGCCCATTCGATCAGCCGCGCAAGGCTCTCGTCGGCGTCCGACGCGCCTTCCGCATAGGTGGTGATCGAGGCCTTTGCCCAGTCAGAGACCGGCGCATCGACCGTATGGGTGGCGTCGTCATAGCGGCCGGGTTCGTAGGGACCGTGGCTCTGCAGGCTGACGGCGAACATGAAGAGCGGCTTGTCGGCCGCCTCGGCCTGCCTGATCATTTCTTCGGTGAGCGCCGCGTCCGACACGAGCGGACCGCGCTTCGCCATCGCCGGCAGGTTCTCTTCCGAGAGGAAGCGGTCGAAGCCGAATTCCGCATAGACCTTGGCGCGATTCCAGAACCATCCGGCAAACGGGTGGATGGCGAGGGTGTCGTACCCCTGGGCGCCGAGGAAGGTGGCCAGCGACGGCACCGGTTCGCGCACATACTGCTGATACGGGATGCTGCCATAGGGCAGGAAGGCGTTGCTGAAGCCGGTCAGCGCCTCGAACTCGACATTCGCGGTCATGCCGCCGAACTCGGGCGAGAAGACGTGGCCGGAGAGGTTGGCGCGTACGTCGGCGATCGGATCGGGCGTGATCGTCACACCCGGGAGCCGGGCCGGATCCCAGAAGGACTCGCTCATCACCACGATGATGTCGGGGCGCTCAGTGGGCAGCGTCATCGCTGCTGCCGGCCGCACGGCGCCCTCGATCGCCTCGGCCGAATAGCCGTCCGGCGCATCGACCTTGGCCATCGGCACGTTGAGCGCGAAGGCCAGCGTGAAGCCGTTGTAGGCGTAGTTCTCGCGCTGGTCCCACATCATCGGCAGGATGCCGAGACGGTCGCGCGTCCACGAGAACGTCGCGTAGTCCATCAGCCCGAAGAAGCCGAACAGCACCGGCGCGGCGATGGCGAGGCGCGACAGCCGGCCGAGCCGCGGGATGCCCGGCAGCCGCGAGCGTGTCCAGCGCCAGGCCATGACGAGCAGCACGATGCCGGCGATGCCCGCGGCGGCAAAACCGACGGCCTGCAAAGGGCGCTCGCGCACCAGCAGCGGCATCAGTTCGACGATCTGGTTCACGAACAGGATGTCGGAGGGGTAGAGCGGGTCCCCGAGATAGAACGCCTTCTGCGAGTCGACGAAAGCGAGGATCAGCATGATCGGCGCAACGATCAGCAGGCCCGCATGCGCACGCCCGATGATCGCGTCGAGCAGGGCGATGACCAGCGCAAACAGCGCGATCGTCGCCACACCCGGCCGGCCGGCATCGGCGAAGAAGGCAAGCGCCTCCCGCACCGAACCGCGCGAAACGACTTCGATCATGAGCGAGAGCGCGGCGGCTGCCAGCAGCGTCAATGCGAACGACAGAAGCGTCCGCGTCGCGGCGGAATGCCGGCGCGCAGGCACGAGCGCATCATTCGCGCGCGAAACGTCCGCGTCGATCGTCAAGGCGGGGGGAACTCCGTGACAGGCAGGATATAACTGTCACGGAACTGTCATGGTTCCATCGTTTCCGATAGTCGGCAAAATGCAAAGTTGAATGATTGTAAGACGTTGAGTCGGAAGTTGATCCGCAGCCGGGGAGGCTGCCACCGCTAGCGCGACTGCAGCAGCCGCTCGAGATAGTCGCGCTCGATCGCCGGACTCAGCGTGTTGCCAAGCCGCTTGCGGATGGCGTCGAGGATCTGGCGCGCGCGCTGCACGTCGATCTCGTCGGGAACCTTGACGGAATCGCCGAAATCCGGCCCGTCGGTGGCGCGCGGCCGGCCGAGCGGGTCGCGATCGGCATTCTGCTGCCTGCCGCCTTCCTCGCCGCCGCCCTGATCGCCTTCCTGCGCCTGCTGCATCTGCTGCATCATGTCCTGCGCGCCGCGCCGCAGCGCTTCCAGCGCGCGGCCCTGCTCGCCGGTGGCGCGGTCGCTCTGGCCCTCGCCGAGCGAGCCCTCGGCTTCGCCCATCGCCTCGCCGGCCTCGCCAAACCCCTCTCCGGGCTGGATGCCCATGCCTTCGAGGCCTTTCATCAGGCCCTGCAGGTCCTGCTGCAGCTGGCCCTGGCCCTCCTGCAACTGCTTCAGCGCCTCGGCGAACTCCTCGGGCGTCATCGGGCGGCCTTCGCCGGGCTGCTGGCCGTGGCCCGGCTGCTGCTCGTCGCCGCGCTCGCCGCCACGATCCCCGCGCTGCTGCTGGTCGCGCTGCATCTGGTCCATGCGGAACGTCTCGTTCATCAGCTCCTGCTGGCGCCGCATGATCTCGCCCAGCTTGTCCATCTGCTGGCGCATCTCGGAGTTCTGCTGGCCCTGCTGCCCTTGCTGGCGCCCGGCCTGCAGGTTCTCCATCATCTGCTGCAACTGCGACAGCATCTCCTGCGCCGCGTCGCGGTTGCCCGACTTCGCCATTTCCTCGATCTGGTCGAGCATCTTCTCGAGGTCGCTCTGGCGCAGCTCCTGCCCGTCGCGCGGCATGTTCTTCGCCATGTTCGGATCGCGCTTGGCGCGCTCGGCGAACTCGCGCAGGAATTCGTTCATCGCCTGGCGAAGCTCCTGCATGAGCTTCTCGATCTCCTCGTCGCTGGCGCCGTTCTCGAGCGCCTGCTTGAGCGCCTCCTGCGCCTGCTTGAGGCGCCGCTCTGCGTCGGTCAGCCCGCTATCCTCGATGGCCAGCGCCATCTCCCACAGATAGTCGGCGACCTCGCGCAGCTGCTCGTCGCTCTCGGCCAGCTTCAGGCGCGAACGGCCGCTCATGATGCCGAGATAGTGCGAGGGGTTGTTGATCGTGTCTTCCGGCCGCAGGGTGATCGCGTCGATCAGTTCCAGCACCTTGCGCTTCTGGTTGGCGTCCAGCGACAGGATGCGGCGCAGTTCCACGATCGACTTCGCCAGCGGGTTGCTGAACGGATGTTCCGGCAGCGTGAAGGTCTTTTCATCGCTCACCGCGTCGTGGCCGGCATGGTCTGTCGCCTTCAGCGTCAGCCTGACCGGCACGCCCGACCAGACATGCTCGGTGAGGTCGCGCGTCGCCTTGGCGGCGGGCTTGTCGCGACGCGGCAGCGTCAAGGGCATCTCCGGCGCGCCATACAGCGGACGGGCGCCCGGCGCCGGCGGCGTGGCCAGCGAGAACTGCGCCCCGGCCGAGGCCGCGCCGTAATCGTCGACGATTTCGTACTGCAGTTCGAGCGAGCCGTTCACCGCGCGCTTGGGTTCGGCGAGGAAGCGTATGGTCGGTGGCGCGTCGGGCGTCACCGCGAAGGACCAGCGTGCCAGTTCGTCGTCGCCGGATTGCAGCGCCAGCACGCCGTCGGCGGTGAGCTTGCCGGCGAACTGGCTGGCTGCGGCCGTCCCGGCGGGGGCAGGCGCGGCGGCCGGCTGCGGCGTCTTGCCCTCCGGCCCGGCAGGCGGCGCCAGCTCGCGCATGTTGCCGCTGGCGTCGGTGAAGCTCAGCGTTTCGGTGCCGGAGCCGCCGGTGACGCGCAGCGTCACGTCGGAGCCCTCGGGCACGGTGAAGACGGCAGCGCCGGCATTCGTTTCGGCGGTCAGGAAGATCGGCGGCTTGCCGGTGTAGGGAGGCGGCGTGACCCAGGCGTCGATGCGCGGCGGCACGGGCGCGGCCGTCGGCGCGGCGCTGAAGGCGTCCGATACGCGGCCGCCGAAGGAGCCGAAGGAAAACGCGAAGGCGACGACCAGCAGCAGGGCGGCGACCGCACGCAGGCCCCAGGGGTCGCGCTCCGGCACGCCGGTGCGCGGCAGGTCCTCGCCGAGCCCGCCCAGACGCGCCGCCATGCGGCGCTGGTGCTCGCGCCAGAGCGCCTGGCTGAACGCATCCTCGCGGCCGGTCGGCCTGTCGGTCTGTACGCCGAGCGGGTTGTGCACCAGCGCGTTGGCGCGCTCGATGCGGCGGTCAACCTCGGCGCCTGCCGGGTTGCGATAGCGGCGCAGCGGCAGCAGGGCGACCAGCGCTGCGACGCCGAAGGCGCCGGCGACGATGTAGCGCGCCAGGTCGGGCAGCGCGCGAAAGAGGCCGAGCCACGCGACACTCAGGAACAGGCCGACAACCAGCAGCAGCGGCAGGGCCAGCGGCCAGAGGCGCTCGAAGATGATGGCGAGGCGGGTGACCAGTCGCGTGCGCGCCAGCCTTCCGGCAAAGGGCAGCTTCTGGTCCTGGATGGGCCTTCCGGTCATTCGCCTGCTTTCGGAAGCCGCGGCGTCTGCGGTGCGGCTCCGCCGGGAGAATAGCAGCAAGTGCGGCGAAGGCGAGGCGGCCGCACGCAAACGTGATGCTTTGTCAGCGTTGGTTAGAGCTGCCAGTCCGGGAGCCGGTCGAGGCCGATCAGCTCTTCGTAGGTCTGGCGCGGGCGCACCACGGCGAAGCGGTCGCCTTTCACCAGCACCTCCGGCACCAGCCGCCGGGTGTTGTAGGTTCCCGCCTGCACGGCGCCATAGGCACCCGCCGTACTCACTGCGATCAGGTCGCCGGGGCCGAGGCGCGGCAGGGAGCGGTCGAGCGCGAGGAAGTCGCCCGTCTCGCACACCGGCCCGACCACGTCGGCCACCATGCGCGGCGCGCCGACAGGTGCCTGCGCCACCGGGCGGATTTCGTGGAAGGCGTCGTAGAGCGTCGGGCGGATCAGGTCGTTCATCGCCGCATCGACGATGACGAAGTTCTTGGCGTCGCCCTCCTTCACGAAGACGACCGAACTGACCAGGATGCCGGCATTGCCGACGATCATGCGGCCGGGCTCGAGCACGACCTTCAGCCCGAGCTTGGTGACGTGCTTGCGAACGATCGATGCATAGGCCTCGGGCAGCGGCGGCGGGTCGTTGTCTTCGCGATAGGGGATGCCGAGACCGCCGCCGAGATCGACATGCTCGATCGCGTGACCGTCGGCGCGCAGCGTGCCGACCAGTTCGACGAGCAGCGCGAAGGCGTCGTCGAAGGGCTGAAGTTCGGTGATCTGGCTGCCGATATGCGTGTCGATGCCGGCGACCTTGAGGCCCGGCAGCGCGGCAGCGCGGGCATAGACGCGGCGGGCGTGCTGCCACGCGATGCCGAACTTGTTCTCGGCCTTGCCGGTCGAGATCTTCTTGTGGGTGCGCGCATCGACATCCGGGTTGATGCGGATCGAGATGCGGGCGGTCTTGCCGGCGGCGACGGCGCGTGCCGACAGCATTTCCAGCTCAGGCTCGGATTCGACGTTGAAGCAGTGGATGCCTTCGGCAAGCGCGTAGTCCATCTCGCCGGCCGTCTTGCCGACGCCGGAAAAGACGATGCGCGATGGCGGGATGCCGGCGGCGCGTGCGCGCCGCAGTTCGCCTTCCGAGACGACATCGGCGCCGGCGCCGAGATCGCCCAGTGTCTTCACCACCGCCTGGTTGGAATTCGCCTTCAGCGCGTAGCATATCAGCGTGTCGAGGCCGGACAGCGCTTCGGCGAACACGCGATAGTGCCGCTCCAGCGTCGCCGTCGAATAACAGTAGAAGGGCGTCCCCACCTCTGCCGCAATGTCGGGGATGGCGACGTCCTCGGCATGCAGCACGGCGTCGCGATACTGGAAATGGTTCACGATGACACCGGTGGAGCGATCTACAGCAGGCCGTCGAGAATGAACGGCTTGTCCGCCACCGGGGGGGTCGGCTCGGGTGGCAGCGGTTCCTTGTTGCGCTCGGCCTCTTTGCGGGCGTCGACCTTGGCCTGGTAGGGCGTATCGAGCGGGCCACGGCGTCCGCAGCCGACCAGCACGACGGCGGCGGCAAGGACGAGGGCGGTGAGCAGTCTTGAAACCGGCATCGAGCCTTCCGTGATCGTGACGCGCGTGCGCGGGAAACATCGCGCAGGCGAGATATACCTATCTCATACGATGCAAGCCAGTGCCCAGATCGTCATGCCGTCTTCAGCCGTTTGCGCCAGTAGCGCACCTGCTTCTTCACCTCGGCCGGCGCGGTGCCGCCGAAGGACTTGCGACTCTTCACCGAATTCTGCACCGACAGCACCGAATAGACGTCGTCGGTGATCGAGGCGTTGAGCGCCTGCAATTCGGCCAGCGGCAGCCGGTCGAGCGAGGTGCCGCGCGCTTCCGCCAGCGCCACGGCGCGGCCGGTCACGTGATGGGCGTCGCGGAACGGCAGGCCGGCCTCGCGCACCAGCCAGTCAGCAAGGTCGGTCGCGGTGGAATGGCCGGCGCCCGCCGCCTTCGCCATCGCGTCCTCGTTCATGGTCATGTCCGCCACCATGCCGGCCATCGCGGCAAGCATCAGCGCCAGCGTGTCGGCGGCGTCGAACACCGCTTCCTTGTCCTCCTGCATGTCCTTCGAATAGGACAGCGGCAGCCCCTTCATGACGGTCAGCAGGCCGATCAGATGGCCGTTGATCCGGCCGGTCTTGGCGCGCACCAGTTCGGCGGCGTCGGGGTTCTTCTTCTGCGGCATGATCGACGAGCCGGTCGAATAGCTGTCAGACAGGCGCACGAAGCCGAATTGCGGCGTCGCCCAGATGACGATCTCCTCGGCCAGCCGCGACAGATGCGTGGCGCAGATGGCGCCGAGTGACAGGAACTCCAGCGCAAAGTCGCGGTCTGAAACGGAATCGAGCGAATTGCGTGTCGGCTCACGGAAACCGAGCGCCTTTGCCGTCCTGTGGCGGTCTACCGGATAGCCGGTGCCGGCAAGCGCCGCTGCCCCGAGCGGGCTCTCGTCCAGCCGTTCGAGCGCGTCGCGCACGCGCGAGAGGTCGCGGCCGAACATCTCCACATACGCCATGCAGTGGTGGCCGAAGGTCACCGGTTGCGCCGCCTGCAGGTGCGTGAAGCCGGGCATGACGGTCGCCGCATGGGCCTCGGCCTTGTCGAGCAGCGCGGCGATCACGCCCTTCAGCGCTTCCGCGGCGCGCGCCAGTTCCTGCTTCACCCACAGGCGGAAATCGACCGCCACCTGGTCGTTGCGCGAGCGCGCCGTGTGCAGCCGCCCGGCGGTCGGGCCGATCAGTTCGGCCAGCCGCGCCTCGACATTCATGTGAATGTCTTCCAGCCGGGTCGAGAACTCGAACTTGCCGGCCTCGATCTCGGCGAGGATCTGCTTCAGCCCCTTCGCCATCTTCTTCTGGTCGGCTGCCGTGATGATGCCCTGCGCGGCGAGCATTTCGGAATGCGCGATCGATCCGGCGATGTCCTGCGCATACAGGCGCTTGTCGAAGGAGATCGACGCATTGATCGCCTCCATGATCGCGGCCGGTCCTGTGGCGAATCGCCCGCCCCACATCTGGTTGCTGGCCTTGGTGTCGTTCATCGTGCTAACCGCGTTCCGGGTTCGAGCAAATGTCTGAGCGCAAGCGCTATCTTCTTCCGGCCTGGCGGCCGATTGTCCTCGCGGCGGTGGCTGGCGCCATTGCAGGGGCGGTGGCCATATACGTGACCGCCGGCCAGAATGGCAACGGCGGCCCGGTCGATGCGGCCAATGCAGCCTGCGCGGCGAAGGCCGACAAGGCCAAGGCGGTTGCCGCGGCAGCCACTGGCGACGTCGCCGCCATGCTTGCGGCCGATCCACCGCAGTCGCTCTCCACACTCGCCTTCAACGGGCCCGACGGCAAGCCGATGACGCTCGCCGACGCAAAGGGCCGCACGGTCCTGCTCAATCTCTGGGCGACGTGGTGCGTGCCCTGCCGCGAAGAGATGCCGATGCTCGATTCGCTCGAACAGGAGATGGGCGGCGATACGTTCGAGGTGTTCGCCGTCAACGTCGACAATGGCGACGACGCGAAGCCGAAGAAGTTCCTTGAGGAGATCGGCGTGACCGCCCTCGGCTACTACCGCGACAACACGCTCGGCATCTTCAACGAGCTGAAGCGCCGGTCGCTGGCGCTTGGCCTGCCGGTCACCCTGCTGATCGATGCCGAGGGATGCCTCCTCGCCAACATGAACGGCCCCGCCGACTGGGCCGGCCCCGACGCCAAACGCCTCGTCGAGGCAGCACTCGGCAGCTGATCCGCCGCTTGGGCGGGGTCATGAAGTTATAACCGGGTTATAACGCCATTTCCGACATGTTCTAACGCACGTTAGAACATGGCCGAAAGGTCCGTTGCTTCCGCTTCGGAAACCCTTCCTTAACCATGCGCCCGCCCGCCGGCTGCCCGAAGGGGCGGCAGCCGGACGGGAGAACCATTCCTTAAGCGCACCTGCGTGAGGTTTGGCTGATATGGGCGTTCCGACCGGGTGGGCGGGAACTTGGGTTTTATGGAATTGAAGCAGGCCGGGAGCCGCCATTGGGCGCTCCTCATCATCATCGCGGTGGGCTACTGCGCCGCCGCGACGATCTCGATCCGCTATTTCCAGCTCGACGAACAGCGCATCTGCCTGTGGACGGCCAACGTCTTCACCGTCGCGCTTCTGCTGCGCAACCCCTCCATTCCGCTTGTGCCCGCTCTCCTTGCAGCTGCGACAGGCGCGCTGGCAGCCAATTTCTTCGGCTCCAACACGCTGCCGATGGCCTTGCTGTTCGCCGGCACCAACATGGTCGGCATCAGCGTCGGGCTGCTTCTGGTGCGCCGCTTCCGCCTGTGGAACGGCACGGGCGAGGGCGTGTCGTCCTATGGCATGACGCTTGTCGCCACGGGCTTTGCCGGTCCAGCCGTCGCCGCGCTCACGCTCGCGCTGCTCACCAACCATTTCTACGGCTGGTCGGTGGTCGACACGGTGCAAAGCTGGATCGCCGGCGACGCATTTGCCTTTGCGCTGCTGCTGCCCGTGCTGCTCTACGTCACCAAGGCGCGCGCGCTTGCCATGTTCAAAGGCTGGGCTCCCGTGCGGCTGGTGTTCTGGAGCGCGGTGTGCGCGACGACCGGGGTGCTGGCGACGCTGTATGTGGATTTCCCGTTCGTCATCGCCTGCGGGCCGCTGGCGCTTGCCGCGGCGCGCAACAAGCCGCTGCCGCTGGCCATCGTCTGCGCCATCACCGGCTGGGCCCTGATCGGCGCTGCGATTCGCGGCGACGTCGTCGTTCTGCAACGTTTCGCCGGCGAGGCCGACGGCTACCAGACCGCCGTCGCGATCATCTGCGTGTTCCCCTTTCTCGCCGGCCTGATGTTCGAGCAGTTTGCGCTCGACCGCCGGCTGATTGCGGAGAGCGAGCAACGGTTCCGCCGCGCCATGCAGGATTCCTCGATAGGCGTCGGAATCGTCGCGCTGGACGGCCGCATCGTCGAGGCCAACAGCGCCTTCGCCGACATGCTCGGCTATACGCGGCAGGAGCTGGAAAGCCGCAACCTATTCGACATCACCCATCCGGAAGACCAGCTGATCGGTCGCGACACGCTGGAGAGCGTGCGCGCCGGCGGCTGCACGACCTATGGGTTCGAGAAGCGCTACCTGCACAAGGACGGCACGCCGATCTGGGCGCGCCTCTCAGGTTCCGTCATCCGCGACGCCGAGACTGGCGCGCCGCTGCACCTCGTCTCGCAGATCGAGAACATCGACGCCCGCAAGCGCTCGGCAGCGGCAATCGCGGAAGCAGAGAACCGCTGGGATTTCGCGCTCGCCAGTGCCGGGCAGGGTGTCTGGGACATGGACATGCGCCGCGGCGGCACGATCTATTCGGCGACGTGGACGTGCATGCTCGGCTACGAGCCGGGCGAACTGGACGGCGACCCCGACCGCTGGCTGTCCATGATCCATCCCGACGACAAGGGCATGGTCGAAGCAGCGGACAAGGCGCACATGGCTGGCGAGACCGAGCAGTTCGAGGCCGAGTTCCGCATGCGCCACAAGGCCGGTCACTGGATGTGGATCCTCGACCGCGGCAAGATCTTCGAGCGTGACAGCGATGGCAATCTGGTGCGCGCCATCGGCACCCTGACCGACATCACCAAGCGCAAGGAAACCGAGCAGCGTCTCGCTCACTCCGCTGCCCTTCTGGCCGACGAGAAAGAACGCCTGCGCGTCACGCTGCAGTCGATCGGCGATGCGGTGATCTGCACGGACGCCGAGAACCGCGTCACCTTCATGAACCCGATCGCCGAGCGGCTCACCAAAGTCTCCGCCGGCGCTGCGGTCGGCAAGCCCCTCGATCATTTCTACCTGTCGGTCGACGAGGATTCCGGCGAATACCTCTCGCCACGCGCCGAGGACGGCATCACCTGCGAGGTCGAGCACAACAGCCGCGCCGTGCTGGTTCGCCATGACGGCACACGCTGCTCCATCCGCGAGGTCATCTCGCCGATCGTCAGCGAGCATGGCGAGTTCGGCGGGTCGGTGATCGTCTTCCAGGACATGACCGACGCGCGCGCCCTGCAGCGCGAACTCGCATACCAGGCCGCGCACGACCCGCTCACCGGCCTGTTCAACCGCTCCAGCTTCATGAAGGCGATGGGACGGCTGCTCGACGAGGCGCGGCGCGACGGCGGCCAGCACCAGCTGGTGTATCTCGACCTCGACCACTTCAAGGCCGTCAACGACACGTCCGGCCACGCCGCAGGCGACGAGCTGCTGAAGCGCGTGACCGACATCATCCGGCGCACGCTGCGGCCCGGCGACATTGCCGCGCGTCTCGGCGGCGACGAATTCGCCATCATCTTCCGCTCCGCCACGCCGTCTGCGGCGCACATACTGGCGCAGCGCCTTGTCGACCGCCTGCGCGGGCTGGAGTTCACCTGGCGCGGCCAGCTGCATGCGGTCGGCGCCAGCGCCGGTGTCGCGCCGATGCTGCGGGAAGGGCAGGCGGTAGACGAGATCATCGCCGCAGCCGACGCCGCATGCTACTCGGCCAAGGCAGCCGGACGCGGCCGCGTGGCGGCCTGATCGAGCTTCAATTCAATGATATGACATTGAATGCCGGCGGCCCGGCATTCACCCGCGTTCAGCGTGTCGGGACGGGATGCTCGCCGCGGTAGTCGTAGAAGCCGCGGCCGGTCTTGCGGCCAAGCCAGCCGGCCTCGACATATTTCACCAGCAGCGGACAGGGGCGATACTTGGAGTCCGACAGGCCGTCATGCAGCACCTGCATGATCGACAGGCAGGTATCGAGGCCGATGAAATCGGCGAGCTGCAGCGGGCCCATCGGATGGTTGGCGCCGAGCTTCATCGCCGTGTCGATCGCCTCGACGGAGCCGACCCCTTCGTACAGCGTGTAGATCGCCTCGTTGATCATCGGGATCAGCACACGATTGACGATGAAAGCCGGGAAGTCCTCGGCGACGGTGATCGTCTTGTCGAGCTGCTTCACATAGGCCTTGGCCGCCTCGAAGGTGGAGTCCTCGGTGGCGATGCCGCGCACCAGCTCGACCAGCTTCATCAGCGGCACCGGATTCATGAAATGGATGCCGATGAAGCGCTCCGGCCGGTCGGTCTGCGAGCCGAGGCGAGTGATCGAGATGGACGAGGTGTTGGTGGCGAGGATCGCTTCCGGGTTCAGCACCGGACAGAGCTGCGCGAAGATCTTGCGCTTGGTTTCCTCGTGTTCGGTCGCAGCCTCGATGACGAGGTCGCAGCCGGCGAGGTCGCTCATCTCGGGGGCGACGCCGATGCGGTCCATCGCCGACTTGCGCACCTGCTCCTCGAGCTTTCCGGAGGCGACCTGACGGGCCATGTTGCCATTGATGGTGGCGATGCCCTTCTCGCTCGCGCCCTTGGCGACGTCGAACATCAGCACCTTGTAGCCGGCCAGTGCCGAGACGTGCGCTATGCCGCTGCCCATCTGGCCAGCGCCCACGATGCCTACCGTCGCGATCTTGGTCATCTCTTATCCCGCCGGGCTGTGCCCTGTTTTTGTGCAGCGCAAACTAAAGGGCCGGGATGGCGTCTGTCCATCCCGGCCCTTGAGTTTAGTGCGTGTGCTGCTGCGTCAAAGCGCCTTTTCGAGTTCCGGCAGCACGGTGAAGAGGTCCCCCACCCGGCCGTAGTCGGCCACCTGGAAGATCGGCGCCTCCTCGTCCTTGTTGATCGCCACGATCACCTTGGAGTCCTTCATGCCGGCGAGGTGCTGGATCGCGCCGGAAATG
>JBFXFO010000069.1:0-19378 GCA_050178915.1 Rhizobiaceae bacterium | reverse complement strand
GGCTCGGCGGCCTGCAGCGCCTTCTTGAAGATCGTCGGTTTATACGGATCGCCGTCGGCCTTGAAGAAGGCCTCGCGCAATTTGCGCAGGCGGCGCTCGGGGTCGGCCTCGGCAAAGGCGATGGCCGCCGGTTCGAGCAGCTTGTCCAGCGTCTGCGCCGCGTCGTGCCGGCGCGCCAGCGCGATGAGGTCGGCCAGACGGGCCGGTGAGAAACCCGGCACCGGCCACGCCTGCGCGGCGATGCCTGCCGCCGTGTCGGTCTCGGCAAAGCCGAACTCCTCGTTCAGCATTTCGGCGCCGCCGGCCTCGATGAAGGCGCGCAAATCGTCACGACGCGCGACGATCTCCTGCAGCACCATGTCGAGCCCGTACTCGCCGGCGCGCGTCAGGATGGCGGCGAACGCCTCGTTGAGGGCGCGGTTCTCATCGGCGGTGGTGCCGCTGATCATGTCCCGGCGCGCCTCTGCGAAAAGCGCCGCTTCCATCTCGGGATCGAGCATCTCGAAATGCCCGGCGATGTTCGCCTCAAGCGGAAACTTGTGCAGCACCGCCTCGCAGAAGGCATGGATCGTCTGGATCTTCAGGCCGCCTGGCGTCTCCAGCGCCTGCGCGAACAGACGGCGGGCGCGCCTCAGCTTCTGTGCCGGAGGCGGCGCGCCCTCGACTTCGGCCAGACGTTCGGCAAGGGCGGCATCATCCAGCATCGTCCAGGCGGACAGATCGCGGAAAACGCGGTTGGCCATCACCGATGCGGCGGCGCGCGTGTAGGTGAGGCAGAGAATCTTCGACGGGTCGGTGCCAGCGAGCAGCAGGCGGATGACACGCAGCACCAAAACATGCGTCTTGCCCGAGCCCGCATGCGCCGACACCCAGGCGGAGTTGGCGGGGTCGGAGGCCTCGGTCTGCAGCCGCCGGGTTTCCTCGGGAATGATGCGGCGCGGCTTCATTCGAACTCGTCCGCTTCGGGCCCGGCCGACCATTCGAGCACGCGCGCGAGATGATCGTAGTCGCCGGTCTCGTTGACCTTGAAGGGCAGCGCCCGCGACAGATAGCCGGTGTCCTTGCCGTTGTAGTGCTGCAGCAGCGCATCGAGCCGCGCCCACGCCTCGTTCGACAGTTCGCCGGCCGATTTAAGGCTGCCTTTGAGCTGCAGGATGCTTTCTTCCTCGACCTCACCCTTGGCGCGCAAACGCACATAGGCGAGGTCGGCCGGCGTCAGCTTGCCCATCTCGCCGAACGCGCCGCGCGCCAGCAGCGCACCTTCGAGCGAGAGCTGCGGCGCCAGCAGCGTATGAGCCTGCGCCTTGCTGGGGTTCGAACCTGTCTTGTAGTCGAGAATGTCGGCCACCCCGTTCCGGCGGACGTCGATCCGGTCCGCCTTGCCCGACAGCTGCACGCCGGTGCGGCCGACGGCAGTCGCGCTCGCCGAGACTTCGGCGTGACGCGTCGCATCGCCGCCGCGCGAACGCTCCCACTCGATGATCGCGGGCGCGAGCTTGACGAAGCGTGGCCACCAGACGGCGTCGACATCGGTCGGCAGCGCTGCCTCATCGAACACCTGCCGACCAACGCCGAGCAGCCGCGCCTCGGCATCGGCCACGCGCGGATCGACGCCGAAGGCGGTGAAGCGGTGCAGGATCTCGTGGAACATGGTGCCGCGGTCGGCGGCACCCGGGTCGCGCAGCAACGGTTCCACCGCATGCAGGCCGAGCACCTTGCGCGCGTAGATCGCATAGGGGTCGCGACGCAGCGTCTCGATCTCGGTCACGGAAAAGCGCTTCGGGCGCTTGGCCAGCGGCGGCTTCGGGTTGGGGCGCGGAAAACTCTTGCCGCGATCGATGCGGTCGGTGGCGCGCACGAGTTCGATCATGTGGCGGCCACGCGCCCGCATCGCCTCTGCCGCGCCGGGGCCGGCAAAAGCGAGCAGCCGCTGCAGCCAGCGCGAGGCGACGGACGGCGCGTCACCGACGCGCGCAGCGCGCGACAGGATCACCTGTGGCGCGCCGAAGGCCATCATGAAGTCATGCGCGGCGAGGCCGATGCGGCGCTCCGGCGGCTCCAGCGCCAGACCCAGCTTCATGCCGCGCGAGAGGAACAGGTCGGTGTCGGCGCGGCGAGGCCAGATGCCCTCGTTGAGGCCGCCGACAACCAGCGTGTCGACGTGCTGCAGGCGCGCTTCCAGCGAGCCCCAGATGAAGACGCGCTGGTCGGCGCCGGGGCGTGGTTTCACCACCTCCGGCGCGATCAGCGCGGCGAACACGTCCGGCCACTCACCGACTCCGACATCGAGGTCGGCGTCGGCTGCCAGCAGGTCGCGCAGGAAGTCAGCCATGCGCTCGCCGGCATCGCCTTGATACAGCGCGGCGAGGCTGGAATTCTCATCGCGGCCAAGTTTTTCGAAAGCGGCGATGCTGGTTTCCAGCAGCGACTTCAGCGGCAGCATGCCGCTGGCGCGCAATGCCGCCAGCGGCGCCAGCGCCTCGCCGAGCCGCTCAAGCAGCCTGCGCGCCTCGGCCATGCGGGATGCATTGATGCGGTCCAGCCAGAACGGTTGGCGCCTCTCGCCGGCAAGGCGGGCGAAGCGTTCCTCGAACAGCGCCGCAGCCTCGCAGATGTCGGGCCTGCCGGTGCCGCCGCGCAGCGCAATCAGCTCGATCGTTTCGACGGCGCTGCGAGCCGAGGCACGCGGCATCGACAGCTGCAGCAGCGGGTTCTTCAGGAGCGAGACCGCCGGCACCGGATCGCCGGGATGAAACACCGCTTCCAGCATCAGCACGAACAGCTCTGCCGCCGGCGTGTGGGCAAGCGACGAGCCGCCCGAATCGTCGGCGGTGATGCCGTAACGCTTGAGTTCCGCCGCCACACGCCGCGCCAAATTGCGGTCGCCGGTGACGAGCGCCGCCGTATGTGCCGGATCCTCGACCGCCATGCGCAGCGCGATGGCGATGGCGAGCGCCTCGTCGCTTTCGATTGCTGCCTCGATCAGGGTCACGCCATCGAGCGCGGAGGCGAGGTCAGGCTCCGACATGGTTCGCCGGCTGTCGATCCATCGATGCGTTGTCTCGGCCGGCCGCATGGCCTCGGCGAGCACTGCCCGGCGGCGTGCAAGCGGGAGCGATGCCTGCGCCAGTTCGACCACCTCGTCGCGCGCCAGCCCAAGCCTGCCGACCAGCTTCGCCAGGCCGTATTGCGGGTGACCGAAGGAGGGCGGCGCCAGCGGTTCCTGATGCAGTGCTTCCCACGCATCCGCGTCCATGCCGCCGTCGAAGCCGGGCAGCACCACGGCGCCGTGCGGCAGGCGGGCAATGGTGGCGAGCAGTTCGGCCGTCGCCGGAATGGAGCCGGTCGAGCCGGCCGCGATGACCGGGCCCTCGGGCGGCTGGCGCGCCAGCCGTCCGGCTTCGGCGAGAATGCGGGCGGCGCGGTAGGCCGCCGGGTTGGAGCGGTCGCGCGCGGTCAGCACGTCCGGCCAGGCACGCGTGACGATGTCGAGGAAGCGCAGCGTGACCTGCCACCAGCCGGCGAGTTCGGCAGGCGCCAGCGTTTCCAGCCGCGACCAGTCGGAGCCTTCGGTCTCCACCTCGTCCATCAGCGCGGCGAGATCGCGCGCCAGCCAGATGGCGTCCGAGGTCGATGCGGGTACCACGACCTGCTCGCCGTAATTGGCGGCGACGTCGGCTGGAAGGCGGCTTTTCCACAGCCGCACCAGCGGCGCCAGCAGCATCAGCCGCTCGCTGCCGGATATCGGCGGCGGGAGTTCCAGTTCGGCCACGCCGGTGAAGTCTGCGGCGTCCTCGTCGAACTCACCGAGGGCGCGGATGGTCGGCAGGATGGCGGCGGAGCGATCGCCCGACAGATCAACCAGCACGCTGCGCAGCGCGCGCGCGGCACGGCGGGTCGGCAGGTAGATCGTTGCATCGGCCGCGCGCAGCGGGTCGCCGCCGGGCGCGAACTCCGGCACCAGCCGGCCAGAAAGCAGCGCCTCGGCGAGCGTGCGCAGGAACGGCACGCCGGGAGGAATGGTGAAGACGCGCGGTGCCGGCCGGCTCATCGCCCCTCTGCCGCTGCGACGGCCTGTTCGGCCAGCGGGATCGCGTCGGGCGTGCCGACGGTGATCCAGCGGCCGTCCATGACAAAGCCGTGCAGCCGGCCCGCAGCGATGGCACGGTCGAAGTAGCGGTTGAGCGAAACCTTCTCGACCGCCGCGCCGGCAAACTGTCCCGGGTCGAGGATGCCGGCTCCGGCATAGACCAGGCCGTCCGGGCTGCCGGCGGCACGCGCCAGCGTTCCGTTTGCGGCGACAAGAAAATCGCCGTTGCCGGTATGGCCGGTGGTGGCGGAAAGCGGCGCGAGCATCAGCAGAATATCCATGCGCGCTGCGTCCCAGGCAAGCGCCATGCGTTGCAGGTTCGAGCCGTCCCGGTCGATCCAGAAGGTGTCGGCGTTGAGCAGGAAGAAGGGGGCGGACCCGAGCAGCGGCAGCGCCTTGATCACACCGCCGGCCGAGTCGAGCAGCGTGTCGCTCTCATCCGAGATGATGACGCGCAGATCGCTGCGGGTCTTCGCGTGCGCGACCAGCTGCTCCGCATGATGATGGACATTGACGATCGCGGTTTCGACGCCGGCTTCGACGAGGTTGTCGAGACCGCGATCAAGCAGGGTGCGGCCGGCAATCTCCACCAGCGGCTTCGGGATGCGGTCGGTGATCGGCCGCATGCGTGTGCCAAGCCCGGCGGCAAGCACCATCGCGGTCTTGGGTCCGATCGTCCCGGTGGAACTCATGCGACCTCCAGCACGCCGATGTCGCGATAGAGCGCCGCCAGACCGGCCAGCGCAGGATGGCTGAGCGAGCGCGCGAGGTAGTCGCGGATGCGGGGAAGATGCGCGAGGTATTGCGGCTTGCCGTCGCGCTCCTTCAGCCGCACGAAGATGCCGAGGATCTTAGAGTTCCGCTGCGCGCCCATGATCGCGCAGGCTTCCTCGAAGCCCGCAACATCGAAGCCCTTGCCCTGCGCGTTCCGGGCAGCGACGTAGGCATCGACGGTGGCACGCTCGATGTCGGGCGGCACCGTCACCCGCGCATCAAGCGCCAGCGAGGCGACGTCGTAGGCGGTGGGCCCGAGCAGCGCGTCCTGGAAGTCGAGCACGCCGAGCCGGCTGTTGCCGTGGCGATCATCGCGCCAGATCAGGTTGGGCGAATGAAAGTCGCGCAGCAGGATGCCCTGCTCCTTCGGTGCGAGGCCGTCGAACAGCGCGTTCCATTCGCGCGCGAAGCGCTCGCGGAGCTCGTCATTAGCCGGCTTTCCGGTGGCATGAGGGATGTACCAGTCGAGCAGCAGGTCGACCTCGATCATCATCGCATCGCGGTCGAAAGGCGGGATGACGTGCTCGATGCCCGGCGCGACAGGCGCGCGGTCAGGCCATTGCCTCGCATGCATGTCGGCCAAGAGTTCGGCGGCGGCGGCATAACGCGCGGCCACCGGCTTGCCGTCGACCAGAAAGGCGTCATGGCCGAGATGGCCGATGAGCAGGAAGCCCGCTTCGAGGTCTGCGCTCACGATCTCCGGCACGGTGACGCCGGCGTCGGCGAGCAGATTGTCCATGCCGACAAAGGCGGCGACGGTGCGCGAGGTGTGCGCGATCTCGGCATAGGCCTTGCCGTCGCGCACCGGCGGCCCGAGCACCAGCGGCGGTGAATCCATCAGCAGCCGCAGCGGCTGTCCCTCGACGAGAATTTCTTCGTAACGGCGGGCCGAGGCGTCGCCGCCCAGCGGCGCACGGCGGGCGCCGGCGAAGCCCGCACGGGCGAGGAAATCACGCGCCGCAAGCGAGCGGCCAAGTCGTGCCATCGCCGGCTGCGGGCCGTCGATGCGGACCGCGCGGCCTTCGCCCTCTTCGGCAAGTTCAATGCGGATGGCGTCAGCCGGCAACCGGTCGCCGGCGCGGTCGGGCCACTCGATGATCGCCACGCCGGCCGACAGCGCCTCGTCGAGGCCGAGTTCGTCGAGTTCGTCGGGCGACGACAGCCGATAGAGGTCGAGATGCGCCACCGGCAGCCGGCCTTCATAGGCCTGCACCAGCGTGAAGGTCGGGCTCGGGACGTCCATCTCCGGGTCGCCTGCCAGCGCGCGGATCAGGCCGCGCGCCAGCGTCGTCTTGCCGGCGCCGAGGTCGCCTTCGAGCGCCAGCACGTCGCCGGGCCGCAGCACCGCCGCGATGTCCTCGCCGAGGCGCACGGTGGCAGCCTCGTCGACAAGATCGCGCTGGATCGCGGCTGCCGCCACGTCTGCGCTCATTCCGCCGCCTGGCGGATGCCGGCCGGCGGGGCGAGCGGGAAACGGCAGGTGACGGTGGTGCCACGATCGGCACGCGAATCGATGGCGACGCTGCCGCCATGCAGCTCGACGAAGCTCTTCACGATGGAGAGGCCGAGACCGGCGCCACGCCGGCGGCCGCCATTCGGGCGCGATTCAAAGCGGCGGAAGACGGTGTCGAGCACCTCCGGCGCCATGCCCGGTCCGTCGTCATGCACGGAGAATTCGACCGCATCGCCGGCCACCGCGCAGGTCAGCCGCACGGTGGAGTTTTCCGGCGCGTAGTTGGCGGCGTTGCTGAGCAGGTTCGACAGCACCTGACGCACGCGGTTCTCGTCGGCGCTGAAGCTCGCCGGCGCGCGCGATACATCGACGTCGAGGCTGATCGCATGTTCGCGCAGCCGTTCCGCCACCAGCTCCGAGGCAGCCGCGATGGCCTGCTCGACGCGCACTTCGCCGATGTCCAGCTCCATGATGCCGGCGTCGACGGTTGCGAGGTCGAGGATGTCGTTGACGGTGTTGAGCAGCACGCCCGACGACGATCCGATGTGGTCGATGTATTCGCGCTGCCGCTCGTTCACCGGGCCGGTGCCAGGCAGGCCAAGCAGCTCGGTGAAGCCGATGATGTTGGTGAGCGGCGAGCGCAGTTCGTAGGAAACGTGCTGCAGGAAGTCGTTCTTCAGCTGGTCGGCGCGCTGCAGGGCATCGTTCTTGTCCTTCAGGGCGCGCTGCACGTTCACGCTGTCGGTCACGTCGACGAAGGTGATCATCACCTGCCCGTTCGGCAGGTGGATGACGGCGAAGCGCAGGATGGTGCCGTTCTTCAGTTCGGCCTGGCCGCTCTGGTCGCGCCGCTCGTCATCGAACCCGGTGACGGCGGCGACGAAGGAAGGCCACGGGCTGTCCGTCGAAAGGCTGGCGGCGGCGGCGCGGACGGCGGAGATGTGCGTGCCCGGCTGCGCGATGGTCGCGTCGATGCCCCACAGCAGCGGGAAGGCCGGATTGGACAGCCGGATGCGGCCATCCGGCCCGAACACGGCGACGCCCTCGTTCAGATTGTCGAGCGTCTCGCCCTGCACGCGCACGGCCGTCTTGTAGCGGCTTTCGAGATCGATGCGCTCGGTCAGGTTCTCGAACACCCAGGTGACGCCGCCCTTGGGTTGCGGGTTGGCGATGACGCGCAGCGTGCGCCCGTCGGGCAGGTGCCACCAGTGTTCCTGCGATTCCACCGAGCGATAGACGGAGAGCAGGCTTTCCTTCCAGCGCCGCCATTCCGGCTGTTCGGCGAGCTTGCCGTCGGAGCGCAGGCGGTCGACCACCAGCGCATTGTCGGGGGCGCTGTCGAGGAACGACGTCTCCAGATCCCACAGCTTCTGGAACGCCTGATTGAAGAAGCGCAGCTTCTGGTCGGCATCGAAAATGGCGACCGCCGTGTTCAGCTGGTCGAGCGTGTCGGCGTGGTTGCGCACGGTGCGCTCGAATTCGGCGCGCACCGCGTCCGCCTCGGACAGGTCGACCGCGATGCCGGCGGAATCCTCCGGCCCGGCGAAATCGGTGACGGCGTAGACGCGGCGGTCGCCCGCCACGACGGTCGACAGCTTCTGCTGGAAGACGGTGTGCTGGGCGTGGTGCTGGGCAATGGATTCACGCGCCGGCGTGCCAAGGAACTCCTTCGCCTCGCGCAGCGCCGTTGCCGGCTCCGGCGCCTCGACCGCCTCGGCATAGGCACGGTTGACCCATTTGAGGCGCCCGTCGGCACCGCGCATCCAGAAAGGCGTCTTCAGCGCATCGGCGAGGCCGAGCAAGGTCTCGTACTCGGAGGCCAGCCGCTGGTTTTCCAGCTTCAGCCGCGCCTGCAGCTGCTGGGTCTCCGAAAGCGAGACGAAGCGCACGAAGACATTGTGCGCGGTCTTGCGGCCATGCACCTCGAGCGGAATGCCATTCGCGGTCTCGACCACGATGTCGAACGCGGTGGCGTCGCTCCGCAGCACCGCGATGGCGTTTTCGAGCGCCGACGCCGAGCGGGAATTGAGCCAGCGTCCGAAGGCGAGGAAGGCGGCGCGGTCTTCCGGCACGCCGGTCTCGCGCGGGAGCGCGCCGACCAGTTCCGGCTTGCCGTTGTCGCTGCCCCAGACAATGACGCGCTGGTCGCGCAGGTTGAGCAACGCCTCGGAGCGTTGCAGCGCGCTGCCGAGGTCGGCGACGCGGCCACGCAGCGCATCGTTCTCGGCGGCGGTGCGGGCACGCTCGCGGATCATCCAGATGGCGGACAGGAGCGCGGCGCCCATGACGCCGGCGAACATGGCGAGCTGGATGACCTCCAGCGAGCCGAGCGACCAGGGCAGCGCGGCGCCATCCTGCGCATGCGCGAGAGGCGCGAGCCCGAGCGTGCCCAGCGCGGTGCCCGCGACGAGGCCGCGGCGCATCCATGTGCCGCTGGAATCCTTGCCACCGCCGGAAGGGGCCTGCCCGGTCCGGCGCGGGTTTGCGCCCGGCATGTGCTGTTTACCTCTCCGCCGCACGTAGGCGTTCCGCCTGCGATCGCACGGGCCGGTCCCGCCCCGGACCGGCAGCCACGCGAATCACCCGACAATAGCGGGTGGCAGATTCGGCGTGAAGCAGCGCGCCATGCAAAAAGGCCGGGCGAAATGCCCGGCCTTTCTGCTTGGGAAGACGGCGCAAAGCCGATCAGTAGCGGTAATGCTCGGACTTGAACGGGCCGCTCGGGGTCACGCCGATGTAGGACGCCTGTTCGTCCGACAGCTTGGTGAGGGTCGCGCCGAGCTTGTCGAGATGCAGCTTGGCGACCTTCTCGTCGAGGTGCTTCGGCAGCACGTAGACCTCGTTCTTGTACTTGCCCGGCTTGGTGTAGAGCTCGATCTGCGCCAGCACCTGGTTGGTGAAGGACGCCGACATCACGAAGCTCGGGTGGCCGGTGGCGTTGCCGAGGTTGAGCAGGCGGCCTTCCGACAGCAGGATCATGCGCTTGCCGTCCGGGAAGGAGATCATGTCGACCTGCGGCTTGACGTTGGTCCACTTCAGGTTGCGCAGCGCAGCGACCTGGATCTCGTTGTCGAAGTGGCCGATGTTGCCGACGATCGCCATGTCCTTCAGCTTGCGCATGTGGTCGAGCGTCAGCACGTCCTTGTTGCCGGTGGCCGTGATGACGATGTCGGCGGTGCCGATGGCGTCGTCCATGGTGACGACCTCATAGCCGTCCATGGCAGCCTGCAGCGCGCAGATCGGGTCGGCCTCGGTGACCTTCACGCGGGCGCCGGCGCCCTGCAGCGAGGCGGCCGAGCCCTTGCCCACGTCACCGTAGCCGGCGACGATGGCGACCTTGCCGGCCATCATCACGTCGGTGCCGCGGCGGATGCCGTCGACCAGCGATTCCTTGCAGCCGTACTTGTTGTCGAACTTCGACTTGGTGACGCTGTCGTTGACGTTGATCGCCGGGAAGGGCAGCAGGCCCTTCTTCTGCAGCTGGTAGAGCCGGTTGACGCCCGTGGTCGTCTCCTCGGTGACGCCACGGATCGCCTCGCGCTGCTTGGTGAAGAAGCCGGGCGACTGCTTCATGCGCTTCTTCACCTGCGCGACGAAGTATTCCTCTTCTTCCGACTGCGGGTTGGAGAGCACGTCCTCGCCCGCCTCGGCGCGCGCGCCGACCAGGATGTACATGGTGGCGTCGCCGCCATCGTCGAGGATCATGTTCGAGGTGCCGCCATCGGCCCACTGGAAGATCTTGTCGGTGTAGTCCCAGTATTCCTCGAGCGACTCGCCCTTCACGGCGAAGACCGGGATGCCGGCGGCGGCGATGGCCGAGGCGGCGTGGTCCTGCGTCGAGAAGATGTTGCACGAGGCCCAGCGGATGTCGGCGCCGAGATGCTTCAGCGTCTCGATCAGCACCGCGGTCTGGATGGTCATGTGCAGCGAGCCGGTGATGCGTGCGCCCTTCAGCGGCTGGCTGGGGCCGAACTCGTCGCGCGCGGCCATCAGGCCGGGCATCTCGGTCTCGGCGATCTCGATTTCCTTGCGGCCCCAGTCGGCCAGCGAAATGTCTGCAACCTTGTAGTCGTTCGTACCCGGCATCGTGGCGCTCCTGCGGGATTGGATTTCGGGCCGCGGCGGCGGCGCTCGCGGCGGAATGGGCGGCTGACTAGCAGATCGGCAGCCGCCCGGCAATGGGATATAAAGAAGTCTTTATGCGTTTTGTCAGTCTGGGAGAGAGTGCACGCCCGGAAGAAAGTGGCTCTTGCTGCCACAGCGGCAGTTCGGGCAGTGTCGCGTCACAACCGGAGGCAAGCCGCATGTCCCTCACCCGCTTCATGAAGCCGATGCGCAGCGCGCTGGCGGCCGCCACGATCGCCGGTCTCGCCGTGCAGACGACAGCCACGCGCGCCAGCGATCTCATCTTCCCGGTCGACGAGGCGGTGGCCCGCTTCGTCATGCCGATCACCCCCTATATCTTCGACCTCATCGTCCAGAGCACGCGCAGCGTTGCGGAGATCAGCTATGAGCGGCGCGCCTACGACGCCGTGACCAACACGCTGTTCGTGAAAGGCCTGCACGTCCAGCGCGACCCGGTGGATGTGAAGATCGGCCGCATGCGCCTCGATCTCGGATCGCTGGCGCTGGAGGATTTCGAGATCGACACGCGGGGCCTCGACCTGCCGCCGCCGGTTCTCGATACGCTGAAGGCCGCCGGGCGCGACAAGATCACTGGCGACGTGCTGATCGGCGTGAAACTCGACGGTTCGCGCAGCAGCTACGAGGTCACCATGCGCTATGACCTCGACGGCATTGGCGCCATCACCGGCCAGGCGACGATCGATGATCTGCACGTGCTGGTGCCGATGGCCGACCTTGCCTATGGCGACGTGACCGGCGCCAACAATGTGAGCGGCTCGCTCATGGGGGCGACGGTCGCCTATCAGGACAAGGGTTTCATGGCGCTGGCGCTGAAGATCGCGTCCGAGCGTGGCGGCGGTACGCCCGACCAGTTGAAGGCCTACCTGCTCAGCCTGCCGGCAACGGTGGCGCAGCAGGTCCTCTCCAGCCTCGGCGGTGGCGGCAGCCCGGAAATGCAGCAGCGCATCACCGGCTGGGCCAAGGTCGTCGAAGCCTTCATCAAGGACGAGGACGCCATCCGCGTCACGCTGGCACCGGCGCGGCCGATCCCGCTGCAGCGCATCGCCATGGTCAACCGGCTGGACGAATCGCTCATCAATGAACTCAACCCGACGGTGACCAAGGGTTTTGCCATGCCGATTCCGGCACCGCCGGCTGCCGGGTCGGCGGCCGAGGCCAGTGCGCTGGTGTCGGGCGTCGGCGCACCGCAGAACCGTGAGGACGGAGCGCGCAAGCTGATGGCGCTGGCAGCCTCGGGCGATGTCGAGAGCGTGCGGGCGCTTGGCGTCTCCTTCGGCACGACAGCCGCGCCGGCTCTGCCGGCAACGGAGATGGCGAGCTTCTACGGCTACCTGCTGGTGGCGCGGGCGCTGGACACGAATGTCAGCGACGCGGCGCTGTCCGCCGTGACGGCCCAGCTGACGCCGGAAGCCGTGCTCGGCGCGGAGCGCGCGGCTACGACGTTCTTCGAACAGCACGGCGCCAGCAGCAAGGGCGCCTCGCTCGAGGGGTTCGATGCCGACGCCTACCGCGCGCTCGCCTACGACTACTATGAGGGCCGCGGCGTGCCGCGCAACTTCACCCGCGCGCTGTCGCTGGCGCTGGTGGCCTCGGCCGCCGGCGACCCGTTCGCCCCCGACCTGCGCGACGATCTGACGGCGGCGGCGGCGGCGAAGACGATCGTGCTCGACGCGGCGCTCGCCAGGGTCGAGGCCGATCTGGTCTGGAAGAAGTACGTGCAGGAGCAGAGCGGCCGGCAGTAGCGGCTGGGCGGAGCTCAGGCCTCTTCGCCGAAGCGCGCCGCGATCAGCGCGCCAAGCGCCGTGACCGCCTCGCCGGCCTCCGGGCCGGTGGCGGAAACGCGCACCGAGCAGCCGGGGCTGGCCGCCAGCATCATCAGCCCCATGATCGAGGTGCCGCCGACCGAGATGCCGTCCTTCTCGACGGTGATGTCGGCCTGGAAGCTGCCGGCGAGCTGGACGAACTTGGCGGAAGCGCGCGCATGCAGGCCGCGCTGGTTGATGATCGCGAAGTCGCGGACAATCGTCTCGGGATTGTCCACCAGGGCGCTCACTTTCCGCTCAGAAGCTGGCTGGCGATGTTGATGTACTTGCGGCCGGCGCCCTGCGCTTCCTGCACCGCCTGCACCAGATTGTCGCCGCGACGCACGCTCGACAGCTTGATCAGCATCGGCAGGTTCATGCCGGCGATCACCTCGACGCGACCTGCTTCCATTACCGAGATCGCCAGATTGGACGGCGTGCCGCCGAACATGTCGGTGAGGATGACGACGCCGGCGCCGGTATCGGCGCGGCCGACTGCCTCGACGATGTCCTGACGACGCTGCTCCATGTCGTCGTCGGCGCCAATCGCGACCGTCTCGAAGTCTTCCTGCGGCCCGACGACATGCTCAACGGCATTGCGGAACTCGGAAGCGAGCTGTCCGTGCGTTACCAGCACGATTCCGATCATAATGTCCCGACTCCAGTCACCACCCACTCACGCGTACATTGGTCTTGTTGTTCGATTGCGAACGCGCTCAGGCGCCGGTCCCGCGGCAGGTGCGCAATCTTGTCGAGGCGCGGGCCGTTGACAAGCCCAAACTGACGCGGCGCACATGGCCGTGACATTTTCTTGAACCCTCGGGCGCGTTCCGCTCCGGCGGAACCCTGACGCGCTGCAACTCAAATCCCTTCGGCGATCCGCGCGGATCACCCCGGTGCCTGCGACCGGCCGCAGGCGGAAAGCCAAGCCTCGATCGCGAGAGCGGCTGCTATACAGTGCCGTTCGGGCAGATCAAGGCGCGGAAGGTCGCAGCCGGCAATCGTTTCCGCCGCATCGTCGGCCATGCGCGGCGCCTGCGCTGCCGGGACCAGCCGCACGAGAAGGTCGATGACGGCAGCGCCGACGTGCGGCACGGGCGCCGGCCGGAAGCCGCGCACTTCCGCCAGTCCGGCGATCTCGCGGGGAGCCCGGCAGAGAAGCCGGCCGGCATTGGCCCCGACCCAGACGCGGTCGTCGGCGAGCAGCCGTCCGAAGCGACAGGCGGCCTGCGCGCGGCGGACAAGTTCGAGCGCCAGCATCGTCTTGCCGGAGCCCGACGGCCCTGCGATCAGCACGCCGCGCGTGCCGATGACCACGGCCGTGGCGTGGATGTTGCTGCCCTCGTGAGCCGGTCGGGGGGTCAATCTCCGGCCGGGAGGCTGACGATGAAACGCGCGCCCCTGATGCTTCCCGGCTTGCTGGCGGGAATGTTCTCGGCGGTGAGCGTGCCGTTGTGCGCCTCGACGATCTGCCGGCTGATCGACAGGCCGAGGCCGGAATTCTGGCCGAAGGCCTCGCTCGCCGGGCGGTCGGTATAGAAGCGCTCGAAGATGCGGTCGATGTTTTCGGCGCGAATGCCCGGGCCGTTGTCATCGACGATGAGCAGATTGTGCCGGCCGGAGCGCGACAGGGTGATGGTGATGCGGCCGCCCTCGTCGGGCACGAAGGAGCGGGCGTTCTCGATCAGGTTGGTGATCACCTGCCCGAGTCGCAGATCGTGGCCATGCACGTAGTAGCCCTTGATGCCGGCCGGCAGCCGCTCGGGCTTGAACTCGATCTCGACGACCTTCTTGTTGCGGCTGGAATCGCGCGACACCGCGACGAGATCGCCGACGAACTTCTTCAGGTCGACGCGCGCGGCATCCTCGCGCTGCAATTCGGCATCGAGGCGCGAGGCGTCGGAGATGTCCGTGATGAGGCGGTCGAGCCGGCGCACGTCGTGCTGGATGATCTCCATCAGGCGGTCGCGCGATTCCGGCTTCTTCGCCAGCGGCAGCGTTTCGACCGCGCTGCGCAGCGAGGTCAGCGGGTTCTTCAGTTCGTGGCTGACGTCGGCGGCGAAGCTCTCGATCGCCTCGATGCGCGCATAGAGTGCATTCGTCATGTCGCGCACGGCCACCGACAGGTTGCCGATCTCGTCCTGGCGCTCGGAGAAATCCGGGATCTCCTCGCGCGTCTTGGAGCCGCGGCGCACGCGCACCGCGGCGGCCGCGAGCCGGCGCAGCGGATTGGCGATGGTCGAGGCCAGCAGCATCGACAGGATGGCGACCACCAGCGCGGCGACCGCGAAGACGCGCAGGATGGCCATGCGCTCGCCGGCGACGATCTTGTCGATGTCGCCGCCCTGCGTGGACAGGAGCAGCACGCCCAGCACGGCGCGGAAGCGCTGCACCGGCACCGCGACCGAGACGATCTGCTCGCCCTGCTCGCTGACGCGCACCACGGTGGACGGGCTGCCGGTGAGCGCCGTCATCACCTCGGGATAGACCGAACCGCTGCCGCCCGGCTGCTCGCGATAGACCGGCAGTTCGGTCTGGCGGAAGAATTCGGCGACAAACTTGGTGACGCGGTCCCAGAGGTCGGGCTGCTCGGTCTCCACCGGTTCCTCGACCGGCGGCAGTTCGTAGCGGAGGATCTGGCCGCGCGAATAGAGATGCCGCGAGTCGAGCAGGAGGTTGGCGTCGCGATCGTAGATGCGGGCGCGCGTGCGCGTCGGCGAGATGAGCCGGCGCAGGAGCGGCGCCACGCGTTCCGGATTGATCGGGAAGTCGAGGCTCTCGAGCTGGTCGGAGCCCGGCGCGATGCTCTGCCCGGCCTGCAGTTCGAGCAACTTTTCGGGATCGATCGAGATGGAGTCGGTTTCCACCGTCGCCGACGAGGCGATGGCGCCGGCGATGATCTCGCCCTGCGTCATCAGGCTTTCCACGCGGGCATCGATCAGCCCGTCGCGGAACTGGTTCATATAGAGAATGCCCACCACCAGCACGCCCAGAGCGGCCAGGTTGAGGATCAGGATGCGGCGGGTAAGGCTGGAGAAGATGTAGTGACCGAAGAAGCGCTGCAGCGGGGCGGTCAGCCGCGCCGTCACCGTGCTCCTTCTGCGTCGCGGCCCCGAAACCGGGGCCGCCTGCTTGCTCAGTTCTGCTGTTTCAATCGCCATCGGCGAGTCGACTCCGGGCGGGGCTCTCAAGCCTCGCGAAAGCGGTAACCGACTCCATAGAGCGTTTCGATCATGTCGAAATCATCGTCGACAGCCTTAAATTTCTTGCGCAGGCGCTTGATGTGGCTGTCAATGGTGCGGTCATCCACATAGACCTGCTCATCATAGGCCGAATCCATCAGCGCGTCACGGCTCTTCACCACGCCCGGGCGCTGCGCCAGCGAATGCAGGATGAGGAATTCCGTGACGGTCAGCGTCACCGCCTCGCCCTTCCAGGTGCAGGTGTGGCGCTCCTGGTCCATGACCAGCTGGCCGCGTTCGAGCGAGCGGGCCTGCTGCGTGGCCGGCTTGGCCGTCGGGTCCTTGGCCGAGGCGCGGCGCAGCACGGCGCGGACGCGCTCGACCAGCAGACGCTGCGAGAACGGCTTCCGGATGAAGTCGTCGGCGCCCATCTTGAGGCCGAAGAGCTCGTCGATCTCGTCGTCCTTCGACGTCAGGAAGATGACCGGCAGATCGGTCTTCTGGCGCAGCCGGCGCAGCAGCTCCATCCCGTCCATGCGCGGCATCTTGATGTCGAGGATCGCGAGGTTCGGCGGACGCGCCGCCAGGCCCTCGAGCGCGGAGGCGCCATCGGTGAACGTCTCGACGCGATAACCTTCGGATTCCAGTGCAATCGAAACAGACGTCAGAATATTGCGATCATCGTCGACCAGGGCAATCGTTGCCATTTCAGTCGGCTCCCTCATGAGCGGGTGTCCCTTCCTGCTTCGAGGAAAGGCGTATAAGGGGACAAATTGAGTACAAAATGTGGCATAGAGCACGGGGCTTGCGTGAGGCAAGTCACAATGCGGTTTGCCGGCAACCGTCCCCGGATTGCTGCACCGCCTGTCACCAGACCCCTCACTCCCGGCAACGACATATAAACGATTTAAACAGATTCTAAAATCTTTAAATCGATTAATGATTTGAAATCGTTCGGCTTTTCTGTTTTCGGGGTTAACGCCCCGGACGAAGCCGGGTGCTGCACCCGTTTCCGTGCCAAGCGGCAGCAAGCCGCGGGGGAGAAAGAATGACTGAGATCGGCAAACGCAATCCCGCCAACGGCGTGGCGGAGGCGGGGATCGCGGCGCCCGGCACGGTGCATTACAATCTCGGAACTGCCGCCCTCTACGAGGAAGCCATCCGCCGCGGCGAGGCCAGGCTGTCGGCGCAGGGCGCGATCGTCGCGCTGACCGGCCAGCACACCGGCCGTTCACCCAAGGATAAATTTGTCGTGCGCGACGCCGGCACCGAGGCCTCGGTGTGGTGGGACAACAACAAGCCGATGTCGCCGGCGCATTTCGCCACCCTGCATGCCGACATGCTGGCGCATGCGAAGGGCCGCGACCTGTTCGTGCAGGATCTGGTCGGCGGCGCCGATCCGGAGAATGCGCTGCCGACCCGGGTCATCACCGAGTTCGCCTGGCATTCGCTGTTCATCCGCAACCTGCTGATCCGCCCCGAGGCCGACGCGCTCGACAGTTTTGTGCCGAAGCTGACCATCATCGACCTGCCGTCCTTCAAGGCCGATCCGGCACGGCACGGCGTGCGCACCGACACGGTGATCGCAGTCAATTTCACGACCATGACCGTGCTGATCGGCGGCACCGCCTATGCCGGCGAGATGAAGAAGAGCGTGTTCACCGCGCTCAACTACCTGCTGCCGGCGCGCGGCGTGATGCCGATGCACTGCTCCGCCAATGCCGGCCCGGCCGGCGACACCGCGGTCTTCTTCGGCCTCTCCGGCACCGGCAAGACGACGCTCTCCGCCGATCCGTCGCGCACGCTGATCGGCGATGACGAGCATGGCTGGGGCGAGCACGGCGTCTTCAATTTCGAGGGCGGCTGCTACGCCAAGACGATCCGCCTGTCGGCGGAAGCGGAGCCGGAAATCTTCGCCACCACCCGCCGCTTCGGCACGGTGCTGGAGAATGTCGTGCTCGACGCCGACCGGGTGCCCGACTTCGACGACGGCTCGCTGACCGAGAACACGCGCTGCGCCTACCCGCTCGACTTCATCCCGAACGCCAGCGCCAGCGGGCGCGCCGCGCATCCTAAGAACATCATCATGCTGACCGCCGATGCGTTCGGCGTGATGCCGCCGATCGCGCAGCTGACCCCGGCGCAGGCGATGTATCACTTCCTCTCCGGCTACACCGCCAAGGTGGCCGGCACGGAGCGCGGCGTCACCGAGCCGGAGGCAACCTTCTCGACCTGCTTCGGCGCCCCATTCATGCCGCGCCACCCTTCGGAGTATGGCGACCTGCTGCGCCAGCTCATCGCTGAACACGGGGTCAATTGCTGGCTGGTCAACACCGGCTGGACCGGCGGCGCCTTCGGCACCGGCAAGCGCATGCCGATCAAGGCGACCCGCACGCTGCTCACCGCCGCCCTGGACGGCTCGCTCGCCAGCGCGGAGTTCCGCACCGACCCGCATTTCGGCTTTGCCGTGCCGCTCGCCGTGGGCGGCGTCGACAGCGCCATCCTCGATCCGCGCTCGACCTGGTCCGACGGCGTTGCCTACGACCGCCAGGCGAAACGCCTCGTCTCCATGTTCATCGACAATTTCGCAAAATTCGAGAACCACGTGGATGCCACCGTGCTGGGTGCTGCCCCGCGCGTGCAGGACGCGGCCGAATAGAGCTTCACCATCCCCATGGTGATCAGACTGGGCCCGGCTTGCCGGGCCCTCTTTTTTTGGCTGGAGCGTGCCCCGCGCAGGGCGATGACGCCTGCCTCTCCCCGTCGTCAGCGGGAGAGGGTAAAAGGTGAGGGGCAGCACGAAGCTGCCGAATCATCAGGGACGGGCACGACAGCCCGCGGGACCGTGGCCATTTCGCGCATCGATATCGCGCCCGGCGTCTTCATCGACGAAAGCGACCTGTCGGAGAGCTTCATCCGCGCTTCCGGTCCGGGCGGGCAGAACGTCAACAAGGTGGCGACTGCAGTGCAGCTGCGTTTCGACGCGGCCAACGCCGCCGGCCTGCCGGAGCGCGTGCGCGAGCGCACGCTGGCGCTGGCCGGCAGTCGCGCCACCAAGGACGGCGTGATCGTCATCGAGGCCGGGCGCTTCCGCACGCAGGAGCGCAACCGCGATGATGCGCGCCAGCGGCTGGCGGAAATCGTCGCCAGGGCGGCCGAGCCGCCACCGCCGCCGCGGCGCAAGACAAAGCCGACGAAGGGCTCGGTCGAGAGGCGGCTGCAGAGCAAGGCCGGCCGCTCGACCGTGAAGAAGATGCGCGGACGGGTGACGGAGTGAGTGGCTCCATATGTAGTGCCTGTTCTCTTTATGTTCACATTCTTGTGTCTATCTGTAGTGACAGCTCGACTCTGAAATTGGAATCGGCCTACTGAATTGATGCACGCGTCACTGTGACGTGGTTCATCGAGGGATAGGTCATGTCAGGCATCGGCAGTTTGTATGATCTCGGTCTTGATCAATTCAGGAAGATAGCCGTCTGGTCGAAGGGCCATGAGATTGTCGGCTTCGACAAGACTGAGTGGCGCAGAGACGACTTTGGAAACATCCTCTGCTATTCAGATCACGGCAATCGCCAATCGGAGCACGGTTGGGAGATCGACCACATCGTCCCGACGGCGCTTTCCGGAAGCGACGACATTTCCAATCTTCGACCGCTCCATTGCGCAGCAAACGCTGGGCTGGGAGGGCTTCTGGGCAACCTGAGAAGATCCAGTGACCGTCACTGATCTTTAGACGTCCATGCTCGTCCTTCCGCGCGGCGTCCGCCACATGCCCTGCTTCTTCGACCCCGCGACGCAGGGTGCGCTGGTCGATGCGATCCGGGAGGTGGTGGCGCAGGCGCCGCTCTACACGCCCGCAATGCCGCGCACCGGCAAGCCGCTCAGCGTGCGCATGACCAATTGCGGCGCGCTCGGCTGGATGACCGACCGC
>JBFXFO010000068.1:0-19733 GCA_050178915.1 Rhizobiaceae bacterium | reverse complement strand
GTGGCGACCATCCTCGCCGCCTTCCACGCCGGCGGCACCAGCCTCGTCTTCGCCTGGTTCGGCTTCTCGCTCGCCGCATTCTTCTTTGTCTTCGCGGCGCTGGCGATCTCGCGCTGGCTGCAGGCGGCGACCGGCGACGCGCACCGTTTCACCACGCTGTTCGGCGTGGCGAGCGCGCTGTTCCAGACCGTCGGTCTGGCCCGCTGGGTGTTCGTCGTACCGCCGCTCGCCGCGGCACACGCCGACCCGGCAACGTCCGACGCCAGCAAGGCCGCCATCGAAGCCGTCTTCCAGGCCGTGCATCAGTATGGCGGCGTGGCGATCGGCGAACATCTCGGCCAGCTGACGCTGCTCGTCTGGACCGCCGGCATCGCCGTTGCCTTCCTGCGCATGCCCGGCCTGTGGAAGGTGCTCGGCGTGCTGCCCGCCATCAGTGTGCCGCTCTGGCTCGTCGCGCAGACCGAGATGCTGAACGCTGCAAACCCGTCGATCCCAGCCTACGAGGTCGCCCCGATCGCCTTCGTGCTGTGGCAGGGTTGGCTGGCGGTACTCGGCCTGACGCTGCTCGTCACCAGCGTGCTGAACCAGCGCCGGACCTATGCCGGCGTCAGCCTCGCGGCAGCGTGAGGTCGGACGGCTGCAGGCCGGGCGAACCCTTGCCGACAGCCTCGGCAGCGCGAACGCGCTCCATCACCAGCCGGGACAGCGGAGACGCGGTTCCGGCTTTTGCCGCAAGGCGGATCACCTCGCCCTGGAACGCGTCGATCTCGGTCGGCCGCCCACGGCTCAGGTCCTCCCAGGTGGAGGAGCGCGCCGCCGGATCCACCGCCAGCATGCGCCGGGCAAGCTTGCGGAAGATGAAGTCGGGCAGGCGCAGCATGTGCGGCAGCACGCCCGGCTTCAGCGCGCCGACCTGCGCCGGCCGGATGCCGGCGCCGCGCATCGCCGTCAGCGCTTCCTGCATCTGCGTGGCGAGGACCAGACGCCACTCGCGATCGGCCAGCTGCTCGGCGAGCGGCAGGCCGGAGAGCGCATTGAGCGCGTTGTTCAGGTTGAGCAGCAGCTTGCCCCACAGCACCGCCGGCATGTCGGGATGCGCGGCGACCGGAAAGCCGGGAGCAGCGAGCAGTTCGAGCAGCCCCGGCACGCCATGCTCGACGAGCGTCGTCCCGCTGGTGGCTCGATGCAGGCGCAGCGCGCCGGCTGGCGTCGCTGACTGCACCACGTTGAACGGCACCATGCCGGCCACCACACGCTGCGTCGCCGGCAGAGCCGAGCGCAGCGCCACTGCATTGCCGACGCCGTTCTGCAGGCTGACGACAACGGCGTCCGGCTCCGCATGTCGCGCGATCAGCGTGGCGATCCCGGCCGTATCGCCGCTCTTCACCGTCACCAGCACCAGCCCGGCTCCGGCCAGTGCCGCCGCTGGGTCCGCCGTCGCGGCGACCACTCCGGGCGCAATGCTGCGCGCTCCACGGTCGAGATCGGCGACCACCATGCCGCGCGTGTTGACCATGTCGGCGATGCGCTGGCGCGCCAGCAGCGAGACAGCACGGCCGGCAAGAGCGAGGCAGCCGCCCGCGTGGCAGCCGATGCTGCCTGCCCCAGCGATGGCGATGCGCGTGCCTGATTGAAGCATGCGCTCATGTCGGCATGTGCGCGGCCGCACGTCAATCGCCTCTATCCCAACGCGGATCCGTGACCTCGCCCGGCGTGACAGGCCGCGGCCTTTCGACTATCCCTGCGCGCCATGAGCCTGCCTACCGATCCCGCCGAAAACCTTGCCGCCCTGATCCGCTGCCCGTCGGTGACACCCACCGAGGGCGGTGCGCTGACCACGCTTGCCAGCCTGTTGCAGCCGCTCGGCTTTTCCATCGAGCGCCCGACCTTCAGCGAAGACGGCACGCCCGACGTCGAGAACCTCTACGCCCGCCGTTCCGGCAATGGCCCGCACCTGATGTTCGCGGGACACACGGATGTCGTGCCGGTCGGCGACGAATCGGCGTGGACGCATCCGCCGTTCTCGGCAGCGGTCGCGAATGGGGAGATGTACGGTCGCGGCGCCGTCGACATGAAGGGCGGCATTGCCTGCTTCGTCGCCGCCGTCGCACGCCATGTGGAGGCGCATGGGGCGCTGAAGGGCTCGGTCTCCTTCCTCATCACCGGCGACGAGGAAGGCCCCTCGGTGAACGGCACGGTGAAGCTGCTCGACTGGGCGGCGAAACGCGGCGAGACATGGGACGCGGCGATCGTCGGCGAGCCGACCAATCCCGAAACGCTTGGCGACGCGATCAAGGTCGGCCGCCGCGGCTCGCTCTCCGGCATCGTCACCGTGAACGGACGGCAGGGGCACGCCGCCTACCCGCAACTCGCCGACAATCCCGTGCGCGGGTTGATCACGCTGGTCGAGGCGCTGATCCATCCTGTCTTCGACACGGGCACCAAGGATTTTCAGCCGAGCAATCTGGAAGTGACGTCGATGGATGTCGGCAATCCGGCCGCCAATGTCATCCCGCAGAAGGCGACGGCGGCGTTCAACATCCGCTTCAACGACAGCTGGACCGCCGAAAGCCTGCAGGCGGAAATCCACAACCGGCTCGACCGCGCCGCCAGCCGCCGCAAGTTCCGGCCCGGCAAGAAGGAGCGCATCGATTTCGACCTGGTGTGGCGCGAGCGCCCGAGCCACGTGTTCCTCACCAGCAACGACAAGCTCGTGGGAACGCTGAGCGGCGCCATCGCCGCGGTCACCGGCCGCACGCCGGTGCTCTCGACCTCGGGCGGCACGTCGGATGCGCGCTTCATCAAGGATTACTGCCCGGTCATCGATTTCGGCCTCGTCGGCAAGACCATGCACATGGTGGACGAGCGCGTCGCGCTCGCAGACCTGGAGACGCTGACGGTGATCTACCAGCGTTTCCTCGAAGACTGGTTCGGCTGATCTTGCCGCGTCTGAGCGAAGTCCAGCGCTACTTCACCGGGTCGTGGCGCCTCCTGAACGGCCGCAAGGACGGCCTGCGGCTGCTCGACATCAGCGCCGACGGTTTCTGGGATTCGTTCTTCGCGATCGTCGTCGCGCTGCCGCCGCTGGCGCTGCGCTGGTTCCTGCTTGCCAGCGAACTGGCGCGCTCGCCCGATATCTATGGCGGCACGCCGTCGATCATCCTGCGCATCGCGATCTCCGACGCGGTCGAGTGGATCGTTCCGCTGGTGGCGCTGGCGGTGCTGGCGCGCCAGCTCGGCATCGCCGACCGCTTCGTGGCCTTCGTCGTCGCCAACAACTGGTCGACCGCGCTGCTCCTGTGGCTGACCCTTCCGCTTCCGCTCATCGCCTCGACCGACGGGCTGAACGCGGAGACGATCACGCTCGTCGTGCTGGCGGTGTTCATCCTCACGACGGTGATGTTCTGGCGGCTCACCAACGCGACGCTCGACAAAGGCGCGGGCATCGCAACCGCGGTCACGATCGGCATCGTGGTGCTGACGATCCTGCTGGAACTGGTGCTGTCGACCCTGCTGGGGCTCTACATCGCGGAAGTCGTGCCGGCGGCATAGTCCACCCGCACGAGGTAGAGTCCGTCGGGCGGCGCGACAGGTCCGCAGGCGGCACGGTCGCGCGCCTCCAGCGCGGCGCGCACGTCCGCCGGCGTCCACGCCCCCTCACCCACGCGCTTCAGCGTGCCCACCATCGAGCGCACCTGGTTGTGCAGGAAGGACCGTGCCGACGCCCGTATCTCGATGGCTTCGCCGTCGCGCGCGACATCGAGGCGGTCGAGCGTGCGCAACGGGCTTTTCGCCTGACAGTGCACGGAGCGGAAGGTCGTGAAATCGTGGCGGCCGAGCAGTTCGCGCGCTGCAGCCTGCATGGCGTCTGCGTCGAGGCGGGACGAGACGTGCCATGCGCGCCCGGCGTCGAGAGCCAGCGGCGCGCGGCGGTTGACGATGCGATAAAGATAATGCCGTGCGGTCGCGGAGAAGCGCGCGTCGAAATCGTCCGGCACCGCCTGCGCGGCGATGATCGCCACCGCCTCGTTCGCCATGCGCAGATGCGCATTGATGGCGTCGCGCACCGTATCGGCGGGCCAGTCACGCTGCAGGTCGACATGCCCGACCTGGCCGGTCGCATGCACGCCGGCATCGGTGCGCCCGGCCCCGCGCAGCCCGATGGTCTCGCCGCAGAAGCCGGCGATGGCCGCCTCGATCGCCGCCTGGACCGAAGGCTGGCCGGATTGCCGCTGCCACCCGGCATAGGCGCGCCCGTCATATTCGATGTCGAGGCGATAACGCGGCATTGCTGTCAGAGCTCGCCGAAGGCCGGCGCATAGATGAGCGTGCCGGTGGCGGGGGCAGCCGTGCTCCATGCCTGCGCCTGCAGGGCCTCGCACTGTAAAGCACTGGCGAAGCGTGCAGCCGCATCGCGCCGGTATCCGAAGCGGCAATAATAGGCCGGTTCGCCCAGCACAACGGACAGGGTCTCGCCGGCCGCCTGCAGCTGCTCATGACCGGCAGTGATCAGCGCAGCGCCAACCTCGGCCCGCTGCTGGGCGGGATCGACCGCAACCGGTGCCAGCGCCACTGCCGGATGGCGCCTGCCCGCTTCCTCGACCTGCAGCCGCGAGAACACCAAGTGCCCGATGACGACGCCGTCCTTCTCGGCCACGAGTTCGAGCACGACGTCGCCGGCTGTGGTCAGCCGCTCCACCAGATCCGCCTCTGCCGGCTGGCCGAAGGCGCGCTCCTCAACGTGCCGGATGCTGTCCCGGTCGGCTGGCGTTGCAGGCCTGACCACGAAGCTGCTCATCGGAACACACTCCCGGCTGCCAGCCGCGCGCCGCGCTGGAAATCCTCAGCCGTCGCAGCCTTGCCGCCGGCACGCTGCAATTCGGTGATGCGGATCGCGCCATCGCCGCAGGCGACGGTCAGGCTGTCGTCGAGGATCGTGCCTGGCGCGCCGACGCCCTCAGCCGGCGCGGAACGCAGCAGTTTCACCCGCTCCAGCCGGCCTGCAATCTCGACTTCGCTCCACGCGCCCGGGAACGGCGACAGGCCGCGCAGCCGGTCATGCACCTGTCGCGCCGGCTGCGCCCAGTCGATCCGCGTCTCGGACTTGTCGATCTTGCTGGCGTAGGTCACGCCTTCCGAAGCCTGTGGCGTGAAAGCGAGGTCGCCGGCCTCCAGCCGCGCCAGCGCCTCGACCATGAGGGGCGCCGCAACGCCCATCAGCCGGTCATGCAGTTCGCCGGCCGTCGTCAGGGGATCGATCGCCACCCGTTCGGTCAACCCCACCGGCCCGGTGTCGAGACCTTCCTCCATGCGCATGATCATCATGCCGGTCTCGGCATCGCCTGCCATGATGGCGCGCTGGATCGGCGCCGCCCCGCGCCAGCGCGGCAGGAGCGAGGCGTGGCCGTTGAGGCAACCGAGACGCGGCGCCGCGAGAATTGCGGGCGGCAGCAACATGCCATAGGCGACCACCACCGCGACGTCGGCGCGCAGACTGGCGAACGCTTCCAGCTCGATCGCGCCTTTCAGCGATACTGGGCTGCGCACCTCGATGCCGAGGCGCTCGGCTTCGCGCTGCACCGGCGACGGCACCAGTTCCAGCCCGCGCCGGCCTGCCGGCCTCGGCGGCTGGGTGTAGACGGCGCAAACGTCATGCCCGGCCTGCGCGATCGCGCGCAGCGTCGGGACCGAGAAGTCCGGCGTTCCCATGAAGATGATGCGAAGAGACATCGCGATCCGGCTCCTGCCCTGAATGGCCGCCGACCTGGATGGCGGCTCGGCGCCTCAGCCCACCATGCGCTTGGGGGCCTTGTCGCGCGCGAGCTTCTTGAACTTCTTCACGACCATGTCGCGCTTCAGCTTGGAGATGTGATCGATGAACAGCACACCGTCGAGATGGTCGATCTCGTGCTGCAGGCAGGTGGCGAGCAGGCCGTCGGCCTTCACTTCCTGCTGCTTGCCGTCGCGGTCGAGATATCTGACACGCACGATCGCCGGGCGTTCGACCTCGGCATAGTAGTCGGGGATCGACAGACAACCTTCCTCGTAGATCGAGCGCTCGTCGGAACTCTCCAGCAGCTCGGGGTTGATGAACACCTGCGGCTGCTTCGGTTCGTCTTCCTTGGCGAGATCGATGACCAGCATGCGCAGCGGCTCACCGACCTGGATGGCCGCGAGGCCGATGCCGGGCGCGTCGTACATGGTCGCGAGCATGTCGTCCGCCAGCTTCAGCAGCGGCGCATCGACCCGCTCGATCGGCTTGGAAACCTCGCGCAGCAACGGATCGGGAAGAATGATCAAAGGCTTGATGGACATGGCGCTCACCTATGACGGCGGTCGGTAGGCGTCAACCGGGCAACCGCAATCGTTCACGTTTTGATCTTACGCGCCCGAGCGAATCCGCGTAGTGTCGGCGCATGAACGAGACATCCTCCCTGCTTTCCGAGCCCATGCTGCAACTCGGCGCGACCAAGATCACGCTCGGCACGCTGCTGCTCGGCGGCGCTCTGCTCGGCGGCCTGCTGCTTGTCGCGCTGATCGTTGTCGTCTGGCGCTCCGCGCGCAGCCGCGCCCGCGCCACCGAGGCCGCGGCGCTTGCCGCGCGCGACGCCGAGACGCGCATGGCGGCGCTGATGCAGGCGCAGGCCGAGATACAGGGGCGGCTGGGAACGGTCGCCGAAGTGTTCGGTGCGCGCCAGGCCGAGCTGACCAATTCGATCTCGCAGCGGCTGGATGCGATGACCGGCCGCATCGGCCAGACGATGAGCGAGCAGACGCGCTCGACGCACGAAAACCTGGCGAAGCTGCAGGAGCGTCTGGCGGTCATCGACAAGGCGCAGAACAACATCCAGTCGCTCACCGGGCAGGTGGTACAGCTGCAGGCGATCCTCGCCAACAAGCAGACGCGCGGCGCGTTCGGCCAGTCGCGCATGGAAGCGATCGTCGCCGACGGCCTGCCGCAGGGCGGCTACGAGTTTCAGGCGACGCTCTCCAACGGCAGCCGTCCGGACTGCCTGATCAAGATGCCGAACGAGGCACCGAAGCTCGCGATCGACGCCAAGTTCCCGCTGGAAGCGTGGAACGCGATCCGCGCGGCCGAAGGCGAGGCGGCGCAGAAGATGGCGGCGCAGTCGTTCCGGCGCGACATCGACGTGCATATCCGCGCGATCTCGGAGAAGTACCTGATCGCCGGCGAGACGCAGGACACCGCCTTCATGTTCGTGCCGTCGGAATCGATCTTCGCCGACATTCACGAGAGCTTCGAGGCGGTGGTGCAGCGCGCACATCGGGCGCGCGTCGTCATTGTCTCGCCGTCGCTGCTGATGCTGTCGATCCAGGTCGTGCAGGCGCTGCTGAAGGATGCACGCATGCGCGAGCAGGCGCATCTGATCCGCGACGAGGTGGTCAGGCTGATGCAGGATGTGGCTCTTGTCGACGAACGGGTCAGCAAGCTGCAGCAGCACTTCGGCCAGACGGCGCGCGACGTCGAGCAGATCCTCGTCTCCACCGGCAAGCTGACGAAGCGCGGCCGCAAGATCGAGGCTCTCGAATTCGGCGGCGAATCACCCGAGCCGGCGCCGAAGGGCGAAGCCGTCAGCGGAGCACGAACCGCCGATTCGAGGGGCGGTCAGCTGCGTCTGCGCGTCATCGACGACCGCGAGTAACGATCTTTCGTGGAAATCCCCGGCGCGCCGGTTGACAGGCGGCGCCTACGGCTTGTCTCCGGCCGGACTTCGCGTTTCACTTTGCCGGCCACTCACGGAGGTCAACATGGCAAAGGGTGCGTCAAAGCCTGCGAAGGAAGCCAAGAAACCTAAGAAGGACGCCAAGAAGCCTGCCGCTGCCAAGGTCGCGGCCGCGCCGGTGACGGCGACGAAAGCCAAGGCCAAGTAAGCCGCCTGCATTCGGCTGGCGAAACCGGCAATCGCAAGGTTGCCGGTTTTTTTGTTGCGCACGCCAACAGAAAGCGCCGCCGGAAACCGGCGGCGACAATCAGATCAGGACTGACGATCGGGCCAGATCAGGCCTTGAAGCCGGGCGGAAGGCGTCCGCCGCGAGCCTTGCGCGCGGCATAACGCGCGTCGCGCTTGGCTTTCTGCTCGGCTTCGAGGCTCAGCTGCGCTGCCACGCGCTGGGCTTCCTCAGCCTCGCGAATGCGGGCCTCTTCGGCCAGACGCGCCTCGGTCTCGATGCGCTCGGCTTCGGCCTTGGCCTCACGCTCGGCGCGCTCGGCGGCCTCACGAGCCAGACGTTCCTGCTTGAGGCGCTCACGCTCGGCCTCGCGAACGGCGCGGGCCTCGAGGATCGCCTTGCGCTCCTCCTGACGTGCGATGACGCGCGGATCGTCCGCGGCTGGGCGGGCCTTGAACTTGTTCAGAAGGGCCTTCTTCGCCTCGTTGGCGGCGCTCATGCGGTCGGTAAAGTCTTTTTCCCTGTACATAGAATCCCGGGTTCTCAATGCTCGACGCCGCTTACATACTGATCGAACTGCGAAGTTCAAGCGACAACGCTGCAATCCAGCCGTGAAAAATGCTTGGGTCAGGCCTGTTGCCTTGCGGTTTGCGGCGGCGCCGATCGGAGCCTATATGCGAAGCCGATGGCCGTCCCTGCGGCCCTTGCAGCCGCCATGCGGCGCACGCGCATTCTGGAGACTTGAGCCATGGCTGTTCTCTCCGTCCTCGACCTGTCGCCCGTGCCCGAAGGCAGCAGCGCGGCGCAATCGCTCGCCAACACGCTTGAGCTGGCGCGGCTGACGGAACGTCTCGGCTATCATCGCTACTGGCTGGCCGAACACCACAACATGCCGGGCATCGCAAGCGCGGCCACCGCGGTTGTCATCGGGCATGTCGCAGCGGGCACGTCGACCATCCGCGTCGGCGCCGGCGGCATCATGCTGCCAAATCATGCACCACTCGTGATTGCCGAACAGTTCGGGACGCTGGCGGCGCTGCATCCCGGGCGCATCGACCTCGGGCTCGGCCGTGCACCCGGGACCGACATGCTGACCGCGCGGGCGCTGCGCCGCAATCTCGACGCCGGCGTCGACAGCTTCCCCCAGGATGTCGTCGAGCTGATGGGCTATTTCGATCCTGCCAGCGAAGGCCAGCGCATCCGCGCCGTGCCCGGCGAAGGCGAAAATGTCGAGATGTGGGTGCTCGGCTCGTCCACCTATGGCGCGCAGCTCGCCGCGCTGCTGGGCCTGCCCTACGCCTTTGCCTCGCATTTCGCGCCCGCCGAGATGGAGCATGCGCTCGACATCAACCGCTCGCGCTTCCAGCCTTCCGAGCGCCATTCCAGCCCAAAGGTCATGCTCGGCCACACCGTCAGCGCCGCCGACACCCACGAGGAAGGGCAGTTGCTTTTCTCCTCGCTGCAGCAGGCATTCATGAACCTGCGCACCGGCCGGCCCGGCAAGCTGCCGCCTCCGGTCGAAGGTTTCGAGCAGCGGCTGGAGCCGATGGCGAAGGCGATGCTCGACCATGCGCTGGCCTGCGCGGTCGTCGGTTCGCGCGAAACGGTGCGGCGCGGCATGGAGGAGTTCGTCGCGCGCACCGGTGCCGACGAACTGATGGTCACCGCGCAGATCTTCGATCACGCTGCGCGCATGCGGTCGTACGAAATCCTCGCCGAGATTCATGCCGACATGCGGCAGGCCGCCTGAGGCGCCTGCCCGCTACTTCAGCGCCTTGACCACGCCGGTATCGGGAAAACAGGTGGGCGCCATGCCGTTGCGCGCCTGCCACTCGCCGATCGAGCGGCGCGTCTTGAAGCCGGGCAGCCCGTCGGCGCCGCCGACATCGTAGCCGGCCTTTTCGAGCGATCGCTGCATTCCGGCGATGTCCGAGCGGTAGAGCCCGCCGACCTTGCCCCAGCTTGCGGTGAAGGTGCGGTCGCCGCCGACAATGCGGTCGGCAGCATGGCCGACGAAGAGCGCGTACAGGTCGCTCTCATTGTAGGCCTTCAGCACGTAGAAGTTCGGCGTCACGATGAAAGCCGGCCCGCTCCGTCCCGCCGGCATGAGCAGGAAGCCTTCCGCCCTGGCCTCGCGCGCCGGGAACGGCTTGCCGTTGACGCGCTTGATGCCCATCGCTGCCCAGTCGGAGATGCGCTTGCCCTGGTCAGGGCCCTCCAGCGCGCAGGAGACGCTGTCCGGCACCGTCACCTCGAAGCCCCAGTCGCGTCCTTTCACCCAGCCGTAGTTCTTCAGGTAGTTGGCGATCGAGCCGAGCGTGTCCGCCGTCGAATTCCAGATGTCGCGCCTGCCGTCGCCATCCATGTCGGCCGCATGCTTCAGGAACGAGCTCGGTAGGAACTGCGGCTGGCCAAGCGCGCCCGCCCATGACGACTTCATGCCCGCGCGGGTGACGTAGCCCCGTTCCAGCATCTCCAGCGCGGCCAACAACTCGGTGCGGAACATCTCCTTGCGCGTCGCCATGAATGCCTTGGTGCCGAGCACGGTGAAGGCGTCGTGCGGGATCTTGGCCGAGCCGAAGCCGGACTCGCGCCCCCAGATGGCCAGCACGATGCCGCGCGGCACGCCAAAGCGCTGCTCGATTGCCGCGAGCGTATCGGCGAGCTTGCCGGCGCGCGCCCGCCCGCCGGTCGCCACGGCACCGACGGTCTTCTCGGCAAAGTAGTTGCCGGGCGAACCGAATTCGGCCTGATGCTGCTTCTTCGGCGTCTTGGCCTTCTCACCGGGCATGACGAGATCGGGCAATTCGAGATTGGGCTTCACCCCTTTGAACGCCGCGTCGAAGGTTTCGCGCGAAATGCCCTGCGCCTTCGCCTCCGGCCAGAGGTCGGACGCCAGCCAGGCGCGGAAAAGATCATCGACCCTTGCTGCCGAGGCGGGCGCGGCGGCGAGCAGCATGGCAAGCAGCAAAGCCAACGCCGGCAGAAACGAGGCCTTGTGCCTAAGGGAGGTGAGGAATGACAACTGCATCGGCCCGATCATCCGCGCAATTGCGTCAAAACGCGGTCCGCGATTTGAGCGCCGCGGCCAGCGTGCCCTCGTCGAGATAGTCGAGTTCGCCGCCGACCGGGACACCGTGCGCCAGCCGCGTCACCTTCACGCCGAAGGATGCGAGCTGGTCGGTGAGATAATGCGCCGTCGTCTGCCCCTCGACCGTGGCGTTGACCGCCAGCACGATCTCGCGCACGCCGCCTTCAGCGACGCGCGTCACCAGCCCGCGGATGTTGAGATCGTCCGGGCCGACGCCATCCAGCGGCGACAGCGTCCCGCCCAGCACGTGATAGTGCGCCTTCATGGCGCTGGCGCGCTCGAGCGCCCAGAGATCACCGACCTCCTCGACCACGATGATGGTGCTGCCATCACGGGTGGCGTCGGCGCAGATCGTGCAGGGATCGGCGGTATCCACATTGCCGCAGGTCGAGCAGACGCGCACCTTCTCGACCGCGTCGGTCATGGCGACCGAGAGCGGCGCCATCAGCTGTTCCTTCTTCTTGATCAGGTGCAGCGCAGCGCGCCGCGCCGAACGCGGTCCCAGCCCCGGCACCTTGGCAAGGAGCTGGATCAGGCGCTCGATCTCGGGGCCGGCGATTCGTTTGGACATGCAGATGGTATAGTGCGAATGACACGGGCGGAGTAGCAGGCGCATCGCCGCGCGGCGATGCTCATGACAGCCGGCAGGAGCGACGATGAAAGCGGTCTATTTCGAACGGTTCCAGCAGCCTCCGGTGATCAGCACGCTGCCCGACCCGACGCCCTCGCCGGACGGCATCGTCGTCAAGGTCGAGGCGACCGGGCTCTGCCGCAGCGACTGGCACGGCTGGATGGGCCATGACCCCGACATCATGCTGCCGCATGTGCCCGGCCACGAACTCGCCGGCACCGTGAAGGCGGTCGGCAGCCGCGTCTCGCGCTGGCGCGAAGGCGACCGCGTGACGGTGCCCTTCGTCAGCGGCTGCGGACATTGCGCCGAATGCAATTCGGGCAACCATCAGGTGTGCGAGCGGCAGTTCCAGCCGGGCTTCACGGCGTGGGGCTCGTTCGCCGAATATGTCGCCATCGAATACGCCGATACGAATGTCGTGCGCCTCCCCGACGACATCGACTTCGCCACCGCGGCCAGCCTCGGCTGCCGCTTCGTGACCAGCTATCGCGCGATCGTCGACCAGGCACGCGTGCTGCCGGGCGAATGGGTCGCGGTGCATGGCTGCGGCGGCGTCGGCCTCTCGGCGATCATGATTGCCGCAGCGATGGGCGCCAACGTCGTGGCGATCGACATTTCGGACGAGAAGCTCGCCTTCACGAAGCAGATCGGCGCGCTCGCCACGGTCAACGCCGCGCGGACCAGCGACGTCGCCGGCGCCGTGCGCGAGATCACCGGCAGCGGCGCGCACGTCTCGATGGATGCTCTCGGCAACCCGACGACGTGCTTCAACTCCATCGCCAATCTGCGGCGGCGCGGGCGGCACGTGCAGGTCGGCCTGATGCTCGGCGACCACGCCCACCCGCAGATCCCGATGGACCGGGTGATCGCGCATGAGCTCGAAATCCGCGGCAGCCACGGCATGCAGGCCTTCCGCTACCCCGCCATGCTGTCGATGATCGCCGCCGGCAGGCTGGCGCCGCAGACGCTGATCGGCAACCGCATCAGCCTCGACGAAGCACCCGCCGCGCTGATGGCGATGGACCGCTTCGACGGCGTCGGAATCGGCGTGGTGACGCGATTCTGAGCGCCGCCTAGAACGGCAGCTTCATTCCCGGCGGAATGGGCAGGCCGGCCGTCATTTCCTTGGTCTTTTCGGCCAGTGTCTGCTCGATCTTGGTCTTCGCGTCATTGTGCGCGGCGACCAGCAGATCCTCTAGGATCTCGCCCTCGCCTTCCTTCATCAGCGAAGGGTCGATGCGCACGCCCTTCAGCTCGAACTTGCCGCTCAGGGTGATGCCGACCAGCCCGCCGCCGGACTGGCCGGTGGCCTCGATGTTGGCCATCTCGTCCTGCATCGCCTGGAACTTCGCCTGCATCTCGCGGGCCTTGCCCATCAAGCCGAGCAAATCCTTCATCGTGTCATCCTCACAAGAAATCGTCGTCGTCATCCGCCGGAGGTTCCGGCGGCAGATCAGAGGCTGCGGCATCGTCGTCGGCCGCGGCATCGCCTTCCGGGATGCGTATGTTCACCACCTTGGCGCCGGGAAACTGCGCCAGGACGGCTGCCACGGTCGGGTCGCTGCGCGCGTCGAGCATGGCGCTCTCGCGCCGGCCCGTCTCTTCCTCGGCCAGCGTGGCGCCGCCTTCCTCGCGTGACAGCGAAACCAGCCAGTTGCGGCCGGTCCATTTCTTAAGGCGGGTGTTCAGATCGGTCAGCAGCGTCGTGGGAGCGTCGCCGGTCAGCGCCACGTCGAGACGGCCGGGCTCTACCTTCACCAGCCGCACGCAGCGCTTGATCAGCACCTTGAACGCCATGTCGCGGTTGGCGTCGGCAAGGGCTGCGATGTCAGCGAGCGAATGCAGCGGCACCGCCGGCTGCTCCGGCTCCTCGATCCGCGCCGGCTCGATGCGCGGCTCGGGGGCCGGCTCCACCAACCGCATGGTCTGGCCGCTGGGCGTCGCCACCGGCATGCGGGCCTGCCCGACGGCTGAAGCCGTGCCGCCATTGCCGTTGCCGCCTCCGGCCGGGGCACGCGGCGCAGCCGGCGCACGCGGCGCCGGCAGCGGCTCGCCCGTGTCGAGCGATTTGATCACTTCATCCAGCGTCGGCAGGCTCGAAGCATGCGCGATGCGGATCAGCACCATCTCGGCTGCAGCGACGGGATTGCTCGCCGTCTGCACCTCCGGAATGCCTTTCAGCAGCATCTGCCAGGAACGCGACAGCACACGCACCGTCAGCGTGCCGGCGAAGGCCGCGCCACGCGTGCGCTCGTCTTCGGTGAGGGAGGCGTCTTCCGCCGCGGCCGGCACGAACTTGAGGCGCGTCACGAGGTGGTTGAAGTTGGCGAGGTCCGTGAGCACCGTCGCCGGGTCGGCGCCGTGGTCGTACTGCGCGCGGAAAGCGGCAAGCGCTGCCGCCGCATCGCCATGCATCACGTGCTCGAACAGGTCGATGACGCGGCCGCGGTCGGCAAGGCCGAGCATGGTGCGGACGGCTTCCGCCGTCACCGTGCCGCCGCCATGCGCAATGGCCTGATCCAAGATGGAGAGCGAGTCGCGCACCGAGCCCTCGGCCGCGCGCGCAACCATGGAGAGCGCCGCCGGTTCGACGCTGATCTCCTCCAGCCCCGCGATCTTGCTCAGATGCGTCGTGAGTTCGCTTGCCTCGACACGGCGCAGGTCGAAACGCTGGCAGCGCGACAGCACTGTGATCGGCACCTTGCGGATCTCGGTGGTGGCGAAGATGAACTTCACATGCGGAGGCGGCTCTTCCAGCGTCTTCAGCAGGCCGTTGAAGGCCTGCGTGGAGAGCATGTGCACCTCGTCGATGATGTAGACCTTGTAGCGGGCCGAAACCGGCGCGTAGCGCACCTGCTCGATGATCTCGCGGATGTCGTCGATGCCGGTGTGCGATGCCGCGTCCATCTCGATGACGTCGACATGGCGGCCTTCCATGATGGCCTGGCAATGCTCGCCCTGCACCGTCAGGTCGACGGTGGGGCGGTCGATGTCGGCCGTCTTGTAGTTGAGTGCCCGTGCCAGGATGCGCGCGGTGGTGGTCTTGCCGACGCCGCGCACGCCGGTCAGCATCCATGCCTGCGCGACACGGTTGGCGGCGAACGCGTTGGTCAGCGTGCGCACCATCGGCTCCTGGCCGATGAGGGCCGAGAAATCGGCCGGGCGATATTTGCGCGCCAGCACCCGGTAGACGCCGGCCTTGCCCTTGCCCGAGGTTTGCGCCTCGCTCATCCGCCGCACCCGACTCCTGTTCGCGACAAGTTTCGCCCGCGCCGAGACATGCCGTCAACGCCGCGAATGTCAGCAGGACGAAACAGGAAGGTGGGAGGCTGGAACAATGACCCGTTCCGTGGCTCGTTAGGGCTGCTTCCTTCCGGACCTGACCCGGTTGGCGAGTGGATCGTCCACCACCAACCTCCCGGCCCTGCATATCGGCAATTCGGCGGGGGATTGCAAGAGCGGTGAGGTTCGGGCATCGCCATGTGAAAAAGGGGGGAACAAACGAATGAACTACGCACGCATGACGATCGAGAAGGAAGCGCCGGAGGAGTACGGATACGACCGCATCCGCTTCAACCTCTCGGAAAGCTCGATCGCCGACCAGAAGCTCTCCGACATCGGCGTGAAACTGCCCGACCTGACGCTGCTCTATGGCGAGCATCGCGGCGAGCGGCCGCTGCGCGAGCTGATCGCGGCGCTGGACAAGGGCATTTCCGCCGATGACGTGCTGGTGACGGCGGGTGCTGCCGGTGCGCTGTTCATCATCGCCACGACGCTGCTGTCGGAGCGCGACCATCTGGTGGTCGTGCGGCCGAACTACGCCACCAACATCGAGACGCCGCGCGCCATCGGTTGCGAGATCACGCTGATCGACCTCGCCTTCGAGGACGGCTTCTCCATCGATGTCGAACGCATCGCGGCGGCGCTGAAACCCAACACGCGCTACATCAGCGTCACCTGCCCGCACAATCCGACCGGCACGGTCATGACGCGCGCCCAGCTCGACGCGCTGATCGCGCTGGCCGAACGGCATGGCTGCCATCTGCTCGTCGACGAGACCTATCGCGACCTTTCCTATGGCGAAAAGCTGCCGGCGGCGGCTTCGCTCAGCACGAAGGCGATCAGCGTCTCGTCGCTGTCGAAGGCGTTCGGCATTCCCGGCATCCGCATCGGATGGCTGGTGACGCGCGACCCGGAGCTGCAGGAGCGTTTCCTCGCCGCGAAGGAGCAGATCGGCATTTGCGGCAGCGTCATCGACGAAGCGATCGCGCGCACGATGCTGGAGGGGCGAGACGCCTTCCTCGCCAGGGTACTGCCTGACATGCAGGCGCGCCGCGACATCGTGCAGAAGTGGATCGACGGCGAACCACTGGTCGAATGGGTGCGGCCGTCCGGCGGTGTCGTCGGCTTCCCGCGCCTCAAGGTCGGGCCCAATTTCGACCTCGACGCTTTCTATACGCGCCTGCTCGAACGCCATGGCGCCTATGTCGGGCCGGGCCACTGGTTCGAAATGCCGAAGACGCATTTCCGCGTCGGTTTCGGCTGGCCGACGGTCGAGCAGCTCGAAGACGGGCTGGCGGCGATCTCGATGGCATTGCGCGACAACGCCTGAGCAACCGACGTATTCGCTTGCCGCCGGGTGGCGCACGCTCTAGCTTCCAGCAGACGAGGGAAACGACCATGCTGCCGGTCAAGACGGCGGGCTTCGAGATCGATCGTCGCCTGGAGGCCGACAGCGAGCCATTGCTGTGGCTCGGCCTGTGCCAGCTGCGCATGATGAACGACAGCCGCTGGCCGTGGCTGCTGCTCATCCCGCGGCGGCCCGGCATCACGGAGGTGCACGACCTCACACCGCTCGACCAGACCATGCTCACCTTCGAGACCAACATGGTGGCGCAGGCGCTGAAACAGGCGACCGGCTGCCTGAAGATCAACACCGGGGCTCTCGGCAATATCGTGCGGCAACTGCATGTCCACGTCATTGCCCGCAACGAGGGCGACCCGGCATGGCCCGGTCCCGTCTGGGGCTCCGGCCCGGCAAAACCCTACCGGCGCGAGGAGATGCACGGGCTGGCGCAGAGGATACGCGAGGCCCTATAGAGGCAGTCGCCTCATCGCCTGCCATCGAAAGCCGTCGCCATGCCGCTTCCCCTGTTTTCCGCGCCGGCCGCCGAAGCCAGCCAGTTCATCGGCTTTTCGGGCAACCGCATCGACCGGCAGGCGGAGAACCGCACGGACGAATCGGCCTTGATCGCGCTCGGCGAGCCGACCGCCCGGCTGATGCTGCTGCGCGCCGGACGCACATATCTGAGATCAGTCGACGGCGGCTTCGATCCGTATTTCTCCGTCAAGGAAGCGACAGTGCTCGGCGCGAAGCTGGACGCGGCCGTCCTGCTCGGCTTCGACGCGCAGGGACCGGTGCTGGCCGCGCCCGGCGGCGTCGATCCCGAGGCGCTGCCGGAGGCGATCAAGGCCATCGATTTCCGCTCCATCAACGTGCAGGGGCTGCTCGACCAGTCGGCGCTGGGCGCCATGGCGCAGGCGGCATCGCTGCTCGCCTGGCATTCGTCGCACAGCTTCTGCGGCAAATGCGGGCAGCCGACCGAAATGCGCATCGGCGGCTACAAGCGCGTCTGCCCCAGCTGCGCCGCCGAGCACTTCCCGCGCACCGACCCGGTGGCGATCATGCTCGCCGTGACCGAGGACCGCTGCCTGATGGGGCGCGGCGCGCATTTCCCGCCGGGAATGTATTCGGCGCTCGCCGGCTTCATCGAGCCTGGCGAGACGATCGAGGGCGCGGTGCGGCGCGAGACGCTCGAGGAAGCCGGCATCCGGCTCGGCCGTGTCGTCTATCACGCCAGCCAGCCTTGGCCGTTCCCCTACTCGCTGATGATCGGCTGCTTCGGCGAGGCGCTGAACGAAGACATCACCTTCGACGGCAAGGAGCTGGAGGATTGCCGCTGGTTCGCGCGCGACGAGGTCGACCTCATGCTCGCCGGCAAGCATCCGGGCAGCATCTTCGTGCCGCCGCCTGCCGCGATCGCCCACCACCTCATCAAGACCTGGGCCGAGACGCCCTGAACCGGAGCGCGCCATGATCCGCCACACCGTCGTCTTCCGCCTGAAACACAAAAGCGGGTCGGCCGAGGAAAAGTCCTTCCTGACAGCCGGAGCGGCGCTGGCCGACATTCCGGGCGTGGAGAAATTCGAGCGGCTGAAGCAGGTCAGCCCGAAGAACGACTACCATTTCGGCTACTCGATGGAGTTCGCCGACGAGGCGGCCTACAAAGGCTACAATGACCACCCGGCGCATGTCGCCTATGTGCGCGACCGCTGGATTCCCGAGGTCGAAGCCTTCCTCGAGATCGACTACGTCCCGCTCGGCTAGTCCGCCGTGTTCCATTCCTCGCGCGATTCCGAGCGCGGATAGACACCCAGAATGCGGACCTCGCGCGAGAAGAACTTCAGCTCCTCGAGCGCGTTCTTCACGCCGGCATCCTCCGGGTGGCCTTCAATGTCGGCATAGAACAGCGTCGCGGTGAAAGCGCCGAGCTGGTAGCTCTCCAGCTTGGTCATGTTGACGCCATTGGTGGCGAAGCCGCCCATCGCCTTGTAGAGCGCGGCCGGCACGTTGCGGACGCGGAAGATGAAGGTCGTCATCATGCGCGCATCCGGCGTCGCGCGCTCCACCCAGCCCTTGCTCCTGGTCAGAACGACGAAGCGTGTGACATTGGTCTCGGTGTCCTCGACGTTCTCTTCCAGGATATCGAGACCGTAGAGTTCGGCGGCGAGGCGCGGCGCCAGCGCGGCCATCGTGCGGTCGCCGACCTCGGAGACCAGCTTGGCGGCGCCGGCGGTGTCGCCTGCCACGACCGCCTTCCAGCCATTCTTGCGGATGTACTTGCGGCACTGGCCAAGCGCGTGGATGTGGCTGTGGACCGTCTTGATCTCCTTGCGCGCCACGCCCTTCAGCACCATCAGCTGGAAATGGATCGGCAGGAAGTACTCGCCGACGATGTGCAGCTTCGATTCCGGCAGCAGGTGGTGGATGTCGGCGACGCGGCCGGCGATCGTGTTCTCGATCGGGATCATCGCCAGGTCGGCCTTGCCCGCCTCGACCGCGTTGAACGCGTCCTCGAAAGTCGGGCAGGGCAGCGGCACCATGTCGGGAAACATGTTGCGGCAGGCGGTGTCGGAATTGGCGCCCGGTTCGCCCTGGAAGGAAATGCGGTTGGTCTTTGGCGGCATGGTCTTCGATCCAGCTCAGCGCGACAGCATCTGGCGCGCGCGTTCGAGGTCTTCCGGCGTGTCGACGCCGAGCGGCACGGCATCCACGATCTCGGCATCGATGCGCATGCCCGCCTCCAGCGCACGCAGCTGCTCCAGCCGCTCGCGCTGTTCGAGTGGCGACGGCGGCATCGCAACGAAGCGCGCGAGCGCGGCACGGCGATAGGCGTAGAGGCCGACATGATGATAGAGCGGCCCGTCTCCCCAGGGAGCGGTGGCGCGGGTGAAATAGAGCGCCCGCATGCGGGTCGGCGACAGCGCCGAGCCGACGACCTTCACCACGTTCGGGTTGGTCTTCTCCTCCTCGCGACCGATCGGCACGCACAGGGTGGCGATGTCCACTGCGGGGTCGGCGAGCGGCACCAGCACGGCCCGTACGGCTTCCGGCTCCACCGTTGGCAGGTCGCCCTGCAGGTTGACGACGGTTTCGGCCCTGCCGTCCGGATCGACCGCCTGCAGTGCTTCGAAGATGCGGTCGGAGCCCGACTGGTGGTCGACACGCGTTATGACGGCCTCGAAACCGTGGGTACGCACCGAATCAGCGACTTCGACGGTGTCGGTGGCGACAATCACGCGGCCGAGCCCGCTCTCGGCGGCGCGGCGCGCGACCTGCACGATCATCGGCAGGCCGGCAATATCGGCCAACGGCTTTCCCGGCAGCCGGGTCGAGGCCATTCGGGCGGGGATCAGGACCAGGTTCGACATCTGTTGGAAACGGCAGGAACGCTCGGGCGCCGGGTGGCAAAAAGTCTCACGGGACGCGCCCTTATATGTGTTGCAACGGACGAGCAAAAGACCTAGTTTCCGCGCGGT
>JBFXFO010000067.1:0-19736 GCA_050178915.1 Rhizobiaceae bacterium | reverse complement strand
GCACGGCGCGCCGCACCGCTTCGCCGATCCCGGTCGCTTCTCGCTGGCGCATGGCGGCAAGGATCGCCACCCCTACCCCGTTCCGCTGAAAGTCTATGACGAGACCATCGGCGTGCTGAAATCTGCTGTCTCCAAGGCAAGGCTCGGCCGCGAGGAAGAGCTTGGCGCCATCCGCCGCCTCGACAGCCAGGCGCAGTTGATGGAGCCCTACGTCACCGGCCCGAGCCTGAAGGAGATCATCGCCGGCGAATTCCGCGATTCAGGGTCGTATGGAGGCCGCAGCGTATTCGGCTGGGAGCCGCCGCCGGCAGGCGACGCCGAGACCCTGCCGCCCACTGACGCCGGCGAGCCGCGCAAGGGGTAGCTTTGCGGCGGCCCAAATGGCATCAGTGCGCGCATGGCGACGCGCAGGAAGGGCATCATTCTGGCTGGAGGAACGGGCTCGCGCCTGTTTCCGGCGACCATCGCGATTTCCAAGCAACTGCTGCCCATCTACGACAAGCCGATGATCTATTACCCGCTGAGCGTGCTCATGCTGGCGGGCATTCGCGACATCCTGCTCATCTCGACGCCGCATGACCTGCCGCATTTCAAGCGGCTGCTCGGTGACGGAAGCGATTTCGGCCTGGCGCTCAGCTATGCCGAACAGGCGAAGCCGAACGGGCTGGCCGAGGCTTTCATCATCGGCGCCGACTTTATCGGCAGCGATCCGGTGACGATGATCCTCGGCGACAACCTCTTCTACGGCGACAATCTGCCGGCCAGATGCGCGCAGGCCGCGGAGCGCGAAACCGGCGCCACCATTTTCGCCTATTGCGTCGCCGATCCGGAGCGCTACGGCGTCGTGACCATCGATCCGGCAACCGGTCGGGCCACCTCGATCGAGGAAAAGCCGGCGCAGCCGAAATCGCACTGGGCCGTCACCGGCCTCTATTTCTACGATGCCGGCGTGGTCGACATCGCGCGCCGGCTGAAGCCTTCGGCGCGCGGCGAGCTGGAGATCACCGACGTCAATATCGAATACATGCGGCGGGGTGCGCTCGACGTGGTCGAGCTCGGGCGCGGCAATGCCTGGCTCGACACCGGCACGCATGACAGCCTGCACGAGGCGGCGTCGTTCGTGCGCACCATCGAGAAGCGGCAGGGCATCAAGGTCGCCTGCCCCGAGGAGATCGCGCTGGAGCGCGGCCTGCTCACCGCCGAGCAGGTGCTGGCGCGAGCCGACAAGCTCGGCAAGACCGAATATGCCGCCTATCTCAGGCGCCGCGTGACCGAGATCGGCGGACGCTGACAATGCAGGTGCTGCCGACCGCACTCCCCGAGGTGCTTGAGATCGTTCCGAAAAAGCACGGCGATGCACGCGGCTTCTTCTCGGAAGTCTACAACGCCGAACGCTTCCGTGAGGCTGGCATAGACTTCGAATGGGTGCAGGACAATCACGCGCTTTCCGGCCAGGCCGGCGTGCTGCGCGCGCTACATTACCAGTTGCCGCCGGTGGCGCAGGACAAGCTCGTGCGCGTGGCGCGCGGACGCATCTTCGACGTCGCCGTCGACATCCGCAAAGGTTCGCCGCGCTACGGGCAATGGGTCGGCGTCGAGCTTTCGGCCCAGCGCTGGAACCAGCTGTTCGTGCCGAAAGGGTTCCTGCACGGCTACGTCACGCTCGAGCCCGACACCGAGGTGCTCTACAAGGTCACCGCGCCCTATGCGCCGCAATACGATCGCGGGGTGCGATTCGACGATCCCGACATCGGCGTGATCTGGCCGCTCGCCGGCCTCACGCCCATCCTCTCCGACAAGGATCGCAACGCGCCGCTGCTGCGCGACGCCGAAAACAGCTTCGTCTACGAGGTCCCTGCCCCATGAAGGTGATGGTCACCGGCGGCGCCGGCTTCATCGGTTCGGCGGTCTGCCGGCATCTGCTGCTCGATTGCGGCGATGATGTCGTCAATGTCGACAAGCTGACCTACGCCGGCAACCTCGCCTCGCTCGACCTCATCGCCGACCGCCCCGGCTATCACTTCGCGCAGGTCGACGTGTGCGACGGCCAGACCGTGCTCGAACTGATGCGCACCTATGCGATCGACTCGGTGATGCACCTTGCCGCCGAGAGCCATGTCGATCGCTCGATCGACGGGCCCGCAGCCTTCGTCGAGACCAACGTCACCGGCACGTTCCGCATGCTGGAGGCGGCGCGCACCTATTTCGGCGAACTGACCGGCGCGAAGCGCGAGCGCTTCCGCTTTCTGCACATCTCCACGGACGAGGTGTTCGGCGACCTGCCCTTTGACAGCGGTCATTTTGACGAGAGCACGGCGTACGACCCGTCCTCGCCCTACTCGGCCTCCAAGGCGGCGTCCGACCATTTCGCGCGTGCCTGGTGGCACACCTACGGCCTGCCCACCATCGTCACCAACTGCTCGAACAATTACGGGCCGTATCACTTCCCGGAGAAGCTGATCCCGCTCACCATCCTCAACGCACTCGAAGGCAAGCCGCTGCCCGTCTACGGCACCGGCGCCAACGTGCGCGACTGGCTGCATGTTGAGGATCATGCACGCGCGCTGCGTCTGGCGCTGGCGCACGGCCGGCCCGGCGAGACGTATCTCGTCGGAGGGCGCGCAGAGCGCACCAACCTCGACGTCGTGCATACCATCTGCGATCTGCTGGACGCTCGGGTCGGACTGCATGCCGGCAAGGCCCGGCGCGACCTTGTCTCCTTCGTCACCGACCGCCCCGGCCATGACCGGCGCTATGCCATCGACCCTTCGCGCGCCGAAACCGACCTCGGCTGGCGGGCCCGCGAAACCTTCGAGAGCGGTCTCGCCGCGACCGTCGACTGGTACCTCGCTAACGAAGCCTGGTGGCGACCGCTGCGCGAGCGGCGCTACGCCGGTGAGCGGCTGGGCGCGCGCGCCTGATGCGTATCGCCGTCACCGGCCGCAACGGACAGGTCGTCTCGGCGCTGCGCGAAGTTGCTCGCGCCGATGGCGTGGACATCCTCACGCTGGCGCGGCCGGACATGGATCTCGCCGACCCCGCTTCGGTGCGAAGCGCAGTCCTCGCGGCGCGCCCCGACCTTGTCATCAACGCCGCCGCCTATACGGCGGTCGACGCGGCTGAAGACGACGAGGCGACCGCTTTCGCGATCAATGCCGGTGGCGTGCAGGCCATGGCGGAAGCATCGGCTGCGCTCGGCGTGCCGCTGTTCCAGATTTCCACCGACTACGTCTTCGACGGAAGCGCAAACCGCCCCTATGTCGAGGCCGACATCCCTGCCCCACTCAATGTCTACGGCCGCTCCAAACTGGCCGGCGAGGTTACGGCAGCCGCCAATCCGCGCCACGCGATCTTCCGCACGTCGTGGGTGCACAGCGCGTTCGGTCCTAACTTCATCGCCACCATGCTGCGGCTGGCAAGGACGCGGACCGAACTGACCGTCGTCGCCGACCAGATCGGCAGCCCGACCGCAGCGCTCGACATCGCGCAGGCGCTGCTCGCCATGGCCGGCAAGGCAATCGCCGCACCCGACGACCCAAAGCTGTCCGGCGTCTTTCACCTCACCGCAACCGGCGCGACAAGCTGGGCCGGTCTCGCCGAGTTCGTCTTCGCGGAGAGCGCACGGCTTGGCGGCCCGGGGGCCAAGGTCGTCCCGACCACGACGGCAGCCTATGGTGCCCGAGCGCCACGTCCGCTCAATTCGCGGCTTGGCGGCACCCGCCTGTACGACAGTACCGGCATCGCGATGCGCGACTGGCGCGAGGGCGCGGCCGCCACTGTGGCCCGCCTCCTCGCGGAAGACCGCCTGATCGGCTGAGTTCAGCGGCGGGCCATCGCCAGAGTCGTCTCGATCACATACCGCACGATTGCATCGCGCGTGTGGTTCGCCTCGCAATGCGCGCGCGCCGCTGCCGCCATGCGCACCAGCCGGTCCTTGTCGGCGAGCGCCTCGTGGATGCAGCGCATCAGCGCGCCGGCCTCGGCCCCGTGGTAGAAGGCCTGCACGCCGTGTTCGGTCGGGGCGTGGCGGCGGATGTTGGGATAGTTGTGCATCGGCACCGAGCCGCACATCGGCGCTTCATAGTGGCGGAAGCAGTCCCAGCCATAGCCCTCCGGCGACCATGTGAGCCATGACTGGGCGCAACGCCGGTAGAACTCGTCGCGCGGAATGCGCGTCTCGCAGATGTCGATGCGCAGGCCCTGCGCCTGCAGCGCCTTGAGTTCGGCCAGCCCGCGCTCACGCACCGGCATGCCTGGGATGTGCGCGGCGAAGAACACGTCCGTCACCTTCTCCAGCGGCGACTGTGGCGGCGCCTCCGCCACATGCGGCAGCCCGAGCGGCAGCGGCCGCAGCTTGGCCACATGCTGCCTGAAGCGCTCGATGCGACGGAAGCGTGGTGTCGGCTGGTTCGGCGTGCCCGTCTTGGTGAAGACACGCCATTCATCGGTCGGCAGCTCCCGCTTGAAATAGGCGGTCGCGCGGTCGAGCAGGCCGAAATTCCAGCGATCGATGTAGGGGTGGTCCTCGAGGTCCATCACCGCCAGCGGGATCGATCGATACATGCGCAGCGCCGGCACGGCCAGCCCGCGCGACGGCGCCGGAGGGCTTGAGAAGATGCGGCGGTTGAAGAACATCCGCACGATGCCCTGATGATGCAGCAGCGGATAGACCGGCGGCTGGCAGATCACGAGGTCGGCATCGCCGGCGCGCAGCCGCTGGGTCAGGCGGCGCAGGCTTACCGGCTCGCCATCCTCGCTGCGCTCGCGCCGCTGGCTGATGCGGAAGTACTCGGTCTGGGCCGGGAAGACCGTCTTGACGAGCGGCGCCGGCCCCAATTCGAGGAAGCGCAGTCCATCCATCTTTGGCGTCGGGTTCATCGCAGGCGGAAAAGCATGGTTCCACGAAAAGGAAAAGGCCCTCCCTTGCGGGAGAGCCTTTCCGGTCATGCACTGTTGCAGGCTTACTGCGGCAGCTTGTCGTCCACGCCGGCGACGTAGAAGTTCAGGCCGAGCAGCACGCCGTCTTCGGCGCGCACGCCATCGGCCAGCCACTCCGAACCGTCCTGCTTCTTGATCGGGCCGGTGAAGGGTTCGTAGCCGCCCTTGATCTTGGCTTCGGCTTCCTCGGCCGCCTTCTTCACGTCGTCGGGCATGTTGGTGAACGGCGCCATGACGACATGGCCGGCAGCCATGCCGCCCCAGACGTCCTGCTGCTTCCAGGTGCCGTCAATCACCGCCTTGACGCGCTCGGTGTAATACGGGCCCCAATTGTCGACGATCGAGGTCAGCTGGGTCTCAGGCCCGAACTTGATCATGTCGGAGGCCTGGCCGAACGCCTTGATGCCGCGATCGTGCGCAACCTGCATCGGCGCGGTCGAGTCCGTGTGCTGGGTGATGATGTCGACGCCCTGGTCGATCAGCGCCTTGGCGGCGTCGGCTTCCTTGCCGGGGTCGAACCAGGTGTTGGCCCACACGACCTTGACCTTGAAGTCCGGGTTGACCGACTGCGCGCCGAGCACGAAGGCGTTGATGCCCATCACCACTTCCGGGATGGGGAAGGAAGCGATGTAACCGGCGACGCCGGCCTTCGACATCTTGGCGGCGATGACGCCCTGCACGTAGCGGCCTTCGTGGAACTTCGAATTGTAGGTGGAGACGTTCGGCGTCTCGCGCTTGTAGCCGGTGGCGTGTTCGAACTTAACGTCCGGGAAGTTGGCCGCGACGATGTTGGTCGCGTCCATGTAGCCGAACGAGGTGGTGAAGATGATGTTGCAGCCGGAGCGCGCGAAGTCTTCCAGCGCGCCTTCCGCGTCGGCGCCTTCCGGCACGCTCTCGCGGTAGGCAAGCTCGACCTGCTCCTCGCCGCCGAGATTCTTCTGCATCTCGAGCGCGCCCTGGTGATGCTGGTACGACCAGCCAAAATCGCCGATGGGGCCGACATAGATGAAGCAGGCCTTGACCTTCGCCTCGGCGGCGATGGTTCCGGACGTGAGTGCGGCCGTAGCGGCCGCCAGTGACAGGAGAAGTTTTCTCATACTTTTGGTCCTCTGGTACATTTGAGGGGCACTATCCCATCTTTGTTTTCTTAGCGATCTGGCACGAACGGCCGCCCCAGCGAAGCCGGCGTGTTGACCATCGTCAGTCGCCTGTTCCGCGAGATTAGAACAAGAACCACGATGGTCGCCAGATAGGGAAGCGAGGAAAGGAACTGGGCCGGGATCGATTTGATCGCCTCGACCAGCCAAAACAGGATTCCTCCCACGATCGGAATGTCATTCAGCCCTTGCGCGTCGGCCAGGTTGAATGCCTGGATGTGCAACTGCGCGATCGAGATCGCGCCGAACAGGTAGGCGCCGGCGAGGATGCGGAACGGCCGCCACGACGCGAACACTACCAGCGCCAGCGCGATCCAGCCGCGGCCGGCGGTCATGTTCTCCAGCCATTGCGTGGTATAGACGAGCGTCAGGTGCGCGCCGGCGAGCCCGGCACAGGCGCCGCCGAACATGACGGCAAGGTAGCGGATGCCGATGACGTTGATGCCGAGGGCGTGCGCCGAGCCGTGATTGTCGCCGACCGAACGCAACGTCAGCCCGGCGCGCGTGCGGAACAGGAACCAGGCCACGCCGATCACCAGCAGGATCGAGACGTAGAACAGCGGATCCTGGCTGAACAGGAGCTTGCCCACATAGGGCAGTTCCGACAGGCCGGGGATCTCGATCCTGCCCATCTTGACGCCCGGCTGGCCCACGAAGGCGGTGCCGATCATGCCGGAAAGGCCGAGCCCCAGCAGCGTCAGCGCCAGCCCGGTTGCCACCTGGTTGGTTACCAGCGTCAGCGTCAGGAAAGCGAAGAGCAGCGACATCAGCACGCCTGCGAGGATGCCTGCGAGCGCGCCGATCCAGGGCGAGCCGGTCATGATTCCGGCGCCGAAGCCGGCCACCGCGCCCATGATCATCATGCCTTCGACGCCCAGGTTGAGCACGCCCGAGCGCTCGGTCACCAGTTCGCCGATTGCGGCAAGCAGCAGCGGCGTGGCGGCGGTTGCGACGGTGAGAAGGATGGCCTCAAGCATTGGTGGCTCCTCCCCTTGCCCCGCCGCGCAGGCCGACGATGCGGATGCGGTAGTGGATCAGCGTGTCGCAGGCGAGCACGAAGAACAGCAGGATGCCCTGGAAGGCGCGCACCGTCTTGTCGGAGATCTGCAGCGACGACCCTTGCGCGATGTCGCCGCCGACCGAGGTCAACGCCAGGATCAGGCCCGCCACGACGATGCCGAGCGGGTTCAGGCGGCCAAGGAATGCGACGATGATGGCGGTGAAGCCGTAATTCGCCGGCAGCTTCTCGTTCAGGCTCTTGATCGCGCCGGACGCCTCGGCGATTCCCGCCAGCCCGGCCAGCGCGCCCGACAGCAGGAACGCGAAGAACACCATCCGACCGGAGGAGAAGCCGGCAAAGCGCCCCGCCCGCGGGCTCTCGCCGATCACCTTCACCTCGAAGCCCTTCAAGGTCCGCGACAGAAGGATCCAGACGAGCACAGCTGCCACCAGCGCCAGCACGAAACCCCAGTGCGCGCGCCCGTCCGCCGGGAAGATTTCAGGCAGGATCGCCTGCTTGTGGAAGCGAACGGTGCCGGGGAAGTTGTTGCCCTCGGGGTTGCGCCACGGTCCGCGCACCAGCCAATCGTTGAACAGAACGGCGACGTAGACCAGCATCAGGCTGGTCAGTATCTCGTTCGTGTTGAAGCGCACCTTGAGCAGCGCCGGAATGGCGGCATAGAACGCGCCGCCGATCATGCCCATGATCAGCATCAGCGGCAGCACGATCCACGACTGGAAGCCGGGCAGCAGCACCGGCAGCGCCGAGCCGAACACCGCACCGATGATGAACTGGCCTTCGGCGCCGATGTTCCAGTTGTTGGACCGGTAGCAGACCGACAGGCCGACCGCGATCAGGATCAGCGGTGCGGCCTTGATGGCCACGCGGTGCAGCTGGTAGCGGTTGGCCTCGTCCCAGATGCCCGTCAGCGGCTCGACGAAATAGTAATAGAGGCCCTGCAGCGGGTCCTTGCCGAGCACCGAAAACATGATGGCGCCGGCAATCAGCGTCAGGCCCAGCGCGATGAACGGGGCGAGCAGGCTGTACAGCGCCGAGCGCTGTGGCCGCCGCGTCAGTTCGATGCGCGGCAGCAGCGAATAGGCGCTGGAAAGCTCGCGGCCGGCCCCGGTGACGCTCATCAGGCGGCCTCCGTGCCATGCGGGACGTGACCCGGCTCGGCGCCGCCCATCAGCAGGCCGATCTTTTCATACGTCGCCTCGGCGCGCGGCAGCGGCTTCGACAGTTCGCCATTGTGCATGACGGCGATGGCGTCGGAGATCTCGAAGAGTTCGTCGAGATCCTGGCTGATCACCAGCACGGCCGAGCCGGCGCGCGCCAGTTCGATCAGCGCTTGGCGGATGCGCGCCGCGGCGCCGGCGTCAACGCCCCAGGTGGGTTGGTTGACCACCATCACGGCGGGCTGCCGGTCGAGCTCGCGGCCGATCAGGAATTTCTGCAGATTGCCTCCCGAAAGCGCGGCAGCCTCCGGGTCGGGCGCGCTCTTGCGCACGTCCATCGCCTCGATGATGCGCTGCGCCGCGCTCCACACCGCGCTCGTCCTGACGATCCCGCCCACTGCGAGGAATGCCTTGCTGTCGGTCCGATAGCGCGACAGCAGGAGATTGTCGGAAAGCTTCATGCGCGGCGCGGCGCCATGGCCGAGCCGCTCCTCCGGCACGAAGGCCGCGCCGATCAGACGGCGGCCGGAGATGCCGAGCCTGCCGGCGTCACGGTCGCGGATGCGCACGGTCTGCGCGTTCTCCTGCCGAACTTCGCCGGACACTGCCTCGAAGAACTCGCCCTGCCCGTTGCCGGCAACACCGGCGATGCCGACCACCTCGCCGGCGCGCACCGTCAGGCTGATGTTGCGCAGCGGGATCGAGAACGGCGTCGCCGGCTTGCGCGACAGGTTCCTGATGTCGAGCAGCGGTGCGGCCCTGTCGATCCCTTCCACCGGCGTGCGCACCACCGCCTTCACCTCGTTTCCCACCATCATGCGGGCCAGCGATGCAGCGGTCTCCTGGCGCGGGTCGCAGTGGCCGACCACCTTGCCATGGCGCAGCACGGTGGCGCGGTCGCACAGCCGCTTCACCTCTTCCAGCCGATGCGAGATGTAGAGGATCGACTTGCCCTCGCCGCGCAGCCGCTCCAGCGTCTCGAACAGCTTGTCGGCCTCCTGCGGAGTCAGCACCGAGGTCGGTTCGTCGAGAATGATCAGGTCCGGCGTCTGCAGCAGGCAGCGGATGATCTCGATGCGCTGGCGCTCGCCCACCGACAGGTCGCCGACCAGCGAATACGGGTCGAGCGGCAGGCCGTAGCTGTGCGACAGCGCCTTCGCCTTGGCGGCGATGGTCGAGATCGGCGTCTTGTCGTCGAGCGACAGCGCGATGTTTTCCGCCGCCGTCAGCGCCTCGAACAGCGAGAAATGCTGGAAGACCATGCCGATGCCGAGCTTGCGCGCCATGCTCGGGCTGCCGATGCGTACCGGTTCGCCACGCCAGAGGATGGTGCCGGAATACGGCTCCAGCGAGCCGAACAGCATCTTCACCAGCGTTGACTTGCCGGCTCCGTTTTCACCCAGCAGGGCGTGAATCTCGCCCTTGGCGATCGACAGGTCGATGGAATCGCAAGCCTTCAGCTTGCCGAAGATCTTGGTCAGGCCACGCACTTCGAGCAGATTGCCCGGAGCGGACGCTACGCTTGTCTCCACGCTGTCCCCGGTGGTGTTCTTCTTGTTCCCGCCGGCATCGTAGGCACGGTTTGGAAATTAGGCAAATCGTTGATCTGCCTGTCCGTGGATAACTTTCAGGCTCTCCTGGCGACAGGCCACAGCGATCGGACTGGCCGGGTCAGGGGATCAGCAGGCTGGTGCCCGTGGTCCGCCGCGCTTCCAGGTCGGTATGGACCTTGGCGGCATCGCTCAGCTTGCTGCGCTGGTTGATGACCACCTTCACCGCACCGCTCTGCAGGACGGCGAACATGGCGGCGGCGGATGCTTCCAGATCGGAGCGCGCGGCGATGTAGGTGAAGAGCGTGGGGCGGGTGGCGAACAATGCGCCCTTGCGCGCCAGCAGGTTCATGTCGAAGGCCGGGATCACGCCGGAAGCCTGCCCGAAGCTGACGAACATCCCGAGCGGCCGCAGGCAGTCGAGCGAGGCGGGGAACGTGTCCTTGCCGATCGAATCATAGACGACGTTGCACATCCTGCCGCCGGTGATTTCGCGCACCTCGGCGACGAAATCCTGCGAGCGGTAGTCGATCACGTAGTCGAAGCCATGCTCTTTCGCCAGCGCCACCTTTTCCGGACCGCCTGCGGTGCCGATCACTGTGGCTCCGAGATGCCGCGCCCATTCGCCGAAGATCAGTCCGACGCCGCCGGCAGCCGCATGGAAAAGCACCGTGTCGCCAGGCTGCACCTTGTAGGTGCGGCGCAGCAGGTACTCGACGGTCATGCCCTTCAGCATCATCGCGGCGGCCTGCTCGTCGGAAATCCCGTCCGGGATCTTCACCAGCCGGTCGGCGGCGATCACGCGCTCCTCGGCATAGGCGCCGGTGCCGATCGTGTAGGCGACCCGGTCGCCGACCTTGAGCGAGGTCACGCCCTCACCCAGTGCGATCACCTCTCCCGCCGCCTCGCTGCCGACGACCAGCGGCAGGCCATTCGGCGGCGGATAGGTGCCCATGCGATAGTAGCAGTCGAGGAAGTTCACGCCGATGGCGGTCTGACGAATGCGTGCCTCGCCCGCCTTCGGCGCGCCCGGATCGTATTCCTCGAACGTCAGAACTTCCGGCCCGCCATGGGCATGGATGCGGATTGCCTTGGGCATCGCCTATCGTGCTCCGAGCTTGGGGAAGAGCTGCATGACCGCCCCGATGAAGAACAGGTAGATGCCGCTGACAATGATCGCCCATTTGACGATCTCGCCGGGCTGCATGTCCTCAATCAGCGCGATGCAGCACATGGCGCCCCAGAACAGAAAGATCGTTAGATTGACGTTGCGCAGCCGCACGACACGCACTGGGTGCAGGAAATAGACGGGCACGAAGGTCATCAGGCCGGCGAAGACGACGATGCCGAACGACACCCATTCGCCCGGAGCGCTGACAAACAGCGAGAACACGACGATGTTCCAGACGACAGGGAAGCCCTTGAAGAAATTCTCCTTCGTCTTCATCCCGGTGTCCGCATAGTAGATCGCGCTGGTCACGACGATGATGGCGCCGGAAATGAACGACAGCCACTCGCCCATGAAGCCGCTCTGGTAGAGCGCGAAGGCGGGAATGAGCACGTAGGTGACATAGTCGATGATGTTGTCGAGGAGTTCACCCGACCATGTCGGCAGCACCTCCTTGACCTCGAGCTTGCGTGCGATCGGCCCATCAATGCCGTCGACGAACAGCGCCAGCCCTAGCCAGGCGAACATCGCCGTCCATTGCTGCTCGCTCGCCGCCACCAGCGACAGGAACGCGAGAAACGAGCCCGACGCCGTCAGCAAATGCACCGAGAAAGCGCGCGCCTGCGGCCACGTGACCTTCTTCTTGGGGCGCGGGATGCGCGCGACGATGCGCTCGCGCCTCGTGCCGGACCGTGGTGCTTTCTGCTTCTTCGGCTGTTCGGCCAACGAGTCGTCCTTAATGCTGATGGTCGAAACCAATGGGGGCGCCCGCGTTCATACAAGCGCAGCCCGGGCAAGACCATCACAGTTTTGCGAGACGCGCAGGCGGAAACGTCGCGTTGTCCCCATGCTTGCCGATGCCATATAACGCGCGTGTCATGGAACATAGTGACCAGCCCCCTTCCGGTTCAATGGACTCCGGCGTCGCCACGCTCATCGTCGCGGGTACCGGCCCGGCGGGCCTCATCGCGGCGGCGGGTCTGGCGGATGCCGGCTTCGCTGTCGAACTTGTGGGGCCACCGGTGCGCGCGGACGACCGTCGAACGACTGCGCTCATGCTGCCGGCGCTGGCCTACCTGGACAGGCTCGGCCTCAGCGCTCCGCTGCAGGGAGCCGGCGCGCCGCTCAGCATCATGCGCATCGTCGATGCGACGAACCGGCTGGTGCGCAGCCCCACCGCCACTTTCCGCGCTGCGGAAATCGGCGAATCCGCTTTCGGTCTCAACCTGCCCAACGCGGAACTCTTCCGCATCCTTGCCGATGCGGTCGCGGCCCGGCCCGCGATCCGCTGGACGCAGGCGACTGTCGAGCGCTGGGACCTTGGCGACGACCATGCGACTGCAACGCTGTCCGATGGCACGGCGCTCACCGGCAGACTCGCCGTCGCCGCTGACGGGCGCCTGTCGCCGGCGCGCGAAGCCGCCGGCATCTCGACACGGTCGCGCGCCTGGGACCAGTCGGCGCTGGTGGTGAACTTCAGCCACACGCGCCCGCATGAACACACGTCAACCGAGTTCCACACGCCGACCGGCCCGTTCACGCAGGTGCCCCTGCCCGGCGACCGCTCCAGCCTTGTCTGGGTGGTGCGTCCACCAATGGCGGAAGAACTCCTCGCCCTGCCCGACGCCGAACTGTCCCGACGCATCGAGGAAGGCATGCAGTCTATGCTTGGCCGCGTCACGGTCGAGCCCGGGCGGCAGGTCTACCCGCTCGCCGCGACGCTGGCGCTCAGCCATGCGGCGAACCGCGTGGCGCTGGTCGGCGAGGCGGCGCACGTCTTCCCACCGATCGGCGCCCAAGGCCTCAATCTTGGCATCCGCGACGTTGCCGACCTCGTCGATGTCGTGCAGCAGCATCGCGGCGATCCCGGCAGCAGAGCCGCGCTCGACGCCTATGGCGCCAAGCGGCGGCCCGACATTTTCGCGCGCACCGGCGCGGTGAACCTGCTGAATATGTCGCTGCTCACCGATTTCCTGCCTGCGCAGATCGCCCGCAGCGTCGGCCTGACACTGCTCGGCAGCGTCACGCCGCTGCGCGCCTTCTTCATGCGCGAAGGGCTGCGGCCGGGCAGCGGCTTCGCCGCCTTCGGCTCAACCGCCCGGGAAAAGGTCCGGCGGTAGGATGTCGCTGCGGATCAGGTAGAGCAGCGCCGTCACCGTCCCCACCGACACGAGCGTGGTGATCAGGATGCTGGCGGATGCCCGCTGCACCCAGACGCCGTATTGCTGCGCAATGACGAACACGTTGGTCGCCGTCGGCAGCGCCGCCAGCAGCACCGCCGAAAACACCCAGGTCGGCGAGAAATCGCCGACCCAGCTCAGCACGACGTAGCAGAGCGCCGGGTGGACGATGAGTTTCAGCAGCGCAATCGGCGCCATCTCGACGGGAACGCGCTTCAGCGGCCGCAGCGCCAGCGTCACGCCCATGGCGAACAGCGCGCAGGGCGCGGCTGCGCGCGCCAGATAGTCGAGCAGGTGATCGACCGCCTCCGGCGGGCGGAACATGAAGTAGGCCCCGACCACGCCCAGCATCGTCGCCATGATGAACGGGTGCAGCACGATCTTCTTGACGACGTCGAGCACGATGCTGCCCGAGCGCTCCCCTTGCCCTGCGACCGCCATCAGCGTCGGCGTCAGCGTGAAGTGCACGATGTTCTCGAAACAGAAGATCAGCGCCACCGGCACCGCCGCCTCCTGCCCGAAAGCGAGCAGGGCCAGCCCCGGCCCCATGTAGCCGATGTTGCCGTAGGCGGCGGCGAGTCCCTTGACGGTGGATTCGGCGATGTTGCCGCCCGACACGATCGCCGAGCCGACGAACATCAGCGCGAACACGATGTAGGTGGAGGCGACCGCACCCAGTATGTACGACCACTCGGTCAGCTGCTCGACCGGCGTCTTCACCACCAGCTGGAAGAACAGCGCCGGCAACGCCAGATAGACGATGAAGGTGTTCATCCAGCCCAGCGCCTCGAGCGGCTGGCGCGTCAGCAGCGCGGCTGCGAAGCCGGCGAAAATCAGTCCGAAGAACGGCAGGACGAGAGCGATGACTTCGGACATGGCCGGGCGCTATCGCGCTGCCACCGTCGCGTCAAGGCTGGGCGGGATTGAACTCGCGGCGCGTCTGCGCCAAATACCGGACATGACTGGCATGCCGAAAACCGCGAAATTCCGCATCGGACAGGTGGTGAAACATCGCGTGTTTCCGTTCCGCGGCGTCATCTTCGACGTCGATCCGGAATTTGCCAACACCGAGGAGTGGTACCAGTCGATCCCGGAGCATGTCCGCCCGCGCAGGGACCAGCCCTTCTACCACCTGTTCGCCGAGAACGCCGAGACCGAGTACATCGCCTATGTGTCGGAGCAGAACCTGCTGGAAGACGGCTCGGGCGAACCGGTGCGGCATCCTCAGGTGCGCGACTTCTTCGACACGACACCCGACGGCCGCTACGAGCGCAAATCCGGCCTGAAGCACTAGCAGACAACAAAAAAGCGGGCCTCGCGGCCCGCCTTTCGATTCGCCGGTGTCGCCTGGGCCTAGTTGCCGGCCGCGGCCTTCGCCTTCTCCTGCTCTTCCTTGAGCTTCTTGGCGAAGTCCTCGTTGTTCTTGGTCACGAACTCCTGCAGCTTCTTCTGGCGGTCCTCGATGTCGGACTGCTGCAGCGGCGCGCCGTCGTAGGCGCCGGTGAAGCCGGACAGCGTCACCTTGATCGGGTTCGGCTGGTTCTGGAAGTTGACCGAGGTCAGCGTCAGCTCCGAACCCTTCTTGAACGAAGCGACCATGGCGTCGTTCAGCTGGGCTTCGGCGACGCAACGGTCAGGGAAGCAGATCACGTATTCGAGCTTCTGCGCCTTGCCGCCATCGACCTGCAGGCCGATGCCGGGAGGCACCATGCGGCCGGACGGGACCGAGACCTGGAAGACTTTGCGGTTAACCTTGCCCTTCAGCTCGATCATCGAGATGCCGGTGATCATCTGGCCGGTGTCGGCCATGACGATGTTCTGCACGTTGCAGATGTCGACGTCTTCCTGCTTCGAGCAGGCCTTGAACCAGCCCTGCGGGACCTGCGGCTGGCCGCCTTCCTGCGAGACGGCGGGGGCGATGCCAGCGGCGAGCATGCCGAGAACGCCTGCCGCCAGGAAGGAATGGCGGTACGCGTCTTTGGTCAGCCTTGTCATGCGTGGTTTCCTCTTGAAAAGTTCCGAGAGCGGCCTAACCCTGCCGTCTGTTCAAAGGCTACGTGTTGCCCAAATGAGGCAACAGAATGACTTTGGCGCGCGTGTTACACTGCCGGGCGGGGCGAATCCAGCCCTCGGCGACGGCATGGATAATGTCGCGCCATACAAGCCGGAAATGCGGGCACAAGCCGGCGGGCACGGCGGCAGATAAGGGTTTTGGCATGCACACAATGATTCGCGTCCTCACGGCCTGCGTGGCGCTGGCGGCGATCATCGTCACGCCGGCAGCCGCCGAGCCTACACATGCCATCGCCATGCATGGCACGCCTGCCCTCCCCGACGGCTTCACCGCCTTCCCGTATGTGGATCCGGACGCGCCGAAAGGTGGACGAATCGACTACGCGGTGACGGGCACGTTTGACAGCGTGAACCCGTTCATCGTGCAGGGCGCGGCGGCGCGCGGCCTTCTCGACCTGACATTCGGCTACAACGTCTTCGACAGCCTGATGCAGCGCTCGTATGACGAGCCATTCTCGCTCTACCCGCTGGTGGCAAAGTCGGTCGAAACCGACGATGCACGCAGCTTCGTCGAGTTTACGCTTGATGAGCGGGCGCGATTCTCGGATGGCCAGCCTGTCACGCCGGACGACGTGATCTTCACCTTCGAGCTGCTGCGCGACAAGGGCTTTCCGCGCTACGGCACTTCGGTCAACAAGATCGCCACGATGGAAAAGGTCGGCACGCATGGCGTCCGCCTCACCTTCAAGGCTCCCGACCGCGAGCTGCCGCTGATTCTCGGTCTGATGCCGGTACTGCCGAAGCACGCCACCGACGCGGAGAACTTCCAGAAGTCGACGCTGAAGCCGATGATCGGCAGCGGGCCCTACACGATGGCCACCGTGCGGCCGGGCGAGTTGATCGTGCTGAAGCGCAATCCCGACTACTGGGCGAAGGACCTGCCGTCGAAGCGCGGCTTCGACAATTGGGACGAGATCCGCCTCAACTACTTCCGCGACGAGAATGCCATGTTCGAGTCGTTCAAGAAGGGTGTCGTCACGGTGCATGTCGAGACCGACACAGGCCGCTGGTCGACCGGCTACGACTTCCCCGCCGTAACCGACGGGCGCGTCGTGAAGGACGTCTTCAAGAGCGGCCTGCCGTCGGGCATGTTCGGGTTCGTCATGAACACGCGCCGGCCGGTATTCAAGGATCGGGCCGTGCGTGCCGCGCTGGCGCGTCTGTTCGATTTCGAATGGGCAAACAAGAACCTCTTCGCCGGCTCCTACACCCGCACCAAGAGCTTCTACGACAATTCCGAACTCTCCTCGCACGGCAAGCCTGCGTCCGATGCCGAAAAAGCGCTGCTGGCGCCCTTCCCCGACGCGGTGACGCCGGAGATCATGGCCGGCACGTGGGCGCCGCCGGTCTCCGACGCCAGCGGCCGCGACCGCGCCTTTCTGAAGCAGGGTTTCGACGCGCTGAAGGCCGCCGGCTGCGAGTTGCGCGACGGCAAGCTCATCGGACCGGACGGCCAGCCTCTCACCTTCGAGATCCTGCTCAATGGCAATGCCGCTGAAGCCGTCAGCGTCGTCTGGCAGCGCACGCTGGAGAAGCTCGGCATCGCCGTTGCGATCCGCGTCGCCGACACCGCGCAGTACATCCGCCGGCAGCAGACCTACGACTACGACGTGATCGTACAGAACCTGACCTCATCGCTGTCGCCCGGCGTCGAGCAGGTCGGCCGCTGGGGCTCAGCCTCGCGCGACCGCGACGGCACGTTCAACTATGCCGGCGTGGCCGAACCGGCCGTCGATGCGATGATCGATGCGCTGATCGGCGCACGCAGCCGCGAGGATTTTGTCACCGCTGTCCGCGCCTATGATCGCGTGCTGCTCTCCGGCTCATACATCGTGCCGCTCTATTTCCTCGGCGAGCAGCGCGTGGCGCGCTGGGCCGGCGTGGAACATCCGGCCAGATCGCCTATATACGGCTATCAGTTCCCGGCCTGGTGGCAGGGCAAGCAATAGCGCGAAGGACTTTGCTCATGGCGGAGCGCGAGAAGATTTCCGTCGACGTCGTTTCCGACGTCGTCTGCCCATGGTGCTTCATCGGCATGAGGCGCCTGGAAAAGGCCGCAGCCGCCCTTCCCGACCTCGACATCGAGGTGCGCTGGCGACCTTTCCAGCTTGACCCCACGATCCCGCGCGAAGGTCTCGACCGGCGCGAATACATGGTCGGCAAGTTCGGCAGCGAAGAGCGCATCCGCCAGATGCACGCGAATATCATGCCTCTGGGCGAAGCCGAAGGCATCCATTTCGCCTTCGACGCCATGGAAGTCGCGGCCAACACGCTCGACGCACACCGTCTGATCCGCTGGGCCGGCGGCGCGGGCGCGGACATGCAGAACCGGCTCGTCACCCGCCTCTTCGCGATGAATTTCGAGGAAGGCCGCAACATCGGCGACCACGCCGTGCTGATCGAGGCGGCGCGCGAGGCCGGCATGGACGTGGCCGTGGTCGAGAGCCTGCTGCCGACCGACGCCGACCTGACCGCCGTGCAGGAAGAGATCGCGGTCGCCTCGCGCATGGGCATCCGCGGCGTTCCCTGCTTCCTGCTTGAAGGCAAGTATGCCGTCATGGGTGCGCAGGATGCGGCGACGCTGACGGACGCGCTGTCGCAGGTCGCCGCCGCCAAGGCCAGCGGCGAACTGGTGCAGACGGCGTAGTGAGACCACCGCGTCTGATCGGCTAACCTTGGATATCGTCGCGGAACCGGTCGATCTGATGCATCCGCTCGTGCAGGACGGTCACAATACCCACGTCGCCGTTGGCGAGCCGCCGCCAATAGACGAAATGTCGTTCGTATCGAAAGAAGTAGCCGTCGACACCAAGCTCGGCAGGGACCGGGCGGGAAACGATCCGGCGGTCCTCGATCATGTCGAACGCGGCGAAGAGGCCCGTGACATAGCGATCGGCTTGCTCGGTGCCCCGCCGATCGCGGGTATAGGAATAGATTTCGTCGATTCGATACGAGGCCGCCTGCTGGATGCGGACGGCTGCCATCCCCGTTACCGCCTGTTGCGAGCGATAACGTCGGCGGCCGTCAGCGGCACATAGGCCGAGTCCGGTGCCGCGAACGCGTGGGCCAGTTCGGCCTTGAGGCGATCGAAAGCCTCGTTTTCAGCGCGTTGCTTGTCGCGGCGGATGAGGTCGCGGACGTACTCGCTGACATTCTCATACGCACCATCTTCACTGACGTTTGCGGCGACGAAGTCCCGCAGCGCTCCGCTCAGGCGAACTGTCATCGTCGTCGTTCGAGACATGTCAGCGCTCCTCTCGTATTCAATATAATCAAGAATGAATACGGTTCAAGCCGCCGCCTTTTCCGCCAGCCGTGCCAGCTGCGTCATCACCACCGCTGAGCCGGCCAGGCGTTTCTCCGGCGTCGGCCATTCGCGGCTGAAGAAGATCGAGTGATCGGCCCTGATCTTGGCCATGGACCCCTGCTCGCCAATGTAGCCGACCAGACCCGCCGGATTGGCGAACTCGTTCTTGCGCAGGTGGATGACCACACCCTTCGGCCCGGCGTCGAGCTTTTCGACATTGGCCTTGCGGCAGAGCGCCTTGATGAACACCACCTTCAGTAGGTGCGTCACCTCCTCCGGCAGCGGCCCGAAGCGGTCGATGAGTTCGGCACCAAACGCGTCGATCTCCTGCGTCGTCTCGAGGTCGGCAAGGCGGCGATAGAGCGCCAGCCGCAGCTGCAGGTCGGGCACGTAGCCCTCGGGGATCATGACCGCCGTGCCGACCGAGATCTGCGGCGACCAGCTGCCGTCCGTCGCTTCCGGTTCGCCGCGGACTTCGGCCACCGCCTCCTCCAGCATCTGCTGGTAGAGCTCGAAGCCGACCTCCTTGATGTGTCCCGACTGTTCTTCGCCCAGCATGTTGCCGGCGCCGCGGATATCGAGGTCGTGGCTGGCGAGCTGAAAGCCGGCGCCAAGCGTGTCGAGCGACTGCAGCACCTTCAGGCGGCGGTCCGCGGTGTCGGTCAGCTTGCGGTTCGCCGGCAGCGTGAACAGCGCATAGGCGCGGACCTTCGAGCGGCCGACGCGGCCGCGCAGCTGGTAGAGCTGCGCCAGTCCGAACATATCGGCGCGGTGCACGATCAGCGTGTTGGCTGTGGGAATGTCGAGGCCGGACTCGACGATCGTCGTCGACAGCAGCACATCGTACTGGCCGTCGTAGAAGGCGTTCATGATGTCGTCGAGTTCGCTCGGCGGCATCTGCCCGTGCGCTACGCCGACCTTCAGCTCAGGCACATCGGCCTTCAGGAAATTGTGGATGTCCTCGAGGTCGGAGATGCGCGGCACGACATAGAACGAGTGCCCGCCGCGATAGCGTTCGCGCAGCAGGGTCTCGCGGATGACCAGCGGATCGAAGGGCGAGATGAAGGTGCGCACCGCCATGCGATCCACCGGCGGCGTGGTGATCAGCGAAAGCTCGCGCACTCCCGTCAGCGCCAGCTGCAGCGTGCGCGGGATCGGCGTCGCCGAGAGCGTCAACACATGCAC
>JBFXFO010000066.1:0-19807 GCA_050178915.1 Rhizobiaceae bacterium | reverse complement strand
AAGACCTTGCCGTCATTGTCGTCGCCGACGAAGCCGCGCAGCGTGCGTACGGTGACGCCGCTGCGCCAGTCCCAGATGCGGATCGTCTTGTCGTCCGAGGCGGTGAGCAGGTACTCGCCATCGGGCGAGAAGGTGATGTCCTTGATGAAGGCGCGGTGCCCGCCGGTGTCGAGGTCGAGATGGAAGGGCCGGTCGTCCGGCGGTGTGTCCTGCGCCGCGGCGGCGAGGGCGCCGGCCGCGACCAGCGCCGGCACGATCAGGCCGCGCAGCACGAGGCGGGACAGTACAGGGCGGGACAGACGCGAAAACCAGCGACGCGCATGCATGGCTTCTACTCTGCCGTTCTCGCCTCGACGTCCTTCACGTACTGCTCGATCGCCTTGGCGTAGTTGCCGACGCCATCGCGGCGCTGCTGCGCGGCATAGCCGGCGAAGTAGCGCCAGAACGAGACGGCGTAGTCGGCGAAATAGGCGTCGGACACGTCGGACGAACAGATATTCTCGGCCACGCAGAAGGAGACGCGGTTGAGGAAGTAGACGACGCGGCCGAACTGCTCGTCGAACTCCGGCAGCGGCATGGTGCCGCCCTCCGAGGTCATCGCTTCCTGCCCGATCTTGCGGAAGTAGAACGCCTTCTCGGCGTCGGAGCCGCTGGCCGGGAATTCGTCGGCGTACTTCTCGTTGAGGGCGGCGAGGCGCAGCCTCAGGGCCTGCTGCGCCGCCTGATACTGGTCCTGCTCCCACAGGTCGACCAGCTTAAGCGTCTCGGAAACACGCGCTTCCTCGCGCTGCTGCAGGTACTGCACCACGGAAAATCCGGCGGCGAGCACCAGGACGAGGCGCAGGATGAAGCCCACCCAGGCGTTGAGGACGACACGCCAGTCTTCCTCGTTGAACGGGTTGCCGTCGTTGAAGTCGTCCTGGATGACCGTCGTGCCTTCGGGATAGGCCTCGTCCGGCATCGAATAGATGCGCACCTTGCGCTTCGGCGTCGCCGCCTCCTCGACGGCGGCGCCGGGATCGTTGGCCGGCAGCGCGGCCTTGCCGGCAAGGTTCTGGGCGGGGGAAAGCGTCGCGACTGTGCCGGCGGAGTTCTCCCCCGCCGCCTCGTTCGCCTTCCGCTCCGCCTCGGTCATCCGCAGCTTTCCAGGTCGATCTTCACGGAGGGATCGAGCTCAAGGCCCGGTTCCTCGATCTTGGTCTTCAGGCAGGCAAGCTGGTCCTTCGACAGCATGAACATGGTGTCGGGCTCGCCTGCGCCCTTGCCGGTGCGCGGACCCGCCAGCGCCTCGACGACGCCGCGCGATGCGCAGTCCGAAAGATCGACGACAACGGTGGCATCCGTCGCCGCGGCGAGGTCGGCATAGCGGTCGAGGAAGCAGGCCGCAAGGTCACCATTGATGACGACCGCGCTGTTGCAGAGGCCGCACTCACCCTGCGCCGCGACGCTCGACGTGGCGAGAAGCGCCGCGGCAATGCCGGCGGCGAACGAACGCAGGGTCTTCCTGCTCAGGCTGGAATTACCGGACATGACGGACCTCACACGACCCGGCCGCGACGCGCTTTGCAATGCCGCGTATGCCGGGAATTTCGGGGATTCGACCTTTCCGCGCAAGCGTTGCGCGGAAAGGTGGTTACGATTGCGGCGATAGGGATCAGCCGCGCGGCACCGTCTCCATCGGGAAGATCATGACGGCGCCCTTGTTGCCGCCCTTGTCGCCGAGCTTCATGGCCGCACGCGTTGCCGGCGCCAGGCCGATGTCGCGCAGCATGTCGGAGAAGCCGGCCGCCCCGCCGATGGCGCGGGTCGCCGGCGGCACGCCGCCCTGCTGCAGGAACGACAGATCCTCGATCTCGCTCTGCGCCGGCGCTTCCGTCAGCACAGCGATCATCCGCTCCATGCCGAAGCTGGTGTCGGTGATCTCGAGCAGGCCTTCGTTCAGCTCGGAGTTCTTCTCCAGCCGCTGCGCGCCCATATGCGTGATCGAATAGTCCGAGCCGATGTAGAGCACGTTGATGTCGACCAGCTTGCTCGACAGGTTCTTCGCCGACAGGTGCACCTGGTCGCCCGGCTTGACGAACGGCACCGAGGCTTCCGCCAGCGGTTCCTCCGCGCCGGTGTCGGCCCGCTTGATGTTGAACGTGATCGTTACCTGCTCGGGCGTGTAGTCCGAGGCGGCAGCCAGCCGCGACAGGCTGGTGGCGCGGTAGATCGTCAGCAGATTGTCGCCGACGCCCTTCTTCAGCTTCTCCGGATTGCTCACGTCGATGGCGACCAGCGGTGGACGCTGGCCTTCGGCGAGCTGGCCCGAGGCCGGCAGGAACCAGAGCGCCGGCTTGTCGGAGGCATCCATCGCCGCGTTGTTGATGGCGTTCTCCTTCAGCACGGCGAAGCGCAAATCGGCTTCGGCGCCCGGCTCGACCAGCTGGATGCGGAATTTCGCGTCCGCGTCGGCCGCGAGCTGGTCCAGCACCTGGTTGGCCAGCGCCACCTCGGCGTCCAGCCCCTCCGACTTGTCGGGGCGGGCGACGACGAGTTTGTAGTCCACCGCGAATTCGGCGACGCGGGCATAGGCGTTGGCCGGCAGGTCGGCCAGCTTGAGCGCCGGCTTGTCGTCGAAGGCGACCGGGTAGACGTTCGCCGTCAGGTTCTTGGCGCTCTTCACCTCGACATAGCCGACGGCCTCGGACATTTCCGAGATCGGCTCGGGCAGAATGGCCAGCTTGGTGCCGGGGGTCAGGCGGTGCAGCGTGCCGGCCGGAATGGTGGCGCTGGCGCCGCTCACGGTGATCGGCCACTGCAATTCCTGCGGGATGCGCTCGGTGCCGAACACCGGCGCGTCGAGCACGCCTTCAAAGAGCGGCGTCGGGCGCGGACGGCCGTCGGCCGAATATTGCTGCAGCACCGCATGGCCGAGCTGGCGATAGGTAATGCGGCGGTTCTCCGCCTCGGTCAGCTTCGAGATGATCGTATAGGTGAAGAGACCATAGCGGGTCGCATCCGGGTCGCCCTTCGGCAGCGGCATCTCCGGCGTGGTCTCGATGGTCTGCGCGGCGTAGAAGGCAACGAGCCCGCCGGGCAGGATGGATTCTGCACCCGTCGGCGCGACGACCTGCAGGCCGGGCTTGCGCTCGCCATCGTCGCCGACGCCACGCGTCCCTTCCGACGAGCCGGCACGCGCCATCGCGGCGCGAGCCTCTTCCTGGATCGACGGATCGACCACGTCGAGGAACTCGACCTTGCGGTCCATCTCCTCGCCGGGCGGCAGCACGTCGCGGGTCGCCGAGCCCGAATGGCAGCAGTCGAACACGATCCAGACAAAGGCGCCGGTGGCGCGGATGGCGTCGAGCGACGACTTGATGTCGTCATCGACGAGCGCGTTCGGCAGGCCGTCCTTGATGTCCGAGCACATCTGTGTGTCGGCCGGCAGGAAGATCTCGTCCAGCCCGTCGGTCTCGTCGCCTGCCTTGCGCTGCGGCTGGTTGGCGCCGTGGCCCGACATGTGGATGTACACGAAGGCGTCGCCCCCGCCCGCGGCAGCCTCGTCCTCGATGCGCTTGGCGAGTGCCGCGAACTGTTCCTTGATAGCCGCGTTGGTGGGCGAGCCCGCGCTCGGCGGCGTCGGGCCGGTGATCGTCGCATCGCCGGCGTCCTGGTAGTCGGCGAGAACGGTCACGTTCTCCGGCTTGAAGCCGCCCTTGGCGGTCAGATAGTCGTAGAGCAGCAGCGAGTCATGGTTCGGGCCGATCAGCCAGTTCTTCTGCGGCAGATGCGGGTATTTGGTCACGGCGACCAGCAGCGCATGATAGGTGCGCGGCTTCTGCGCCATGGCGCTGCGCAGCGGAAGGAAGCCGGCGGCCGTCAGCGAACTGGCGCCGAGCAGCAGGCTCCTGCGTGTCATCCTCAACATCGATATTGGTCTCCCAAGCCCTTCAGGCGTTCTCGCAGCGGCGCCAGAAGTCATCCAACATTTTGTCAGTATTTTGGAACACGGACGCGTGTCCAGCTGGCGTTCCGCGTGCTGCTTCTTGGCGGCGGCTCCCGGAGACACTACCTCATATCTTACAATGGCTTGCGCTTGAGCGACAGGGGGCTTTCGAGGGCGCGCCGGTCGGCGGCGGAGAGGCGCGGAAGGGCTTGTCTGAACCGCCCGTTCATCGGGGGCTCACCAACAAGGCGGCCGCGGCCACAATGCGAGGCGTCGGACAGGCCACCGGGCGGCCTGACAAGCGATCCCCGGCGTGGCACAAGAAGAAGGGCGGCGGGGCGAATGACGATGACGGGTGAAGTGCTGACGAAGAACCAGGAGCTGGTCCTCGGCGAGCTGACGCGCGCGAGCGCGCCGCTCTCCGCCTACACGCTGCTCGACCAGCTGCGCGACAAGGGCTTTCGTGCGCCGGTGCAGGTCTACCGGGCGCTGGAGGGGCTCATCAAGGCCGGGCACGTGCACCGGCTGGAGAGCCTCAACGCCTTCGTCGCCTGCGCCGGGCCGCACGATCACGGCCATGGTCACGCGCATGCGCACGGAATGACCGCCTTCGCCATCTGCGACCGCTGCGGGCAGGTCACCGAACTGTCGGATGAGGCCATTGCGGACCGCCTGAACGATTGGGTCGCCTCGACGGGTTTCACGCCGGCGCGCGCCGTCATGGAGTTCCGGGGTGTCTGCGCGAAATGCGCCGCGCTGGCGGCCTGACAGAATAAAACGATCGTTCAATTAATTCTTGCGCACAGGCTACGCCGCTCAGGCAGCGACCAGCTTTCCATCCACCAATCCGATCGCCTCGATCTCGATTTCCAGCTCCGGCAGGCCGAGAGCGCTGATCTCGACGATCGTGTCGGCCGGATAGGGCTTCGAGAAATAGCGCTGCCGCAACTCCAGGATCTTCGCCATGTCCTTCAGGAAGATCGTGACCTTCACGACATTGTCGAGACTGGAGCCGGCGGCTTCCAGCACAGCCTTGAGGTTTGCGAAGGTCTGCTGCGCCTGCGCATCGAAATCACCGACACCCACGATGGCGCCGTCGCGGTCGATGCTTGCCTGTCCGGAAAGATAGACGAGATTGCCGACGCGGATCGCCTGCGAGATGAGGAACTGCGCGTACGGATCCGGGTCGGTCGCCACCTGGTAGCCGTTGGGATCGTCCGCCATCGGCATGCCCCATGTTCGCCGTGGCGGCATCATGCTTTGACGGCACTGACCAGGGCAAGTGTCTGTCTTGCCCGGTCGAAACGGCGCAGGCTGCCGCGCTCTGGCCTCATCGGTCGCGATGGCGCGCCGTCGCGAAAGCGCGTAGCAGGGGATTCTCCTCCTCGTTCGCGGTGACCACGCGTGAAGAACGGCATCCTGCTCGCCCTCGTCGCCTACGCCGTCTATGCGTGGTCGGACGGCTTCACCAAGGCGCTCGGGCCGACACTCTCGGTCTTCCAGATCGGCTTCTTCACCTTCTTCCTTGCCGGCATCGCGCTCCTGTTCATGCCGCCGACCGGCGAGCGCTGGTGGGGTTTCTGGCGCATGCAGCGGCCGTGGGCGGTGCATCTGCGCGCCGTGCTCGGCGTCACCGCTGGTATCGGCGGGGTCCACGCGTTCACCACCATCCCGCTCGCCGAGGCCTATGCGCTCGTCTTCCTGGCGCCGCTGTTCATCACGCTGCTCTCCATCGTCCTGCTCGGCGAGCAGGTCGGGCCGTGGCGCTGGGCGGCGGTGATCGCCGGCTTCTGCGGCGTGCTGCTGGTGGTGCGGCCCGGCTTCCGCGAGCTGCAACTCGGCCACCTCTCGGCGATGGCAGTGGCGGTGCTGTTCGCCGGCAACGTCATCCTGATGCGCTCTCTTGCCAACGAGAAGCAGACCAGCGTGATCGGCGTGCTGATCCTCTACACGGTGGTGATCAACGGGGTTGCCGCGCTCGCCACGGGAGCGCTGCTGCCGCCGGCCGACTGGCAGGTCGTCGCCATGCTGATCGTGATCGGCATCTTCACCGCCATCGGCAGCCGCCTGCTGCTGCTCGCCACACGGCTGACGCCGGTCAACCAGCTGGCGCCGACGCACTATTCGCAGATCCTCTGGGCGGTCGCGATCGGCGCCGCCTTCTTCGAGGAATATCCGGACTGGCTGAGCATTCTCGGCCTCGCGGTCGTTGCCGGCTCCGGCCTGCTCACGCTGGTGCGCGAACGCATCCGGCTGGGCACCGTGCGCTGGAATCCGTTCGCGCGCGACAAGCTCTAGGCGCTCACTTCGCCCTCTGCGGATAGATCGTCTCGCCGCGCTTCAGCATGTCGACGAAGGCGGCGATGCGCTTCTTCCGCCCGGCTTCGGTCTTCATGTTGTGGGTGCGGAAGGCGAGAGCAAATCGGTTCTGCTCCGACAGTCTGGCCAACATCGCCTTCGCCTTAGGCTCGGCGTCGATGGCCGCCTGCAGATCGTCCGGGATCTGGAGGTTCCTGCCATTGGCATAGGCGCGCTCCCAGCGGCCGTCCGCCTTGGCTGCCTCGACATGCTTGAGGCCATGTTCGGTCATGCGCCCTTCGGCGGCGAGGCGCGCGACATTGTCGACGTTGATCTGGCTCCACAGGCTTTTCGCCCCGCGCGGCGTGTAGCGCTGCAGGAAGCTCTGCTCGTCGAAGCCCTTGCGGATGGCGTCGATCCAGCCCCAGCAGAGCACGACGTCGATCGCCTCCTTCGGCGTGATCGACTTGCGGCTCGAGCCGACCTTGTGGATCTTGATCCAGATTTCGTCCGCCTTGCCGTGGTTCCTTGCCAGCCACGCCTCGAAGGCGGCGGCGCTCTTGAATTCGCGCACCTTGCCGGGGTCGACGATGACAGGCGCCATGCGCTCCTCTGGGCTTTCGACGCCGCACTCTAGGGCCGCGCGGGCGCCCCGCAAAGCACGCCGCCTTCCACCTCCTGACGGCAGGCGTCAGGAGGCAGCCGAGCCATTCGTGCCGTTGGCGCTTTCGTCGGGCGTCACCGGCGTTTGCTGCGCGCCAAGGAAGTTGCCGACGTGGCGCAGGCTTTCGAAATTGTCGCAGAACACCTTGATGACGACCAGGATCGGCACCGCCATCAGCGCCCCGGCGAAGCCCCACAGCCACGACCAGAAGGCGATGGCGATGAAGATCGCGACATAGTTGATCTCCAGCCGCCGGCCGACGATCGGCGGCGTGACGAACTGCCCCTCGATGACGGCGCAGACGACCACGTAGCCGGGCGCCAGCAGTGCGTAGGAAAGCGAGGGGAAGGTGACGATCGAGATGATGCCCACCAGCGCGATCGTCAGGATCGGCCCGATATAGGGCAGGAAGTTGAGCAGCGCCGCCGCGACACCCCAGACCAGCGGGTCCGGTACGCCCAGCCCCCACAGGCCGAGGCCGATCACCGCGCCGAGGCCGGCATTGATGACGGCGATGGTGAAGAGGTAGCGCGAGACCTCGCGCTCGATGTCGTAGACGACGCGCAGCGCCAGCTTCTTCTCCGACATGCGGGCGAAGGACTGCACGATCTTCTCGTAGAACAGCGTTCCCGAAGCGAGCAGCAGCAGCGACAGCACCAGCACGATGGCGAAGGTGGTGCCGACCGACAGCAGGTCGCCAGCCGCCTGTGACAGGATGCCGGGCTGCTGCAGCGAGACGCGCTGTACGCCGGGCTCGTTGGCGTCGGTCGCCGACTGCAGCTCGCGCAGCACGGCGAGGAAACGGTCGACCGGAGCGCGCAGATGCTGGAAGCGGTCGTCCAGCTGCGCCCCGATCTTCGGCGCATTGGCAATGAGGTCGACGACCGGCGTCGACAGCAGGTATCCGGCGCCGATGATGAGGGCGGCCGCGCCGAGGATGACGAGCGGCGCCGACACCACTTCCGGGATGCCATAGCGCTTCATCAGCCGAACCACAGGCGTCAGCGTCATGGTGAGGAAGAAGGCGAGCACCACCGGCATGAAGAATTCGCGCGCGAAATAGAGCGCGTAGATGCCGACGAAGATGAACAGGCCGACGACGAGCGATCGGATGAGGCGTGTGTCGGCGCGCGCTTCGGCACGCGTTACGGCATGCGCCTCCGGCGGTGACGGATCTATGGTCATGGCTCCCTCAAGCGCTGGCGGAACAAGCGTTCGCGCGGCCCGGCGGTGGCCGGGTGTCCTTCAACCGCAGTGTGCGGCAAAGGTTCCATGCCTCGCCGCTAATATGGCGGGCTGTCTCCACGGCCGGCCCATACACAGCGCCCGAAAATCACGCTATAGAGCCGGCCCACACGCGCTCACCGCCCGGGAATCGATGGCGAAAATACCCTTGAAGCTCGATGAGATGATCGACAGTGAAGAGCTGCGAAAGCATCTCAGCGCGATCACCATCGAGCATGCCGGCGACGGTTCTGCGCCGCAGACCCGGGCGAAGGCGCTGGCGCTCTTCAAGACGCGCATCGCCGACGGGCGCGCGATTGCCGAAAAGATGCTGATGCAGGATGGCGGCGGCACGGTGTGTGCGCAGCGCCTGTCGCATCTGATGGACGAGATCATCCGCGCGCTGCACGACTTCGCGGTGGCGCATGTCTTCCCGCAGAAGAAGCGCTCGACCGCCGAGAAGATGGCCGTTGTCGCCGTCGGCGGCTACGGGCGCGGCACGCTTGCGCCAGGCTCCGACATCGACCTGCTGTTCCTGCTCCCCTACAAGCAGACGCCCTGGGGCGAGCAGATCGTCGAGTACATGCTCTACATGCTGTGGGACCTCGGCCTGAAGGTCGGCCACGCCACCCGCAACATCGACGAATGCGTGCGCCTGTCGCGCGCCGACATCACCATCCGCACCGCCATCCTCGAGGCGCGCTATCTCTGGGGCGAGCAGTCGCTCTACGACGAACTGATCGAGCGCTTCGACAAGGAAGTCGTGAAGTCGAGCGGTCCGGAATATGTGCAAGCCAAGCTGGGCGAGCGCGACGACCGCCACAGGAAGGTCGGCGAGAGCCGCTACCTGGTCGAGCCGAACGTCAAGGACGGCAAGGGCGGGTTGCGCGACCTGCAGACGCTGTTCTGGATCGGCAAGTATTTCTACCGCGTGCGCAGCGGCGGCGAGCTGGTCGACAAGGGCGTGTTCACGCGGCAGGAATACAATCAGTTCCTGAAGGCCGAGGACTTCCTCTGGGCGGTGCGCTGCCACATGCATTTCCTCACCGGCAAGGCAGAGGAGCGGCTGCACTTCGACATCCAGCGCGAGATTGCCGAGCGGCTGGGCTACACCAGCCATCCCGGACTCTCGGCAGTCGAACGCTTCATGAAACACTACTTCCTGATCGCCAAGGATGTCGGCGACCTGACCCGCATCTTCTGCGCCGCGCTGGAGGAAGAGCAGGCGAAACAGGCGCCCGGCTTCAACCGGCTGTTCCAGAGCTTCTCCCGCCGCCGCCGCAAGCTGCCGGGCACCAGCGACTTCATCGTCGACAACGACCGCATCACCATCGCCGACGACAGCGTCTTCGAGCGCGACCCGGTCAATCTGATCCGCCTGTTCTGGTTCGCCGACCGGCACGGGCTGGAGTATCATCCCGATGCGCTGAAACTGCTGACGCGGTCCCTGAAGCTCGTCACCCGGCCGCTGCGCCGCGACGAGGAGGCCAACCGCCTGTTCATGGAGGTGCTCACCTCCGACCGCAATCCGGAACTCAATCTGCGGCGCATGAACGAGGCCGGCCTGCTCGGGAAGCTCATTCCCGATTTCGGCAAGATCGTCGCGATGATGCAGTTCAACATGTACCACCACTACACGGTGGACGAGCACCTGATCCGCTGCATCGGCGTGCTGTCGGAGATCGAGCATGGCGAGGGCGAGAAGACGCACCCGCTGACGCACTCGCTGATGCCGGGGCTGAAAAAGCAGCGCGAACTGCTCTACGTCACCGTGCTGCTGCACGACATCGCGAAGGGCCGGCCCGAGGATCACTCCGAGGCAGGCGCGCGCATCGCCAAGCGCATCTGCCCGCATATGGGCCTGTCCGCCGCCGACACCGAGACGGTCGCCTGGCTGGTCGAGCATCACCTGCTGATGTCGATGACGGCTCAGACGCGCGATCTGAACGACCGCAAGACGATCGACGATTTCGCCGCCGTGGTGCAGTCGGTCGAGCGGCTGAAGCTGCTGCTGGCGCTCACCGTCTGTGACATTCGCGGCGTCGGCCCCGGCGTATGGAACGGCTGGAAGGGCCAGCTCCTGCGCACGCTCTACTACGAGACCGAACTGCTGCTCACCGGCGGCTTCTCGGAAGTGTCGCGGGCGCAGCGTGCCGCCGAAGCGCGCGAGCGGCTGGCGCAGGCGCTGGAAGGCTGGCCCGAGCGCGAGCGCAAGCGCTCGATCAAGCTGCACTACGACAACTACCTGCTGACCGTGGACCTGCAGGACCAGGTGCGGCACGCCGAGTTCATCCGCGAGGCGGATGCGTCGAAGCGGCGGCTGGCGACGATGGTCGAGACGCGCGACTTCGAGGCCGTGACCGAGATCACCGTGCTGGCGCCCGACCATCCGCGCCTGCTGTCGATCATCGCCGGCGCCTGCGCGGCGGCCGGCGGCAACATCGTCGACGCGCAGGTATTCACCACCTCGGACGGACGGGCGCTGGACACCATCCTGATCAGCCGTGAGTTCGATCGCGACGAGGACGAACGGCGGCGGGCCGAGCGCGTCGGCAAGCTCATCGAGGACGTGCTTTCCGGCAAGAGCCGGCTGCGCGAGACCATCGACAAGCGCACCAAGCCGAGGCGCGGCGCCAAGGCGTTTCGCATCGAGCCGCGCTGTGACATCCGCAACACGCTCTCCAACCGCTTCTCCGTGATCGAGGTCGAGGGTTTTGACCGCACCGGCCTGCTGTCGGAGATCACCGGCGCGCTGTCCGACCTGTCGCTGGACATCGCCTCGGCGCACATCACCACCTTCGGCGAGAAGGTCATCGACACGTTCTACGTGACCGACCTGACCGGCCAGAAGATCGAGAACCCGACGCGAACCGCAGTGATCAGGAAGCGACTGATCGAGGTGCTCGAAGGCATCGATCCCGCGGCCAGGCAGCCGGCGCGCACGAAGGCGGCCGCCGAATGAGCCTCGTCCGCAAGTTCGCCACCGTCGCCTCCGGCACGCTGACCAGCCGCGTGCTGGGTTTCGCGCGCGAAATGATGATGGCGGCGTCGCTCGGCACCGGGCCGGTGGCCGACGCGTTCAACGCCGCCTTCCAGTTCCCCAACACCTTCCGCCGGCTGTTCGCCGAGGGCGCGTTCAACGCCGCCTTCGTGCCGCTCTTCGCCAAGGAGATCGAGGCCAACGGCCTGTCCGGCGCCAAGCGCTTCTCCGAGGAAGTGTTCGGCGTGCTGTTCACGGTGCTGACCGCCATCACGATCGTCATGGAACTGACCATGCCGCTGCTGGTGGCGAACGTCATCGCGCCGGGCTTTGCCGACGACCCGCAGAAGTTCGGGCTGACGACCGAGCTCGCCGTCATCATGTTCCCCTACCTGATGTGCATGTCGCTCGGCGCGATGATGAGCGGCATGCTCAACTCGCTGCGCCGCTACTTCGCTGCGGCCATCGCGCCGGTGTTCCTCAACATCATCCTGCTCGGCGTGCTCCTCTTCGCCTGGCATGACGGGATGGATGTCACCTCCGTCGGCCACGCGCTGGCATGGGGCGTGCTGGCCGCCGGACTGGTGCAGCTTGCGATCGTCTGGATCGCCGTGCGCCGCGCCGGCGTCTCGATCGGCTTTCGCCTGCCGCGCTTCACGCCCAATGTGCGCCGCCTGCTCTGGCTCGCCTTCCCGGCGGCGATCACCGGCGGCATCACGCAGATCAACCAGCTGATCGGCACGGCCATCGCCTCGACGCAGGACAGCGCGGTGTCGTCGCTCGCCTACGCCGACCGCGTTTACCAGCTGCCGCTCGGCGTGGTGGGCATCGCCGTCGCCATCGTCCTGCTGCCTGAACTGGCGCGCGCGCTGAAGGCAGGCAACGACCAGGAAGCATCGAACCTGCAGAACCGCTCGGTCGAGTTCACGCTGTTCCTGACGCTTCCGGCGGCGGCCGCGCTGCTGGTGATGGCCGAGCCGATCGTCCGCGTGCTCTACGAGCGCGGCGCTTTCTCCGAGCAGTCGACCATCATCGTGTCGCAGACCCTGGCGATCTTCGGGCTGGGCCTGCCGGCCTTCGTGCTGATCAAGGCGTTCACGCCCGGCTATTTCGCGCGTGAGGACACGCGCACGCCGATGTGGTTCGCGGCGGTCTCGGTGGTGGTCAACGTCGCCATCGCGTTGGTCATGTTCCCGCGCTGGGGTGCGCCCGGCATCGCCACTGCTTCGGCGGTGGCCGGCTGGCTGAACGCCGCGCTGCTGTTCGGCGTGCTGATCCGGCGCGGCCACTGGGGCTCGGACCGCGGCCTGCTGCTGCGCATTCCGCGGCTGGTGCTGGCCGCCGCCGCAATGGGCGCCGCCGCCTGGTTCGCGCTCGACCATGCCGATGTCTGGCTGCAGCCTGCGTCCAGCCTGTACGAGCAGATCGTGGCGCTGGCCGTGCTGATCGTCGGCTCTGCTCTGGTCTATTTCATCGTCGCCTTCGGCACCGGGGGCGCCAATCTCGGCATGCTCCGCCGCAGCATGCGGCGGGGCCGCAAGACAGCACCGTCCGCGCCGGCCGCCGACGCCGAATAGGCCAAACGATGCTGACACCCGCCGGTTGAAGCCGGCGCGGCGCCGGCCTATCCTTGCGTCACCGAACACGCGGGCGGGCGCAAAGGCGGATTGCATGGACACGACGGACCTCATCCTCGCCAGCCTGCATCATCTGCTGATCCTGATGTACGCCGGCGTTTTCATCGCCGAGGCCTTCCTCGTGCGACCCGGCCTCACCGGCAACAATCTGGCGCTCGTGGGGCGGCTGGACTCGATGTATGGCGGCATCGCCGGCGCCGTGGTCCTCGTCGGCATCGGCCGCGTGATCTTCGGGCTGAAGGGCTGGGAATATTACGTCGCCATCTGGCCGTTCTGGGCGAAGATGGCCGCCTTCCTGGCAATGGGCCTGCTTTCCATCCTGCCGACGAGGCGCATCCTGGCGTGGCGCAAGGCGGCGGCGTCCGACCCGTCCTATGTGGTGCCCGACGACCAGATCGCGGCGGCGCGCCGTTTCATCCGCGCCGAGGCCATCTGCTTCGCGCTGGTGCCGATCTTCGCCGCCATGATGGCGCGCGGCTACGGCTACTAGTCGTCGTCGAGCGGAACGAGCGGCGCGGGTTCGTCCGCGCTCTTGTCCTCGTATTTGCACAGATCGGCGATCACGCAGCGCCAGCAATCCGGCTTGCGCGCCTTGCACACATAGCGTCCGTGCAGGATCAGCCAGTGATGCGCGTGACGCATGTACTCGTCGGGGATGATGCGGACGAGCCCGGCCTCGACCTGGTCCGGCGTCCTGCCTGGCGCCAGATGCAGGCGGTTGCCGATCCGGAAGATGTGGGTGTCGACCGCCATGGTCGGCTGCCCGAACGCCATGTTGAGCACGACGTTGGCGGTCTTGCGCCCGATGCCGGGCAGCTCGACCAGCCTGTCGCGCTCGCCCGGGACTTCGCCGCCATAGCGGTCGATGAGCGCCTGCGACAGCGCGATGACGTTCTTCGCCTTGTTGCGCCAGAGCCCGATCGTCTTGATGTGGCGGCCGACCTCCTCCTCGCCCAGATCGACCATCTTGCGCGGGGTATCGGCGGCAGCGAACAGGCCGCGCGTCGCCTTGTTCACGCCCGCGTCGGTGGCCTGCGCCGACAGCACCACGGCGACGAGCAGCGTGTAGGCGTTGACGTGCTCGAGCTCGCCCTTCGGCTCCGGTCTCTGCACGGAAAAGCGGCGGAAAATCTCGTGCACCTCGGCCGGCGTGTAGCGGCTGCGCGGCGTGCGCTTCCTGCGTGCCGGCGGTGCGGCACGCGGCGCTTCCTCTGCGGCAATTTTGCCTTTGGGCTTTGGCATGCGCCCTCTATAATCAGCCCCGATGCCAGAGACAAACACAGGCACGGCCGTCGCCGGCAACGATCCGGAGCAGCCCTTCTTCCGGGCGCTGCTGACGCCCTACCGCTCGCTCGGCCGCACCGGCTTCTGGCTCCTCATCGGCGCGCTGCTTTTCGCCTGGGTCGTGACCGGCATCTTCTTCCTGTCGGTCGGCGCGTGGCCGATCTTCGGCTTCTTCGGCCTTGACGTGCTGGCGATCTACATCGCGTTCCGCATCAACTACCGCGCGGCGCGCGCCCGCGAGGAGGTGTCGGTGTCGCGCACGCTGGTCGATATCCGCAAGGTGGCGCCGTCGGGCAGGAGCGAGACGTATCGGTTCAACCCGTTCTGGGCCCGCTTCAGCGTCGACCGCCACGCCGAGATCGGCATCACGCGCATGGCGGTGGAAGGGCAGGGGCGACAGGTGCCGATCGGTGCGTTCCTCAACCCCGACGATCGCGAAAGCTTCGCCGCTGCGTTCGGCAACGCCCTGGCCACGGCAAAGGCCGGCTGAAAGCCGTTCGAGGCGCAGGAATCGGGTGGGAATGGCGGGTCGAAGCGGCGATATTCGCGTTCAAGGAGACACCACCATGAACGCCCAGACCGCCATGCTGACCAGGGACATCACGCCCGTCGGCGACGACTATGAAACAGTGCGCCGCGTCATCGAGAAGATCAGCCTCGACTACCGCGACCAGCCGTCGCTTGACACGCTGGCCGCCGAGGTGGGCGAGACGCCGACCAGCCTGCAGAAGCTGTTCACCCGCTGGGCCGGCCTGTCGCCGAAGGCATTCCTGCAGGCGGTGACTCTGAGCCATGCGCGCAAGCTGCTGAACGACGGCGCGCCGCTGCTGGAAGCCTCGTTCGAGGTCGGCATGTCCGGTCCCGGACGCCTGCACGATCTGTTCGTCACGCATGAGGCGATGTCGCCCGGCGACTACAAGAGCCGCGGCGGCGGGCTGACGATCCGCTACGGCTATCACATCTCGCCCTTCGGCATCGCGCTGATCATGGTGACGGCGCGCGGGCTGGCCGGACTTGCCTTTTGCGATGCCGGCGGCGAGGCCGCGGCGCTCGACGACATGACGCGGCGCTGGCCGAACGCCACCTATGTCGAGGATCTGTCGGCGACGGCGCCCTATGCGGCGCGGGTGTTCGATCCAGCCAAATGGCGCAGCGAGGAGCCGCTGCGCGTCGTGCTGATCGGCACCGACTTCCAGGTGAGCGTGTGGGAGGCGCTGCTGCGCATCCCGATGGGCACGGCGCGTTCCTATTCGTCGATCGCGGCCGGCATCGGGTCGCCGGCGGCAAGCCGCGCGGTCGGCGCCGCGGTCGGCGCCAATCCGCTCTCCTTCGTGGTGCCTTGCCATCGCGCACTCGGCAAGTCGGGTGCCCTCACGGGCTATCACTGGGGTCTGACGCGCAAGCGCGCCATGCTGGGTTGGGAGGCCGGGCATCTGGGCGGATAATGCCGTCCAGATCAGGCTGTCGTCAGCGAAAATCAAAGCAGTACACAGCAAGTGCGAGATCATTTCTGGATTGTTGGGAGACCGGATCTATAGTTCGGGTAACATTTCATTAACTATGCGTATCTAACACTCGCTGTCGGGGATGGGCGGATTGCATTTCAGCCAATTCAAGAAGGCGGTCCAATTTGCGTTCCATGCTCCTCGTCGGCCTCGTGGCCGCTCCGCTCAACGCATTCGCTGCGACCAGCGGGGTCATCTTCGACGGCACCGTCGATCCGACCTGCACGCTGAGCGTCACCCAGAACGGCCGCATGACCCCGAACGCGGCGCTGAACAACCTCATCGGAGCGGCTGAAGACGGAACTGCGGCTGCTCAAGATGGGGCTCGACCCGGACGGCATCGCCAGCGCGCCCAGGCGTCGATCGTGCGGCGACGCACGGCATCGACACGTCGGCGGCGCAGGACACCAGGCGTGTCGTCATGGCGTCGAAGAAGAAGAAATCCAGGAATGGCTGGGTGTCGGGCGGCTGGTCCAACGCCGGCGCCCGGTGGCGCCGATGCGCCGTTCGCTCTCCGCGATCGCGCTGGCAATGGTGGCATTGCTCGGCATGGCCGAGGCAGCGCACGCTCTCGACGTCGGAGTATGCACGATCAACCTTGGCGCCGATGGCCGCATGCGACCCAATGTCGGCGCCACGATCCTCGGCTCGCGCCAGCCCGGCGGCAAGGCCGCCACGGCCAGCGTCACCACCGCCGGCATCGGCTCCATCCCGCTGCTGCAGCTCACCTGTTTCGCGCTCTCGACGACCTCGCCGGCCAGCTTCAGCATCGCGCCGAGCGGCGGCAACACAAACGTCACCATGACGTCGATCATGCGCATCAATGGCGGTGCCGACGTCCCGGCCAACACCGCCGTAACCGTGCTCAACGATACCCACAACCTGACGATAGACCTGACCGCCACCAAATCGTCGGGCGTGTTCCCGCATGACACCTATCGCGGCACCGTAACGCTGCGCTGCGAGTAGCCCCACGCTGGCAACCGTCCGTCAAAACGCGGTATAGCCGGGCATCCGCAGATGCGCCGGGAGGGGCGGTTGGTCATCGTCATCGGTTCCATCAATCTCGACCTGATCGCCACGGTCGATCGCCTGCCGGCGCCGGGCGAGACGGTTCCGGGCGACCGCTTCGCCTCGACCTCCGGTGGCAAGGGCGCCAATCAGGCGCTGGCGGCGCGGCGCGCAGGCGCTTCCGTGCGCATGGTCGGAGCGACCGGGCGCGACCCCTTCGCGCCGCAGGCCCTGGATCTGCTGCAGGCAGGCAGCGTCGATCTTTCGCGCGTGCGGCAGACAGACAGGCCGACCGGCGTGGCGCTGATCCTGGTCGGGCCCGGCGGCGAGAACATGATCGCGGTGGCGTCGGGCGCCAACCTGCTGGTCGATCGCGATGCGGTCGCGGGCGCCGGACTCGCTGCCGGCGATCATCTGCTGCTGCAGCACGAGGTGCCGCTTGAAACGGTCGAGGCTGCGCTGGATGCCGCTCGCCAGGCCGGCGCGGTGTCGCTTCTCAACACCGCGCCTTTCCGCGCCGAGGCGGCCCCGCTGCTTGCCGGGGCGAACTATGTCATCGCCAACGAGACCGAGTTCGACCTCTATGCCGGGACGCTCGGGCTAGCCGGAGCCAGCCGGCAGGAGCGCATGCTGTCATTTGCCGGAAAGACGGGGCGAACGCTGATCGTCACGCTGGGCGGTGACGGCGTGCTGACCGCACAGGCCGGAAAGATCATCGAAACGCCGGCCTTGCGCATCGCGCCGGTCGATACGGTGGGCGCCGGCGACACTTTCTGCGGCTATCTGGCCGCCGGTCTGGAAGCCGGGCTGCCGCTCACCGAAGCGCTGCGCCGCGCGGCGGCAGGCGCGTCGCTCGCCTGCCTGAAGCCGGGCGCCCAGCCGTCCATTCCAACTGCGGCCGACGTGGACGCCGCGCTGACGGGGCAGGCATGAGCATGGTGCGACCGGCAAACAAACACGGCCTTCCACCGGCGAGCGAGATCTGCCGCATGCCGGCAACCGCGCTGGTGGCCGCGATCAAGGCGCGCAGCCTCTCGGCGCGCGAGGTGATGGCCGCCTTCCTCGATCGCATCGAAGCCGCCAACCCAGCCGTAAACGCCATCGTGTCGCTGCGCGGGCGCAGTGAACTGCTCGCCGAAGCCGAGGTGGCGGACGCCGCTGTCGCGCGCGGCGAAGCGGACGGGCGGCTGTTCGGCCTGCCGGTGGCGATCAAGGATTTGGCGCTGACCAGGGGGCTCACCACCACTTTCGGCTCGCCGATCTTCGCGGACTTTGTCCCGGACGAGGACGAATTTTTCGTCGAGCGCATGCGCGCCGACGGCGCCATCGTCATCGGCAAGACCAACACGCCGGAATTCGGCCTCGGCTCGCACACCTACAATCCGGTGTTCGGGACCACGCGCAACGCGTTCGACCCGGCTCTGTCAGCGGGCGGGTCGAGCGGCGGCGCGGCGGTGGCGCTGGCGCTCGACATGGTGCCGGTTGCCGATGGCAGCGATTTCGGCGGCTCGCTGCGCAACCCCGCCGGCTGGAACAACGTGTTCGGCCTTCGTCCGTCGCAGGGACGCGTGCCGGCCGGGCCGATGAACGAGGCGTGGCTGTCGCAGATCGGCATCGAGGGACCCATGGCGCGCACCGTGCGCGACCTCGCGCTGCTGCTCGACGTGCAGGCCGGCTACGACCCGCGCGCGCCGCTCTCGCTCGACACGACCGGTTCCTTCCTCGCCGGCTTGGAGCAGCCAGCGTCGCGCGGCGCCATTGCCTGGCTCGGCGATGCCGGCGGCCATCTGCCGATGCAGGACGGCGTGCGGGAGGTGTGCGGGCAGGCGCTCGGCAGGCTGGAGCGCGCCGGCTTCGACATCGAGCTTTGCGTGCCCGAGTTCGACCTCGAGGCGCTTTGGCAGGCCTTCGTCACGCTCCGCCACTCGACCAGCGGCGTCGGTTTGAAGGCGCATTACGACGATCCGGCGAAGCGGAGGATGCTGAAGCCGGAAGCGATCTTCGAGGTGGAGGGCGCGCTCAACCTGACCGCGCCGCAGGTCTATGCCGCCTCGACGGTGCGCACGGCGTGGCACCAGACCGTGCTGCGGCTGTTCGAGCGCTTCGATTTCCTTGCGCTGCCAACGGCGCAGATTTTCCCGTTCGACGTCAGCATGACCTGGCCGCAGGAGATCGCCGGGCGCGCCATGACCAGCTACCACCGCTGGCTCGAGGTCTCGATGTTTGCCAGCCTCGCCGGCTGCCCGGCCGTGGCAGTACCGGCCGGCTTCGATCGCGAAGGGCGCGCGATGGGGCTGCAACTGATCGGCCCGCCGCGTGGCGACCTCGCCTGCCTGCGTGTCGCGGCGCGTTACGAGGCGGAGCTGGAGTGGAAGCCCGGCGCGGCGTGACGACCCTTACAGCGTGCCGATGCGCTCCGTCAGCAGGGCGAAATAGCCGTCGGCGTCGATGTCGCCCATGACGGTGGCGTTCTTCGGCCGCTTGGTGACGCCCCACCAGTCGATCACCGTCATGCCCATGGTGAGCTCGGACGAGATCTCGACCTCGACGTTGACCTCGCGGCCCTTGAACAGTTTCGGCTTGATCAGCAAGGCGATCACGCATGGGTCGTGCAGCGGGCCGCCGTCGGTGCCGTATTTCTGCTCGTCGAACCGCTCGAAGAAATCCAGCATGTCGGCAACCGCGATGCACGGCCGCGTGCCCTTCTTGCGGAACGCGGCGATGCGCTTCTTCGTGGTCAGCGCCTTGTGCGTGACATCGAGCGGCATGATCGTCAGCGGGATGCCCGCCTTCAAGACCACGTCGGCGGCATGCGGATCGACATAGATGTTGAACTCCGCCGCCGGCGTGATGTTGCCGCCCTCGAAGAAGCCGCCGCCCATCAACACGATGCGCTTGATGCGCTGCGCGATCTTCGGCTCGCGGATCAGCGCCAGCGCGATGTTGGTCAGCGGCCCGAGCGGGCAGAGCGTGACCGTGCGCGGCTTCTCGCGCATCAGCGTCTCGATGATGAAGTCGACCGCGTGCTGCTCCTGCAGCGGCATCGTCGGCTCGGGCAGCTGCGGGCCATTGAGGCCGGTCTTGCCGTGCACCTCCTCGGCGGTGCGCAACGGGCGCACCAGCGGCCGGATCGCGCCGGAAAATACCTTCGTCTCAGGCCTGCCGGCGAGCTCGCAGATCTTGCGTGCGTTCTTCTCGGTCAGGCGCAGCGGAACATTGCCGGCGAACGCCGTGATGCCGAGCACTTCCAGTTCGGGACTCGCCAGCGCCAGCAGG
>JBFXFO010000065.1:0-20084 GCA_050178915.1 Rhizobiaceae bacterium | reverse complement strand
CGTTCCAAAAATTTCGGTGAACGTCTCGGCGCGCCGCCTGCAGGACGAGGAGTTGCTGAGCGGACTGCGCAAGCTGAACATCGAACCCGGCACCGTATCGTTCGAGCTGATCGAGTCGATCTTCCTGGACGAGCAGGACGATGTCATCACCTGGGCCGTCGACGAGATCAAGGAACTCGGCATCGAGGTCGAGATCGACGATTTCGGGACCGGCTACGCGTCGATCGTGTCGCTCCTCAAGCTGAAGCCGCGTCGCCTCAAGATCGACCAGCAGCTGATCTTCCCGATCGCCGATTCCGCGGCGCAGCGGGACCTCGTGCAGTCGATCGTGGACATCGGCCATTCGCTCGGCATCGACGTGACCGCCGAAGGCGTAGAGACGATGGAACATGCCCGGCTTCTGCGGAAGATGGGGTGCCAGACGCTGCAGGGTTATGCATTCGCCCGCGCGATGAGCGGCGGCGACTTCGAAGAGTTCGTGCGCGACCGTGATCGGGTGGCTTCCTGATCCCTCATCGAGGCGCGAATCCCGGCTGGTCTTGACGGCATTGGCGCGGTTGCGTCACACACCGGCAAAACAAAGGATGCCGGGAGACCCCAATGGCCATCGCATTCACCTTTCCGGGACAGGGCAGCCAGACCGTCGGCATGGGGCGCGAACTCGCCGCCAGCTTCCCTGCGGCGCGCGCCGTGTTCGAGGAAGTCGACGCTGCGCTGTCGCAGAACCTGTCGAAGCTGATGTGGGAAGGGCCGGAAGAGGAACTGACGCTCACTGCCAACGCGCAGCCGGCGCTGATGGCCGTCTCGGTGGCGGCGTTGCGCGCGCTGGAGGCGCAGGGCTTCACGCTGCACGGGAAGGTCGCTTATGTCGCCGGCCATTCGCTTGGCGAGTATTCGGCGCTGGCCGCGGCTGGCACGTTCTCGATTGCCGACACGGCGCGGCTTCTGCGCATCCGCGGCAACGCCATGCAGGCGGCGGTGCCGGTTGGCGAAGGCGCCATGGCCGCCATCATCGGACTGGAGCAGGCCGACGTCGAAGCCGCCTGTGCCGAGGCCGGCAGGGGTTCCGTCTGCCAGATCGCCAATGACAATGGTGGCGGGCAGCTTGTCATCTCGGGCGCCAAGCCGGCGGTCGAGCACGCCGCGCGCCTGTGCACCGAGAAGGGCGCCAAGCGTGCGCTGATGCTCCCCGTCTCCGCGCCTTTCCATTCGGCGCTGATGGCGCCGGCGGCGGAAGCCATGCGTCAGGCGTTGTCAGAGGTGACGAAGAACAAGCCGGTCGTTCCGGTCGTCGCCAATGTCGTGGTGCAGCCGCTCAGCGATCCGGACGAGATCGCAACGCGGCTGGTCGAGCAGGTCACCGGCCGGGTGCGCTGGCGCGAGACCGTCGAGTGGTTCGGCGCCAATGGCGTCACGACGCTTTATGAGATCGGCTCCGGAAAGGTGCTTTCGGGCCTCGCCCGCCGCATCAACAAGGAGATCGCCACCGCCAACATTGGCAGCCCGGCCGAGGTCGAGGCAGCGGCTGCAGCGCTGAAATAGGGCAATCGATCGTTTCCCTAAGCAGGGGGCGTTCTGGATCGTGGAGAGAAACATGTTCGATCTGACCGGCCGCAAGGCGCTCGTCACCGGCGCATCCGGGGGCATCGGCGAGGCCGCCGCACGGGCGCTGCACGCCGCCGGGGCCACCGTCGGCCTGCACGGCACGCGCGTCGAGAAGCTGGAAACGCTGGCGAACGACCTGGGCGACCGGGTCAGGGTGTTCCCGGCCGACCTTTCGGACCGCGACGCGGTGAAGGCGCTCGGCCAGAAGGCGGAGGCCGACCTCGAAGGCGTCGACATCCTCGTCAACAATGCCGGCATCACCAGGGACGGCCTGTTCGTCCGCATGTCCGACGCCGACTGGGACGCGGTGCTGGAGGTCAACCTGACCTCGGTATTCCGTCTGACCCGCGAACTGACCCATCCCATGATGCGGCGTCGCTTTGGCCGCATCATCAACATCACGTCGGTCGTGGGCGTGACCGGCAATCCCGGTCAGGCCAACTACTGCGCCTCCAAGGCCGGCATGATCGGCTTTTCCAAGTCGCTCGGGCAGGAGATCGCCTCGCGCAACGTGACTGTGAACTGCGTCGCGCCGGGCTTCATCGAGTCGGCCATGACCGACAAGCTGAACGACAAGCAGAAGGAGGCGATCATGGGCGCCATCCCGATGAAGCGCATGGGCACCGGGGCGGAGGTCGCGGCGTCGATCGTGTTCCTCGCGTCGAACGAGGCGGCCTATGTCACGGGCCAGACGATCCACGTCAACGGCGGCATGGCGATGATCTGAGGCTCTGCCCAAAGGGCATGTCGCCGCGTGACGCATACCGGTCGCGGGCAGCCCTTTTAGACCTTGGAGCCCGCCCTATTTTCGTGTAATGCGGCCCGCAAGCACTGGATTCTTATGCCCCTATGCCGGGCAATCCTACCTTGATCGGCTTGCAAGCCGCAGCTACGTAGACTGGCAATTCATTTGTGAGGAAGGCCACATGAGCGATACCGCAGAACGCGTGAAGAAGATCGTCGTCGAGCATCTTGGCGTCGATGCCGACAAGGTCACCGAAGCGGCGAGCTTCATCGACGACCTCGGCGCCGACAGCCTCGACACCGTCGAGCTGGTCATGGCGTTCGAGGAAGAGTTCGGCGTCGAGATCCCGGACGATGCGGCCGAGACGATCCTCACCGTCGGCGACGCGGTGAAGTACATCGACAAGGCTTCCAGCTAAGCCTCGCGGCCGGCCGGATCGATGCGGAGGGTCGTCGTCACCGGCCTTGGCCTGCTCTCTCCCTACGGGGTGGGAGCCGAACACGGCTGGCAGGAGCTCTTGTCTGGCAAGAGCGCCTGCCGTCGCGTTGAACAGTTCGACGTCGAAGACCTCGCCTGCAAGATCGCGCACTCGATCCCGCGGGGCGACGGCTCGAACCACACATTCAATCCCGAAGCCTATCTCGAGATGAAGGAGCTCCGGAAGATCGGAGACTTCATCCTCTATGGCATCGTCGCGGCCGACGAGGCGCTTGCCGATTCCGGCTGGAAGCCGCAGACCGAGGAAGAGCGCTGGGCAACCGGCGTGATGATCGGCTCGGGCATCGGCGGCATCGACGGGATCCACGAGAACGCGATCATCCTCGAGCAGCGCGGTCCGCGCCGCATCAGCCCGTTCTTCATTCCCGGCAACATCATCAACCTCGTCTCCGGCCAGGTCTCGATCCGCCACGGGCTGAAGGGCCCGAATCACGCGGTCGTCACCGCCTGTTCGACCGGCGCTCATGCCATCGGCGATGCGGCCCGCCTGATTGCGCTGGGCGACGCCGACGTCATGGTCGCCGGCGGTACGGAAGCGCCGATCGGACGCCTGTCGCTGGCCGGCTTTGCCGCCTGCCGCGCGCTCTCCACGCAGCACAATGACAATCCGCAGAAGGCCTCGCGGCCCTATGACCGCGACCGCGATGGCTTCGTCATGGGCGAGGGGGCCGGCGTGGTCGTGCTCGAAGACCTCGATCACGCCAAGGCGCGCGGCGCCAAGATCTACGCCGAGGTTGTCGGCTACGGCATGTCGGGCGACGCCCATCATATCACCGCACCGGCCGAGGACGGCGACGGTGCCTTCCGCTGCATGACCGCGGCGCTGAAGCGCGCGAAGCTGAAGCCATCGGACATCGACTACATCAACGCACACGGCACCTCGACCATGGCCGACACGATCGAGCTCGGTGCGGTCGAGCGCCTCGTTGGCGACGCGGCCTCGACCATCTCGATGTCGTCGACCAAGTCCTCGATCGGCCACCTGCTTGGCGCCGCCGGCGCTGCCGAGGCGATCTTCTCGATCCTCGCCATCCGGGACAACGTAGCGCCTGCCACCATCAACCTCGACAACCCCGAGCGCGAGACGGCGATCGACCTCGTTCCGAACACGCCGCGCAAGCGGCAGATCGACGTGGCACTGTCCAATTCTTTCGGTTTCGGCGGCACCAACGCGTCGCTCATCTTCCAGCGCTTCAACGGCTGAACGCGCGCGTCCGCGTGAATTTTGCCATATTCGGCACTAGTCTCGCGGCCGGATTTCAGATTATCGGCGAGCCTGCATGAACACCAATCCACCGCGCAACGGCGAGTTCGGTCAGCGGCCAGTGCCGCCCAGCCTGCGCACCCCGAAGACGGCCAAGGAAGCGCTCCGCCCCGAGGCCGGGACTCCGCCACCGCCACCGGTGGCGCGCCGTTCACGCCGCTCGCGCAGCCAGTTCGTCGTCTTCATGAATTTCGTCATGTCGGCGGTGATCCTGCTGGTGCTCGGCACCGGCGCGGTTCTCTACTTCGGCAAGCGCGCCTTCGAGGCGCCGGGACCGTCCGAGACCAACGGCACCGTGCTGGTGAAGGAAGGATCGGGCGTGCAGGAGATCGCCAACCTGCTGTCGCGCCGCGGCTTCATATCGGATGCGCGCATCTTCCAGGTCGGGCTGCGCTTCTACGGCAATGAAGGCCGCCTGAAGGCCGGCGAATACGAGATCAAGGCCGGCGCTTCCATGCACCAGATCATGGAGCTTCTGAAGAGCGGCAAGTCCGTCCTCTATTCGCTGACCATTCCCGAGGGCATGACCGTCCTGCAGGCCTGGAACCGCATCCGCGACAACGAGGCGCTGGCCGGTGACATGCCGGCTGACATGCCTGTGGAAGGCAGCCTGGTCGCCAACACCGAGCGGTTCACGCGCGGCACGACCCGGCAGGAGATCGTCGCCAAGATGCTGGCGGGGCAGAAGAAGCTGGTCGAGGACGTGTGGTCCCGCCGGGCGCCGAACCTGCCCATTTCGACGATCGACGAGTTCGTGACGCTGGCCTCGATCGTGGAGAAAGAGACCGGCGTGGCGGATGAGCGCAGCCGCGTCGCCGCCGTCTTCGTCAACCGCCTCAGGAAGGGCATGCGTCTGCAATCGGACCCGACCATCATCTACGGCCTGTTCGGCGGTGCCGGAAAGCCGGCCGACAGGCCGATCTATCAGTCGGATATCCAGAAAGAGACGCCGTACAACACCTACGTGATCAAGGGCCTGCCGCCGACGCCGATTGCCAATCCCGGCCGCGAGTCACTTGAAGCCGTCGCCAATCCGTCGCAGACAGACGATCTCTACTTCGTCGCCGACGGAACCGGCGGGCATGTCTTCGCTACCACGCTCGAAGAGCACAACGAGAACGTGGCGCGCTGGCGCGAGGTGGAGAAGAAGCGCGCCGAAGAGGCCGCGAAGGCAGGAGCGACGACCGGCCAGTAAAAGCTGCCGTCGCCGGAGGGGCGATAGACAGGATGGCCTTGCAGAGCATGACGGGCTTCGCCCGCGCCGCCACCGATCACGAAGGCACGGTGATCGCGTGGGAAGCCAAATCCGTGAACGGCAAGGGACTGGAGACGCGACTGCGGCTTCCGCCGGGCTTCGAGCGACTGGAACAGCAGGCGCGCCAGGCGGTGCAGAAGCGGTTCGCTCGCGGCAACATACAGGCGACGCTCACGGTCACTCGTGTCGGGCTGCAAACCCAGCCGGTCGTCAACGAAGCCTTCCTGAAGGATCTCGCCGGCCTCGCCAAGCGGCTCGAGGAGCAGTTCAAGGTCGGCCCCGCCACCGCCGATGGCCTGCTGGCCCTGCGCGGCGTGCTGGATACGCCTGAGACCGTGGACAGCGACGAGGCGCTTGCCGGGCTCGATGCCGCGGTGCTGTCCGCATTCGAGACCGCGCTCGGCGACCTTGCGAAGTCGCGTGCGCAGGAAGGCCGGGCGCTCGGCAGCCTGCTGCTCGACCATCTCGAACGCATCATGCAGCTGGCCCTCGCTGCGGAAGGCGATCCTTCACGCGACCCGGCCGTGATCCGCCTGCGGCTGGCCGAGCAGGTGCGCCTGCTGATGGACTCGGCCACGGGGCTGGACGAGAGTCGGCTGCACATGGAGGCCGCGCTGCTCGCGACGCGTGCCGACATCCGCGAGGAACTCGACCGGCTGAAGACGCATGTCGGCGCCGCCCGCGCCCTGCTGGCGGCAGGCGGGCCGGTGGGCCGCAAGCTCGATTTCCTTTCGCAGGAACTTAACCGCGAATCGAATACACTCTGCTCCAAGGCGAATGCCGCATCGGTCACTGCGATCGGACTGCAACTGAAGGTCGTTGTCGACCAGTTTCGCGAGCAGATCCAGAACCTGGAATAGCGGCAAGCGGGAGTGGGCCCGAAATTGGGGTAGGAATGGCAAGCGATCTTTCCAAGGGCATCCGCCGGCGCGGGCTCATGCTCGTGCTTTCCTCGCCGTCGGGCGCTGGCAAGTCGACGATTGCGCGCAACCTGCTGCGCGACGACCGAGAGCTCGAATTGTCGGTGAGCGTGACGACGCGCGCGCGACGCGGCAGCGAGATCAATGGTGTCCATTATCATTTCCTGCAGAGGCGCGATTTCGAACACCTGCGCGATTCCGACGCGCTGCTCGAATGGGCCGAGGTGCATGGCAATTTCTATGGCACGCCGCGCGAGCCGGCGGAGGCGGCGATGGGCGAGGGGCGCGACATGCTCTTCGACATCGACTGGCAGGGCGCCGTCCAGCTGAACGAGAAGATGCGCGCCGACATCGTGTCGGTCTTCATCCTGCCGCCGTCGATGGCCGAGCTGAAGGCGCGGCTGATGCGCCGCGCCGAGGATTCGCCGCAGGCGATCGAGAAGCGGCTGATCAATGCCCGCGTCGAGATGGAGCATTGGCGCGAGTACGATTTCGTCGTCGTGAATGACGATCTGGACCGCGCCTACGGCGAGGTCCGCGCCATCGTCACCGCCGAGCGGCTGCGCCGCAACCGCCGGCCCGGCCTGTTCGACTTCGTGTCGGGATTGCTCGACGAGAAGATCTGACCGGTCAGCCGACCAGATTGGCCAGGGTCACGAATTCGGCGACGCTCAGTGTCTCGGCGCGGCGCGTCGGATCGATGCCGGCAGCGGCAAGCAAGGCCTCTCCGCCGAGCGGCTTGAGGCTCTGGCGCAGCATCTTTCGACGTTGTCCGAACGCTGCCTCGGTGACCCGCTCCAGCTTGCGGATATCGGCCGCCAGAGGCTCCGCGCGCGGCGTGAGGTGGACAACGGAAGAGGTCACCTTCGGCGGCGGCGTGAAGGCCTGGGGCGGCACATCGAAGGCGATGCGGGCGTGCGTCCGCCAGCCCGCCAAAACGCCCAGCCGGCCAAATGCCTCGCTGTCGGGTGCGGCGACGATGCGCTGCGCGACCTCGCGCTGGAACATCAAGGTCAGCGAGGACCAGAAGGGCGGCCAGTCCCGGGCCGCCAGCCAACGCACCAGCAGTTCGGTGCCGATGTTGTAGGGCAGGTTGGAGACGATCTTGACCTCACCGTCCGCGAGCGTGTGGAAATCGGTCTGCAGCGCATCGCCGGAGATGACTTCGAGCCGGCCGGGATAGTGGGCAGCGACCTCGGCGAGCGCCGGCAGACAGCGCTCGTCGCGCTCGACGGCGATGACCCGCTTCGCACCATGCAGGAGCAATGCCCGCGTCAGACCGCCCGGCCCGGGGCCGACTTCGATCACGGTTGCGTCTGCGAGGTCTCCGGCAGTGCGGGCAACCTTGCCGGTGAGGTTGAGGTCGAGCAGGAAATTCTGGCCGAGCGCCTTTTTCGCCATCAGGCCATGGCGCTCGATCACATCCCGCAGAGGGGGCAGGCCGTCAGCGCTCATGCGGGCCGGGAACAGCTGGAACGGTCTTCGCCGGCTCGGTCAGCACGCCAGGTCTAGCGACGGACGATCCGCGCCTTGGCGCGCAACTCTTCGGTGTATTTCCGCTCGAGGTCGTCCGCCTCGCCGCCCTTCATTGCCTCGCCTTGCAGCACCATCTGGGCGACACGGTCATCCGACACCTCGCGAGCGCTGCACACGCCGATGAATTCGACACCGCGATCGGTCTCGCGCACCTTGGTGGCGTCGCCGGGGCGTGCATTCTTGATCGAGTCAGCCCATTCCGGCGGCAGTTCGGGCGCCAGAACACGACCGAGATCACGCACGGTCACGTCCACAAGTCCCTTCACGAATTCGCGTGCCTTGGCACAGCCGGAATAACGTTGCCGAAACGCCTCGGCCTCACGCTTGCGCTTGCCGAGCAGCGACTTGCGTTCGGAAGCCGGCACCACAAAGATCACCTGCTGCAGCATGTACTCGGTCGCCGAGGGCTTGGCGCCGCCCTTCTGCAGCATACGCTGGACGACGTCCTGCTCGCTCATCTTCCCAGTGCGGAACTTGCGCTGCATGGCCTGGCCCCAGCCCATCTGGGTACGGATGAACTCCTTGAAATGGCCTTTGGTAACGCCGGTCTGCGCCATGATCGCGTCGAGCTGCTTGACCGGCATCTTGTTGCTCCGCGCGAAATTCGCATAGGAATCATCGACCTGCTGGTCGCTGATGCGGATTCCGAGGCGTTTCATCTCCGACAGGCGCAGCGCCTGCTTGATCATCTCTTCCTCGGCGACGGCAGCGCCGCCCTTCTGCTGCTGCAGCTTGAGGAACGCCGAGCGGCGCTGGATGTCGTAGCTGGTGATCGCAATGTCATTGACGACAAGCTTGATCTCGCTCGCCTGTGCGACCGGGGTCGCGATCGTCTGCAGGGAGAAGGCAGCGACAAAGGCAATGGCTGCTGCGAGGAAGCGCTGTGTCGTTCTCATGCGCGGTATCCCGTATTCTATGATTTTGCCGTTCGCATGCGGGAGGTGTACGGCGAAACGATGACCGCAGGGGCTCAATTCGAGCTGAAGCCGGAACTGCTCGTGCCGAAATCACCAATCGTGCGGAACGACAGCTGGAAGCCGACTGCCTGCGACACTTCGCGGGTCGTGCGGCTGCGCGATTCCGAGAACGTCATCGAATAGGTGAAGCACTCGTCGTCATAGGCGAAGCCGATGGAGTCGCTGATCAGCACCTTCGTCTGGAAGTCGTAGGTGCCGGACGCATACACGCGCCAGTACTCGCGCAGACGCAGTGAACCGGACAGGGTGACCTCGTGGCGGTCGTCCGGAAGGCCGTAGAGGGGCTGCGCCTGGATGTAGGCGTACTTGGCGGTGACGGAACCACGATCGAGCGCTACGCCTGCTTTTGCTTCGGCGCGGCGCAGTTCGAGGGTCTGCTCGTCGACACGCGCGCTGACCGAGCCGTAGAAGCCATGGGGGCTGGCAAATCCAACGAGGCCGACGAAGTCCGACCGCGGCGTCTCCAGTCCGGAGAAGGCGCCGACATTGACCAGGTCAGGCGTCGCGAAGGCATTGACGCCGCCGAGCTGGTAGGACTGCCCGAAGACCGCATTGGCGCTCCAGCCGCTTGCCAGCGTGCCGGTGTAGCGCATGCCGAGGTTCAGGCGGCTGCCGCCCTCCATGCGATCATAGCCGGAGAATTTGTCGCGCTCGAAGAGGGTGGTCGCGTCGAAGACGAAGCTCTGCGCGTCCTCGTTCGGGATGCCGAGCGTTTGCGCGAAACGCTCGTCCGGACGGGCAAAGACCTGCGCCACCGGCTCCAGCACATGGGTCGCGCTGGTGGACGAGAAGAGCACGGGCCAGCGCACTTCCAGGCCGGCCGTCGCCATGAAGCGGTTGTAGGCGGAACGGATGTCCGCAACGATGCCACGCGACGCCGCCATCTGGTTGATCCCGGCGACGCTGGCAGCGTCAGCGGAGACGTAGATGGAATCGCCACGCACATGCAGCAGCGGCGTGACGATGAGGCCAGCGTCCGTTACCAGCGTGCGCTTCCACTCGGCTTCCGCCGTGACGCGCCCCGTGGTGCCGGAAATGCCGCGCACCGCCGGAACGCTCTGCGCCTGATCCAGCACATCGCGGCGCAGCGCCTGGGCATTGACGTCGAAGCGAAGCTCGCCGCCCGCCACCGCCCGCGGCGCCGTGTAGGCGTAGTCGATGACCGGCAAGACCACAGGCTGCAGATTATCGCGTGCGTTGACGCTGCCATCCTGCAGGTCTTCCTGCACGTCGAATTTCAGCGCCCGCGCATCGAAGCTGTTCCGGTCGGTCATGCCGTTCAGGTAGATCTGCGACCGCTTCACGTAGTCGCTGAAGCCCTGCACCGAGTAGGTGTACGAGAAGTTCTTGTCGGACTGGGCGAGGATGTCCCAGCCGAACGTCCAGCGCGGATTGATGCGGAAATCGCCCTTCGTGCCGATCATGCCGCGCAGGCGGTTCGGATTGGCGAGCGTGCCGGCATCGACCGTACCCCAGCCGAAGGCAGCCGGATTGGCCTGACGGACGCCAGCGACGCGGATGTAGTACGCGCCGTTGTTGAACTGCTGCCGCCACTCGGCCTGCGGCACGAAACCCTGCTTGGCGTAATAGTGGCCCTCGACCAGCAGATCGTAGGTCGGCGCGAGCGCCAGGTAGTAGGGCACGCTGACGCCGAAGCCGAGCTCGCTCTTGTAGTGGATGCCCGGCAGCAGCAGGCCGCTCTTGCGCTTCACCGTCGGGTCCGGGACCTCGATGAACGGCATGTAGGCGATCGGCAGGCCGAACAGCTCGAAGCGCGAGCGCTCGAAGCGGATCGTCTTCTCCTTGCCGTTCCAGATGATCTTGCGGCCCTTGATGCGCCAGATCGGAGCCTTGCCGGGATTTTCCTCGCAGGGCTCGCAGGCCGTGTAGACGCCGTTGTTGAACGTCGTCGTCGTGCCGCCCTGCCGCTCCGCGCTCTCGGCGGCGAAATAGGTCTTGTCCGTCGTTTCGACGCGCAGCGCGTTGAGGAAGCCGTCGGCGAAATTGTCGGTGATGTCGATCTCGTCGCTGTAGACGACGGTGCCCTGCGGATCGACGAACTGCACATTGCCGCTTGCAAGCAGCTTGCCGGTCTTGCGGTCGTAGACGATGCGGTCGGCGACCAGCCGGTTGCCGTTGTAGTCGATCTGCACGCTGCCCGACGCGGTGACGGTATTGTTGTCGTTGTCGTAGATCAGCGTGTCGGCTTCGAGCAGCATCTCCGAATCAGCCGGCACTGCCTGCGCGGCAAGCGGCGATCCGTCCTGTGCTGTAGCGGCATGTATGGGGGCGAAGGCGAACAGGCAAAGCAAGGCCGTGGCGCTCAGTAAGCGCACTTTCCCAACCCGCGAGTTAGGGTCCGCTTGATTCAGCGGCACTAACCGTCCTCCCTGTAGAGCAAGAAGGTAACCCCAAATACGGTCGCAAGGAAGACGGGGACCCAAGCTGCCACTACCGGCGGCACGATTCCCGCAGTCCCGAACGCCTTGACCAGAACCGAGATGACATAGAGCAGAAAGCCGGCCAGCACGCCACCCAAAATCAGCGTCTCGGACTGCCCCATTCGGGCGAAGCGCATTGACGTTGTGGCAGCCACCAGCGTCATGGCGACAAGCAGGAACGGCAAGGCGATCAGCGAGTGAAGCTGCATTGCAAAACCGTTCGCCGTGAGACCGAACGAGCGCGCCACCTCGATCTTGCCGGGAAGCTCGAAGAAGGGGATGGTTTCCGGCCTTGCCAACTGCTCCTGAACGTATTCCGGACGCAGGTTGGTGGGCAGGCGCACCGTCTGTTCCATGCGCGGCGTCTCGCCCTCCTTCATGCGACGCACATTGGTCAGTTCCCAGTAGCCTGCGCCGAGGGTTGCGCTGTCGGCGTCGAAGCGCTCGCCGAGGTCGCCATTCTCGCCGATCTCGATGAAGGTCGGGAAGGCGAGTTCGAGGCCGCCGTTGAGCACGGCGCGGGCTCCGATCACCATGTCACGGCCAGCGGCGCGCTGCCGCAACCAGGGGGTTCCAAACGCTGAAACCTTGAAGGTTTCACGGGACATGAGGGCGTTTTCCATGGATTCCGCCCAGCTGAAGCCGCGGGCGGCGAGCGGATTGAGCACACCGACCGCGAGAACCCCGAAGAGCAGCGCACCGAGGCAGACGGGCCGCAGGAACTGCCAGGCAGACAGGCCGGCCGAGCGGGCGATGACCAGCTCGTACTTACGGTTGAGCGCGATCAGCGTGGCCATTGCCGCGAACAGCGCGATGAACGGAATCGTCTGCAGCATGATCATCGGCACGCGCGTTGCCGACATCAGCAGGCCGATGCGCATGTTGAACTCGGGCGCATCCGCCATTCGGCGTGAAAGCTCCGTAAAATCAACGATGTAGACAAGAGCGAAAATGCCGAGGAAGAACCAGCACATGACCGCCACGTGGCGGAAGAAGAAATAGCGTCCGAGCGTCCACCCCATGATCAGGCGACCCTCGATGCGCGTCGCGGCATCAGGCGCGCAACCAGGCCGCGAATCGCGCCGGTGATGCGCTCCACCACCGAAAGGGGCAGTTCCATCGTGCGATGCGTGGCAATGAACCAGATCGGCACGGCGCTGGCGACGGCGAGGATGAGGAACATGAACCCGACGAACATCGGCTTGGTCTGCGCTTCGCCGGCGCTGAAGAAGCTCAGCCAGCGCAGCGACAGGGTGATGACCATGGCGGTGATCAGCGGGTGGATGCGCGCCTGCCGGTGCGAGCGGGCATCTCCGGCGACGGCCAGCGCCACCAGCGCAAAGGCGATCGGATAGAACCATTCGGTCAGGCGGCGGATCAGAACCGAGCGGAAATGCTGCGGATTCTGCTGGAATTCGCGGTCTTCAGGATTCGGCGAGAACAGGTAGGGCAGCGTCTGGTCTTCCGGTGACAGCTGCAGTTCTCCCGTCACCGTGAAGGAGGACAGGTCGAAAAGGTATGAATCGAACCGGATCATCGAGACCTGACCGTCGGCGGTCTTCCTGTGAACGACTCCGTCCGACATGATCAGCGCGTTGCGGCCCTGCAGGCCGCCGACTGTGCCGCGCTTGGCGTAGTAGATCAGTTCCGTGTTCGGCTGCCGCGCGTCGGCGACGATGATGCTGCCGAGTTGTCCGCCGGACAGCCTTTCGCCGACCTGCACGTAGAGGCTGTCCTGCACCCGGCGGAAGGTGCCTTCCTGGATCACGCTCGAGATCAGGTCGGCATTGGCGGCGGCCAGACCCTGCCGGAAGGCGCGCCGCGCCTGCGGGTCGACCACGTTCTGGATGAAAAAGAAGAACAGGCCGGCGCCGATGGCGAGGATCAGAACCGGGCGGATGATCGCCGTGCGCGAGGAGCCGGCGGCGTTGATCACCACCAGTTCCGAATCGGAGTTCATCGTCGTCAGCGTGTGGGCGACGGCGATGACGACGGCGAAGGGGATGACCTCCGGCGCGACCGTGGGCAGCATCAGCGTGGCGATGTAGAGGAACGATGCCGCCGAAGCGCCGCTGTCGGTGACCAGATTGATGCGCGTGAGCACCTGCGTCGTCCAGACGATGGCGAGCGAGATGATCAGCGTCGCAGCAAACATCCCGAACGCGCGCACCAGAATGTAGCGTTCGATGATCCGCATCGACGAAAGGCGCTTTCCTGTTCGCGCTGGCTCGCCGGCCGACGCCTGTGGGGAGCCGGAAGCTAGCGGTCGCGCGATGCGAGTTCAACCGGCGCGGCGCCTGCCGCCCCGCCTTCGCCGCCCACACATCCCGGTTCTGACGTTTACGCCCGAATGGCTAATGAAGGGCGAATCGGCAGGGTAAACGAGAGCTTAGTGGCGCGTACCGGACGCTGGACAAGTGCCGCGACGTCATCGCCCAGCCTTGCAAATCAATGTGAAAGGACGAAAGGTCGCGCAGCGTCCAAAAGCTTGTCCGGGATTCTTCATGCCCTCCAAACCAACCATCGCTTTCGCGCGCCTCGCTGCGCCAAAAAAGGGTAACGTCGTGCTGCTGGCCGGGGACGGCGCAGATCTGACGGATCACGCGAGGGCATGTGATCCGGCGGGCATCCTGGCGCGTGTTTTCGCGATCTCCGAGTTCAAGGGCAAGGCAGGCGCGGTTGCCGATGTCATCGCGCCGCACGGAGCGCCATACGATAGGCTGACTGTCGTAGGCGTAGGCAAGGCCGAGGCCCTCGACGAGTTTGCCTGGCTCAAGGTCGGGGGCAACGTCGCCGCGCAGACAAGGAAGCCGGCCGAGTTCACGGTTGTTGCCGACGTGCCGGGCACCACGCCCGATGCGCGCGACATCGCCAATCTGGCCGCCGGCATAACGCTGCGCGCCTATTCCTTCGACAAGTACAAGACCAAGAAGGAAGACGAGAAGGCGAAGTCGGTAGCGGGAGCAAAGTACACCATCCTGTGTGCCGATCCGGCCGCAGCGAAGAAGGCATTTGCCGACGTCGAGGCGGTGATCGACGGCGTTTTCCTTGCCCGCGACCTCGTCAACGAACCGGCCAACGCGCTCGGCCCGGTGGAGATCGCAGACTACGCGCAGGCGCTTGGCGGCCTCGGCGTCGCCGTCGATGTGCTGACCGAGAAGGAAATGAAGAAGCTCGGCATGGGTGCGCTGCTCGGCGTTGCGCAGGGCGCCGCGCGGCCGGCGCGCGTGGTGGTGATGCGCTGGTCGGGAGGCAAGCCGAAGGAAGCGCCCGTCGCCTTCATCGGCAAGGGCGTGGTGTTTGATTCCGGCGGCCTGTCGATCAAGCCGGCAGCCAGCATGGAGGACATGAAGGGCGACATGGGCGGCGCTGCCGCCGTGGTCGGGCTGATGCACGCTCTCGCCGCCCGCAAGGCGAAGGTCAACGCGATCGGGCTCGTCGGCCTCGTCGAGAATATGGTCGATGCCAACGCCCAGCGGCCGGGCGACATCGTCTCGTCCATGTCGGGGCAGACGATCGAGGTGCTGAACACCGATGCGGAAGGCCGCCTCGTGCTGGCCGATGTGCTTTGGTATTGCCAGGAGCGCTTCAAGCCGAAATTCATGGTGGACCTGGCCACGCTGACGGGCGCCGTCATGGTGGCGCTCGGCAACCACCATGCCGGTCTGTTCTCAAACGATGACGAGCTGGCGGAGCGGATGACCCGGGCAGGGCTCGCGACGCAGGAGCGCGTCTGGCGCCTGCCGCTCGGGCCTGAATACGACAAGCTGATCGACTCCAAGATCGCCGACATGAAGAACATTGGCGGCCGTTTCGGCGGGGCGATCACCGCGGCACAGTTCCTGCAGCGCTTCGTCAGGGATACGCCCTGGGCGCATCTCGACATTGCCGGCACGGCGATGGGCTCGCCGCCAACCGAGATCAGCCAGTCCTGGGGCTCCGGCTTCGGCGTGCGCCTGCTGGACCGGCTTGTGCGCGATCACTACGAGGGCTGATGCCGGTGGCGGAAATCCTCTTTTACCACATGACGGAATCCACGCTGGAGGAGACGCTTCCGGCGCTGCTCGAAAAGACCGTGCAGCGAGGCTGGCGCGCGGTCGTGCAGTCGGGCACCGAGGAGCGGCGCGACGCGCTCGACGCGCATCTCTGGACCTTCCGCGATGACGCCTTCCTTGCACACGGGACCGACCGCGATCCGCACGCGGCGCACCAGCCGGTGCTGCTGACAACGGCCGCCGGCAACGACAACGACGCTGCCGTGCGCTTCATCGTGGACGGCGCAAAGGCGGGCGACCTGTCGATGCACCAGCGCGTGGTGTTCCTGTTTGACGGCCATGATCAGGCGCAGATCGACCAGGCGCGTAGCGAGTGGAAGGTCGTCAAGGAGGCCGGCCACGACGTCACCTACTGGCAGCAGTCAGCCGACCGTCGCTGGGAGCGGCGCGCCTGAGGCCGTAGCTTCTCGCTCTGGAAGACCCATGCGCGCATTCTTCATCCTGCTTCTGATTGCCGGCATCGGCGCCGCCCTCGTCTATCCGTGGGCGATACAGAATTTCGCGGGCGCCGAGCTCGGCACCTATCGCGTCTTCGAGCGCGGCAGCGGCTTCAAGCCGGTCGATGTGCAACTGAAACCGGACGATGCGCCGGTGCGCGTGCTGGTCGACCTCAGTTCCAGCCTCCAGCCGGCGGCGCGCAATTCCGAGACGGTGCTTACCATCACCGTCGCGACCGGAGGCGAGACGATCCTCGCGAAGCATCTGAACTTCGTCGATGTTTCGGCCGGCCGCGATGACGATGTGACCGGCGACCGCATCTATCGGGAAGATGCCGGCCTGCTCGAAGACGTCACGGCGGGCAGCTATCGCTTCACCGTCGGCCCGGGCGATGTCGAGGACATACCGATCTCGCGTGTCGAGCTGATGCTGCGCGCCGGCGCGAGCGACTGGGATCATCGCGCCCAGCCGATCGGCTTCGTGGCGATGGCGATCGGTTTCATCGGGCTGGTGCTGACGTTCCGCCCAACCGACACGCCGCCGCAGAACCCGAATTCACAACCACCACCGCCGCGCTGGGGACGCCAGTAGCGCGGCGTTCGGCCTGGCCTACAGGTCGGAGAAGTTGCCGCTGCGGCCCTTGCCCGAGGAAAAGCGTGCAGCGCCGGCCGATCCCTCGCTGCGGAACGTCGCGGCACTCGTCGCCCATTCGCCGCCCAGCGCCGGTTCGATGTCGAGCGACCATTGCCGGATTGCCGACATGCGGTCGGCGCGCATGCAAGCCTGCGGGAAACGGCAGAGTTCTCTCGCGAGTTCGAGCGCGGTGACAAGCGAGCGGCCGTCGTCGCAGACCCGATTGGCGAGCCCGATGGCGAGGCATTCGTCCGCCTCCACCTTGCGACCGGTGAGGATGAGGTCCATGGCGCGCCCGTGGCCGACGATGCGCGGCAGCCGCACCGTCCCGCCATCGATCAGCGGCACGCCCCAGCGGCGGCAGTAGACGCCCATATAGGCGGAGCGTTCCATCACGCGCATGTCGCACCAGAGCGCCAACTCCATGCCGCCGGCGACGGCGGCCCCCGAGATCGCCGCGATCACAGGCTTGGTCAGCGTCAGGCGCGTCGGTCCCATGGGGCCCTTGCGCGGACGGTCGTCACTTCCGTCGAAGCCTGCGTCGAGCTCGTGCTCGGCATACCAGCGCTGATCGATTCCATTGGACGACGCCTGTTTCAGGTCGAAGCCGGCGCAGAACGCGCCATCGACGCCGGTCAGCACCGCCACCTTCTGCGAAGGATCGCGATCGAAGGCGACAAAGGCGCGGAACATCGCGTCTGCCATAGCCGAATCCACGGCATTGCGGGCTTCCATTCGGTCGATGGTGACGATGGTGACTTCACCGTCGATTGCCGTCTTGATGGACATGCGTCATGCCTCGCTGCTTTGGAAGACGGCAGGACATAGCCGCAAGCGTTCAGCCGATCACTCGGCCACGCCCTCTTCATATTCTGCCGACAGGTTGAGCCACGTCTCCTCATGCCCGGCGAGCGCGCCGGCCAGATCCGAACGTTCCTTCGAGAGCTGCGTCGCCGCCTTCGGATCGCGCTCGTAGAGCGTCGGGTCGGCCAGCTGGTCCTCGATAAGGTCGATGCGCTTGCGGATGCGCTCCATCAGCGCTTCCGTCGCCTTGATCTGCTTCGCGATCGGCTCGAGCGCGGCGCGCCGCTGCGCCGCCTCGCGCCGGCGGTCGGCCTTCGATGCCTTCTCCGCTTCCCTGCGTTCGCGCCGGTCGCCTGACTGCCCGGTGATGAGCTGGCGGTAATCGTCGAGGTCGCCGTCGTAGGGCGCGACCGCCCCATCCTTGACCAGCCACAGCCGGTCGACCGACGCTTCCAGCAGATGTCGGTCGTGCGAGATGAGGATGACGGCGCCGGGGAAGTCGTTGAGGGCGTGGATCAGCGCCTCGCGGCTGTCGATGTCGAGATGGTTGGTGGGCTCGTCGAGGATGAACAGGTTGGGGCCTTCGAACGCCGAGAGGCCCATCAGCAGACGCGCCTTTTCGCCGCCCGACAGGTCCTTCGCCGGGGTGTTCATCTTCTCGGTCGCGAGGCCGAACTGGGCGACCCGCGAGCGCACCCGGGCCTCCGGCGCATCCGGCATCAGACGGCGCACGTGCTCGTAGGCGTTTTCCTCGGGGCGCAGATCGTCCAACTGGTGCTGCGCGAAGATCGACACCTTGAGACCCGGCGCGATCGTCATCTTGCCGGTCTCCGGCGGCAGCCGGCCGGACAGCAGCTTGGCGAAGGTGGATTTGCCGTTGCCGTTGGCGCCGAGCAGCGCGATGCGGTCGTCGGCATCGATGCGCAGCGTCATCTTCTTCAGGATAGGGCTGCCTGGCTGGTACCCGACCGAGACGCCATCAATCGCCACGATCGGCGACGCGACGGTCTTGACCGGCTCCGGAAATGCAAACGGACGCACCGTGTCCTCGATCATCGCGGCGATCGGCTTCATCTTCTCAAGCGCCTTGATGCGCGACTGCGCCTGCCGCGCCTTCGAAGCCTTGGCGCGGAAGCGGTCGACGAACGATTGCAGGTGCTTGCGCGCCGCTTCCTGCTTGACCCGGCCCTTTTCCTGCAGCTCCGCCTGCTCGGCGCGCTGCCGCTCGAACTGGTCGTAGCCGCCCCGCCAGAAGGTGATCTTCTTCTGGTCGAGATGCACGATCGAGTTGACCGCCTTGTTGAGCAGGTCGCGGTCGTGGCTGATCAGCAGCACCGTGTGAGGATACTTGGCGACGTAGTTTTCCAGCCAGAGCGTGCCTTCGAGGTCGAGGTAGTTGGTCGGCTCGTCGAGCAGCAGCAGGTCTGGTTCGGCAAAGAGCACGGCGGCGAGTGCCACCCGCATGCGCCAGCCCCCGGAGAACGACGAGGCCGGGCGGCGCTGGGCAGCGTCATCGAAGCCGAGGCCGGCGAGGATGGTCGCGGCCCGCGCTTCCGCCGAATGCGCGTCGATGTCGGCGAGACGCATGTGGATCTCGGCGATGCGGTTGGCGTCGGTGGCGGTGGTTTCTTCCTTCAGAAGCGCGGCGCGTTCGGTATCGGCCTCGAGCACGATCTCGATGAGCGACTGCTCCGTGCCCGGCGCTTCCTGGGCGACCTGGCCGACACGCGTGTTGCGCGGCAGCGAGATCGAGCCCGTCTCGGACGGGAACTCGCCGGTGATCGCCTTGAACAGCGTCGTCTTGCCGGTGCCGTTGCGCCCGACCAGGCCAGCCTTGGTGCCGGCTGGCAGCGTCAGCGACGCGTGGTCGATGAGCAGGCGCCCGGCAATGCGCAGGGAAAGATCGTTGATGATGAGCATGGCGCTGCCTTTTGGACAAGCCGTGCCCATAAGGCAAGGGCCGCAGCGGCGGCCCAAAGAGGAACGGGCTGCAGGGAGACGGGCCGTTCCGGGAGGACGTGCGCTGATTAGCGCACGGCGCTGTTCACTGCCTTGCAGAGCGCGATCAGGTCGCGGTCATACGAGCCGGCGTCCGCCATGATCGACTGGCAGCGCTTGCGATAGCGCTTCAGTTCCTTCGGCGACATCCCGCCGGCGATCGAGGCCGAGCGCATCGATGTGGTGGTCCTGCCGAACATGCCGCCGAAGATGCCGCCGCCGCTGGCAGTGCTGCCGGCGCCGTTGCCGCCACCACCGCCGCCGTCACCACCGCCGCCGCCGCCACTGCCGCCGCCGTTGCCGGTGCCGATGCCGACGCCGACGCCGTTGCCGCCGATGCCCGCCGACGCGCTAACGCCGACGCCGTTCGAGCCGCCCGCTGACAGGCCGGCGTTGGCGCCGACGCCCGCCGGACCGGAGCTGAGGCCGCCGCTGACGCCGACGCCGTTGGTGCCTCCAACCGAAGCCGACACACCCACGCCATTCTGTCCGACGCCGACGCCGACACCGGCGGCGCTAACGCCGATTCCGGTCGGGCCGGCGCTGATGCCAACCCCGCCAAGCCCACCGAGACCGCCAAGCCCGCCGATACCGCCTATACCTGCCTGAGCCGATGCAACCGAAACGGCCGCCAAGATGGCCGTACCCACCGCCAAGCCCGTAAGCATTCCTTTCACAAACCGCATCTTGTCACTCCTGGTTCTGCCTGAGACCCAATCCTCGGCCTTGTGTCCGAGTGCAATCTAAATAGACAAAAAGTATTGGTGAGTCTTAGGAACCCGAGTTCGTGGTTTCAAAGTTATTGCCTCAATCACCTAAGCTGATCGTAGGGGGCGTAGAATGCAATTTGGATTCAAATAGAAGCCATTTATACATGCTGCAAAATTCACGTGAAATGCAAGCAAGATCACGTAA
>JBFXFO010000064.1:0-20383 GCA_050178915.1 Rhizobiaceae bacterium | reverse complement strand
CGCCGACCTACAGCTCAGGCACATCGGCCTTCAGGAAATTGTGGATGTCCTCGAGGTCGGAGATGCGCGGCACGACATAGAACGAGTGCCCGCCGCGATCGCGTTCGCGCAGCAGGGTCTCGCGGATGACCAGCGGATCGAAGGGCGAGATGAAGGTGCGCACCGCCATGCGATCCACCGGCGGCGTGGTGATCAGCGAAAGCTCGCGCACGCCCGTCAGCGCCAGCTGCAGCGTGCGCGGGATCGGCGTCGCCGAGAGCGTCAACACATGCACGTCGCTCTTCAGCTCCTTCAGGCGCTCCTTGTGCTTGACGCCGAAGTGCTGTTCCTCGTCGATGATCAGCAGGCCCAGATTCTTGAAGCTGACGGCCGAGCCGAGCAGCGCATGGGTGCCGACCACGATGTCCACCGTGCCGTCGGTAAGGCCCTTCTTGGTCTCGGCGAGTTCCTTCGCGCCGACCAGCCGCGAGGCCTGGCGCACGCGCACGGGCAGCCCGGCAAAGCGCTGCGAGAACGTCCTGAAGTGCTGGCGCGCGAGCAGCGTCGTCGGCACGACCACCGCCACCTGAAACCCTTCCATCGCCGCGACAAAGGCGGCGCGCAGCGCCACTTCGGTCTTGCCGAAACCGACGTCGCCGCAGACCAGCCTGTCCATCGGCTTGCCGGCGCCGAGATCGTCGATGACCGAGTCGATCGCTGTCTGCTGGTCGTCGGTCTCGTCATAGGGGAAACGTGCGGCAAACTCGCCATAGATGCCGTCGGCCGGCCGCATGGCGGGGGCTGGACGCATGTGCCGTTCCGCCGCCAGCCGGATCAGCTGGCCAGCCATTTCGAGCAGCCGCCGCTTGAGCTTAGCCTTGCGGCTTTGCCAGGCGCCGCCGCCGAGTTTGTCGAGCGCTACCTCGGTGCCGTCCGAGCCGTAGCGTGAGAGCAGTTCGATGTTCTCGACCGGCAGGTAGAGCTTGCCATCACTGGCGTAGTGGATCTCGAGGCAGTCATGCGGCGCGCCGGCGGCGGTGATCGTCTGCAGCCCGATGAAGCGGCCGATGCCGTGATCGGCATGCACGACGATGTCGCCGGCCGACAGGGACGAGGCTTCGGCGATGAAATCGGCAGCGCGGCGCTTGCGCGTACGCCGCACGAGGCGGTCGCCAAGCACATCCTGCTCGGCTACGACCACCAGCCGCGCCGTCTCGAAACCGGCCTCCAGCGGCAGCACCGCGAGCCCCACCTCCGCTGCGTCGAGCTTCTCCGCCTCGGCAAGCGTGCCGACACGTTTCAGCCGCCCGAGATGGTGCTCGGCAAGGATTTGCGACAGCCGGTCGAGCGAGCCTTCGGTCCAGCCAGCGACCAGCACGCGGCGCTTGTTGCGTTGCTCCACGATGTGCGCGACGACCGCGTCGAACACGTTGGCGGACGGGTCGGCGCGTTCCTGCTCGAACGAGCGGCCGGCATGCGCGCCGGCATGTTTGACCGGCATTGCCGACGATCCCGGCGTGTCGAAGGGCGTCAGTTCGATCGCCGGACGCGAGGCGGTCGCGGCGCTTACCTCCTCAGGCGAGAGATACATCAGCTCCGGCTTCACCGGCTTGTAGGGCACCGCTTCCTTGAGCGCGCCATCCGCCTGCCGGCTGCGTGCGTCATAGTGGTCGAGGATGAGCTTGTGACGCTCGGCCATCGCCTCCTTCGCGAGGTGATCGAACACCACCGGCGCATCCGGCAGGTAGGAGAACAACGTCTGCAGCTCTTCGTGGAAAAGCGGCAGCCAATGCTCCATGCCGGCGAAGCGGCGCCCCTCGCTGATCGAGGTGTAGAGCACATCGTCGCGCGACGGCGCGCCGAACTCGCCGATGTAGGCGCGGCGGAAACGGCTGATCGTTTCGGGCGTCAGCGCCACCTCGCTCATCGGCTGCAGGATGACGGCGTTGCGCTGCCCGACCGTGCGCTGGCTGGCGGCGTCGAAGGCGCGCACAGATTCCAGCGTGTCGCCGAAGAAGTCGAGGCGCAGCGGCTCCGCCGCGCCCGGAGCAAACAGGTCGAGGATGCCGCCGCGCACGGCGAACTCGCCGACATCGCGCACCGTCGGCACGCGCTCGAAGCCCGACCTCTCCAGCCGCGCCACCAGCGCATTCATGTCGACGGTGTTGCCCGGTTTGGCGCGGAAGGTCTGCGCCGCGATGAAGGATTGCGGCGGGATGCGCTGCAGCGTGGCGTTCGCCGTGGTCAGGATCACCGCGCGGTGCGGTTTCTTCACAAGCTCGATGATGCCGGCGAGCGCATCGAGTCGTCGCGCCGCCGCGTCGCCGCCGGGCGACACGCGGTCATAGGGCAGACAGTCCCACGCGGGCAGTTCCAGCACGGGGAGGCCAGGCGCCACGAAGGCGAGCGCTTCGGCGATCGGCCCCAGACGCTGGCCGTCGCGCGCGACGAACACCAGCGGCGACTCGGGCGCCAGTTCCGCCGATGCGGCCGCGACCGCAAAAGCCTCATAGCCGTCGGCGACGCCGTCGACGATCACCCCGCCAGCACGGTTGCTGAGGCCTATTTTCTCGATCAGGGACATCAATCAGCTTTCGAGGCCGACCGCCCGACTGAAGGCCAGCACACGCGCATAGATGCCGGACGCTATGGGCTCGGGCGCCGGCGTCCGGCCGGTGAACCATGACAGGAGGTCGGTGTCGGGGAGTTCGATAAGCTCCTCATATTGGTCGATTTCTGCGGGCGTCAAGTCGGCGATTGCTGCGTCGGCAAACGATCCCAGAATCAGGTCCATCTCGCGCATGCCGCGGTGCCACGAACGGAAATGCAGCTTCCGGCGACGGATCGACAGCGCTTCGGTCGGGGGCTCCATTTCGGTCATGCGGGGGGCTCTCTCGGCAGGGATGTGCGCGTATAGCGTGGACGACGGGGGCTGTCATGCTTGCAGCCTCGGCGACACGACATAAGCTGACCTGATGCGCCCTGCCCTGCTCGATCCGCTCTTCGCGCCCGTCACCGCACTTGACGGCGTCGGCCCCAAGGTCGGCGCCCTGATCGGCAATGTCGTTCCGGCGGATGTCAGCGAACGCGAGGCGCGCGTTTCCGATCTCCTGTTCACGTTGCCGCACGGCCTCATCGACAGGCGCGACCGCCCCGGCGTCGCCGGCTCGCGCGAAGGCCAGATTGTCACGCTGGAAGTGCGCATCGACCGCCACCAGCCTGCACCGCGCGGCAAGCCGAACGTGCCCTACCGGGTCTTCGCCCATGACGAGACCGGCGAGGTCGCACTCACCTATTTCCGTGGCCGGCAGCAATGGCTTGAAAAGGCACTGCCGGTTGGCGAAACGGTCATCGTCAGCGGCCGTATGGAATGGTTCAACGGGCGCCCGTCCATGGTCCACCCGGACCATGTGGCGCTTGCCTCCGCGCCGGAGGAAATGCCGGAGGTCGAGCCGGTCTATCCGCTCACCGCCGGCCTGACCGGCAAGGTATTGCGCCGCGCCATCCTGCAGGCGCTGGCGCGGCTGCCCGAGTTGCCGGAATGGCTCGACGCGGACATGCTCGACCGTCTCGACCTGCCCGATTTCGGCAAGGCGCTCGCCCGCCTGCACAATCCCGACGATCCCGGCGACATCGCGCCGGAGGCTCCGGCATGGCGCCGGCTTGCCTATGACGAATTTCTGGCCGGCCAGCTTTCGCTGGCGCTGGTGCGCGCCCGCACACGCCGCCGCGCCGGCCGTCCGCTCAGCGGCGACGGTACACTTGTCGCCGCCATCCGGGCGGCGCTGCCCTACAATCTGACCGGATCGCAGCGGCAGGCGCTCGCCGAGATCAAGGCCGACATGGCCAGGGGTGACCGCATGCTGCGCCTGCTGCAGGGCGATGTCGGCGCCGGCAAGACCGTCGTCGCGCTGCTCGCCATGGCGCGCGCGGTAGAGGCCGGCGGGCAGGCCGTGCTGATGGCGCCGACGGAAATCCTCGCGCGCCAGAACCTTGCCACCATAGCACCGCTGGCGGCGCATGCCGGACTGCGCACCGGCATCCTCACCGGCCGCGAGAAGGGCGGCGAGCGCGCAGAAATCCTCGCGGGACTGGAGGACGGTTCGATCCACATGGCGGTCGGAACGCATGCGCTCTTCCAGGAGCACGTCGCATTTCGCGACCTGGCGCTTGCCGTGGTCGACGAGCAGCACCGCTTCGGTGTGCACCAGCGCCTCGCCATCACTGCCAAGGGCGATGCGCCGGACATGCTGGTCATGACGGCGACGCCGATCCCGCGCACGCTGGTGCTGGCCGCCTTCGGCGATATGGATGTCTCCCGCCTCACCGAAAAGCCCGCCGGCCGCCGGCCGATCCAGACCGTTACCCTGCCGCTCGAGCGCCTGGACGACCTCATCGGCCGCATCGGTTCGGCCCTCGCCGACGGCCAGAAGGTTTACTGGATCTGTCCGCTGGTGGAGGAATCCGACGCGGTCGAACTGACCGCAGTGAGCGAGCGCTTCGACACGCTGCGCCAGGAGTTCGGCAATGTTGTCGGCCTCGTCCATGGACGCATGAAGGGCGCCGACAAGGATGCCGCCATGCGCGCCTTCAAGGACGGCGACACGCGCATTCTGGTCGCGACCACCGTAGTCGAGGTCGGTGTCGACGTGCCCGACGCCACCATCATGGTGATCGAGCATGCCGAGCGTTTCGGCCTGTCGCAACTGCACCAGCTGCGCGGCCGCGTCGGGCGTGGCGACAAGCCGTCCACCTGCGTGCTGCTGTACAAATCGCCGGTCGGCGAGACCGCGAAGCGCCGCCTGTCGGTGATGCGCGAGACCGAGGACGGCTATATGATCGCCGAGGAGGATCTGCGCCTGCGCGGCGAAGGCGAACTGCTCGGCACGAAACAGTCAGGCACACCGGGCTTCATCGTGGCCCGCATCGACACGCATGCCGACCTGCTCGAGGCGGCCCGCGACGATGCGAGGCTCATCCTGTCACGCGACCCCGACCTGACGTCGCCGCGCGGGCAGTCGCTCAGGCTGCTGCTCTATCTGTTCGGGCGCGATGACGCGATCCGGCTGCTACGCGCCGGCTGAGCCGTCCTGTTTCGGCGGTTCGGCGGCGGCCGCCGCGGCCTGTGCCGCCAGCGCTTCCTCGGCCAGTTCCTTCGTCTTCGCCTCATAGGCCGGGCCGACCAGCCCCGCCGAGATCAGCAGTTTGGCCGCGTCCTCGACGGACATGGAGATCGGTATCACGTCCTTCTCCGGCACGTAGAGCACATAGCCGGTGGTGACGTTGGGTGAAATCGGGCGGAAGACGGCGATCGTCTTGCCCTCGCGCTCGGCCAGCGCATCGTGGATTTCGTTGTCGCGGTGCTTAGCCATGAAGACGATCGACCACGCGCCGCGGCGGGGATACTCGAACAGGCCGACACGCGTGAAAAGCTCGGCGCGATTGGCGAGGATCGTCTCGAATATCTGCTTCAGGCCGCGATAGACGTTGCGGATCAGCGGCATGCGGTTGAGCATCCGCTCGCCGGCGGCGAACAGGGTGCGGCCGAGCAGCCCGGCCGCGAGGAAGCCGACAAAGGTGATGAGGATGAAGGCCACGACCACGCCGACGCCGGGCACGGCGAAAGGCAGATAATTGTCCGGCAGCCAGGCGGTCGGGATCAGCGGCTTCACCCAGTCGTCCACCCAGTGGATGAGCGTCCAGGTGAGATAGGCGGTGATCGCGATCGGCGCGATCACCACGACGCCGGCCAGGAAATAGTTCCTGAGGCGCGTCATCATGACTGAATCACCGTGTACAACATCACCCACTCGCCTTTGTGCAATGCACGCGCGATTAGAGCAGCATCGCAGTGGCAGAACAATGGTGTATGACGACCGGCAGCGGAGGCGCGAAAAGCGGCCCGCCCTGGCCGCTCCGGGGCGCCGCTACTCGACCGTGACGGACTTCGCCAGGTTGCGCGGCTGGTCGACGTCGGTGCCCATGAACACTGCCGTGTAGTAGGCCAGCATCTGCACCGGCAGCGCGTAGATCATCGGCGCGATGAACTCCGGCACGTCCGGCAGCACGATGGTCTCCATCGTCTTCACCGTCGCATGCTCTGCGCCCTTGGCGTCGGTGATCAGGATGATCCTGCCACCACGCGCGGCGACTTCCTGCATGTTCGACACGGTCTTCTCGAAGACGCGGTCATAGGGCGCGATCACGATGACCGGCATGTGCTCGTCGATCAGCGCGATCGGGCCATGCTTCAGCTCTCCGGCGGCATACCCCTCGGCGTGAATGTAGGAGATTTCCTTCAGCTTCAGCGCGCCTTCCATGGCGAGCGGAAAGTTGGTGCCGCGCCCGAGATAGAGCACGTGGTTCACCTGCGAGAGTTCGCGCGCCAGCTTCTCGATCTGCTTTTCCAGCTTCAGCGCCTGGTTGGCGAAGCGCGGCGTTTCCGCCAGCTCGTGAACCATCGCCTTCTCCTGCTCCGGCGTCAGGTGGCCGCGGTCGCGCGCAGCGCGCACGGTGAGCGAGGCCAGAGTCGCCAGCTGGCAGGTGAACGCCTTGGTCGAGGCGACGCCGATCTCCGGCCCGGCCAGAGTGGGGAAAATGCCGTCGGATTCGCGCGCGATGGTCGACTGGCGCACATTCACGATCGAGGCGATCGGAATGCCGGCCTTGCGGCAATAGCGCAGCGAGGCGAGCGTATCGGCCGTCTCGCCCGACTGCGAGACGAACAGGGCAGCATTGTCCTTGCCGAGCGGCATCTCGCGGTAGCGGAACTCGGAAGCGATATCGATGTCCACCGGCAGGCGAGCGTAGCGCTCCAGCCAGTACTTGCCGACGAGACCGGCGAGATAGGCGGTGCCGCAGGCCGAAACCGCGAGGCGGTCGACCTTGGCGAAGTCGAACGGCACGGCGAAGTCCTTCACGCCGCCCGACACGAAGTCGAGATAGTTGGCAAGCGTGTGCGAGATCACCTCCGGCTGCTCGTGGATCTCCTTCTCCATGAAGTGCCGGTGGTTGCCCTTGTCGACGAGGAACGCCGTCGCGATCGACTGCTGGCGCTGGCGCTGCACCGGCTCGCCGGCCATGTCGAAGATCTGAACATTGTTGCGGCGGACCACCGTCCAGTCGCCATCCTCCAGATAGGTGATCGAGTTGGTGAACGGGGCCAGCGCGATGGCGTCGGAGCCCAGATACATCTGCCCGTCGCCATGCCCCACGGCCAGCGGCGGGCCGTTTCGGGCGCCGACGATGAGGTCCTCGTCGCCGCGGAACATGATGGCGAGCGCAAACGCGCCCTGCAGACGCTTCAGCGCACGGAACGCGGCGTCGACAGGGCGCGCTCCGCGGCGCATTTCGCGCGCCACCAGATGCGCCACGACCTCCGTGTCGGTCTGCGACACGAACTCGAAGCCGTCGGCCTTCAGCTCATCGCGCAGCTCGGCGAAATTCTCGATGATGCCGTTGTGGACGATGGCGACGTCATTGGAAAAATGCGGATGTGCGTTGGTCTCGTTCGGAACGCCATGCGTCGCCCAGCGCGTGTGGCCGATGCCGATGGTGCCGTCGAGCGGTTCCGACTGCAGGCGCCTTTCCAGATTGATCAGCTTGCCCTCGGCGCGGCGGCGCGCCAGCTGGCCGTGCTCGATGGTGGCAACGCCGGCGGAATCGTAGCCGCGATATTCAAGCCGCTTCAACGCGTCGACGATGAGCGGCGCGACCGGTTCGCTGCCGACGATGCCTACGATCCCGCACATGCCGTGCCCCTTATTCCCGAATTTCCGTCCGCAAGCTCGCCGGCTTCTAGGCGGCGTCCCTGCGTCGGAGAAAATCAATTCTCGTTTCGCCTCGTGTCAGCGGCGAAGCTGGCCACCATCACATATCAGTTTTGCGATTGGGTTACCGCCAAACCGTTCATTTTCATGCTTTTCGGCATCGGGCGAGCTATTTCCCCTTCGCGGCCTTGGCCGCTGCGCGCTTTTCCCGAAGTTCCCTAGCGCGCCCCGGAATGGTGGTCTGGCGGGCGCGGCCAAAGGCCAAAGCGTCGTCCGGCACCTCGTCGGTGATGACGCTGCCCGACGCCACATAGGCGTCGCGGCCGATCTTCAGCGGCGCCACCAGCGACGAGTTGGAGCCGACGAAGGCGCCCGGCCCGATGTCGGTGACGAACTTCGAGTAGCCGTCATAATTGCAGGTGATCGTGCCGGCGCCGATGTTCGCCTTCGTGCCGATGAAAGCGTCGCCGATGTAGGAAAGATGCGGGACTTTGGCGCCCTCGCCCACCTCCGCCTTCTTGATCTCGACGAAATTGCCGACCTTCGCCTTGCGCTTCAGTTCCGCGCCGGGACGCAGACGCGCATAGGGCCCGACCTCGCATTCGGCGCCCACCACGGCCTGCTCCAGGTGACTGAAGGCGCGGATCAGCGCATTGTCTCCCACGGTGACACCGGGAGCAAAGAAAACATTCGGCTCTACAATGACATCCTGGCCGATCTTCGTGTCATGCGAGAAGAAAACCGTCTCCGGCGCGACCAGGCTCACGCCGGCCAGCATCATGTCGCGGCGGCGGCGCTGCTGCCAGATGCCCTCCGCCCCCGCCAGCTCGGCCCGGTTGTTGATGCCGAGCGCATCCTCGAAGGCGGCGACGGTCGAAACCACCTTCAGCCCCTGCCGCGCCGCGATCTCGACGATGTCGGTGAGGTAGAACTCGCGCTTGGCATTGTCGTTGCCGACGGCGTCGAGCAGCACCAGCGCGGCAGCGCCGGAGATCCCCATCAGCCCGCCATTGCACAGCGTGATCAGCCGCTCCTCGGTCGAGCAGTCGCGTTCCTCCCGGATCGCCGTCAGCGCGCCGTCCTTCTCGATCAGGCGCCCGTAGCCGGTCGGCTCGTCGGTGCGGAAGCCCATGACCACCACGGCCGCGCCTTCCGCCAGTCTGGCGCGCACGGCCCTGATCGCCTCGGTCGAGAGGAGCGGCGTGTCGCCGAACATCACGAGCACGTCGTCATAGCCGCGCGCAATCGCAGGCCGGGCCGAGAGAGCCGCATGCGCCGTGCCCTTGCGCTCCGCCTGCAGGTAGGTTTCCGCACCCGGCGCCAGCGTCTTCGCCGCCTCGCGCACGGCGTCGGCGCCGTGCCCCACCACCAGCGCGATGTCGCCGGCGCCCGCCGCCTTCGATGCGGCCGTCACATGCGCGAACATCGGCAGGCCGGCGATCGGATGCAGCACCTTCGGCAGCGCGCTCTTCATGCGCGTGCCCTCGCCGGCGGCGAGGATGATGGAAAGGCAGGTGCGCTGGCTCATGGGGCTGTCCATTGGGAAGCGTCGGGATTCGCCGCCCCCTCTAGCATTGCCTACGGTTCAGCAAAATGGCTGCCGAGCACGCAGGCGGTCAGCCCAGCGTCGACAGGAACGGGAACGTCTCCAGCAGCCAGTACGCCACGTCCTGCATCGCGCCGGTGAGGAACAGCACGCCCGCGATCACCAGCAGCGCCCCGATCACCTTCTCCACCCGCCCCAGATGCATGCGGAAGCGGGACAGGAAGCGCATGAACGCGCCCGAGAAGAACGCTGCGATGAGGAACGGGATGCCGAGACCGAGCGAATAGGCGGCAAGCAGCGTGGCGCCCTCGCCCACCGTCTCGCGTCCGCCGGCAAGCGTGAGGATCGGCCCCAGCACCGGGCCGATGCAGGGCGTCCACCCGAAGGCGAAGGCGAGCCCCATCACATAGGCCGCGGCCATGCCCGCCGGCCGCTGGCCCGACTGGAAACGCGCCTCGCGCGACAGGAGCGGGATGCGCAGGATGCCGAGGAAGTTCAATCCCATGATGATGATGACGACGCCGGCCGCCATCGCCAGCTCCTGCTGCCAGGCACGCAGCAGGCCGCCGATGGTCGAGGCGCCTGCGCCGAGCGCCACGAACACCGTGGTGAAGCCCAGCACGAAGGCGAGCGACGCCAGCACCAGCGATTTGCGCACGCCTGCCGCAACGGGACGGGCGGTGGCAGCGCCAGGCGCGTCGACGCCGGCAACGGCCGCGCCGCCGTTGCGGAAATCGTCGACCGAAACGCCGGCCATGTAGCAGAGATACGGCGGCACCAGCGGCAGCACGCAGGGCGAAAGGAACGACAGCGCTCCCGCCCCGACCGCGCTCAGATACCCGACGTCAACCGCCATGAAAGCCCTCGACCCGCCTGCCGCGAGCCATATAGACGCGCCCCGCCGGACGCACCAATCACCATTGCGTGGAATACAGTGTGTGCGACATCGCGCGGTGCAATGAAATCGGTGGTGAGCCGGCCGGGGATCGAACCCGGGACCACATGATTAAAAGTCACGTGCTCTACCGCTGAGCTACCGGCCCGCCGAAGTGGCGCGGAACATAGGGAGGGCGCCGAATACGGTCAACCGCAAAAGCCGGCCCCGCAAAGCTTGTTTTCGCGCGCTCCGCGCCTGCCGTGGCTGCGTCGCTCCGCCGCGCTCTCCTGCGTGGCCTGCATGACGACGCGAGAGCCGTCCTGTCGACCGTGAGGCATTTGCCCGCTACAGGTCGCTTTCGGCCACCGTTCCGGCCGCACCAGCAAAGCGCGCCGGGAAGTCCCTGTATGACTCGTATCCTCATTGCCGATGACACAAGCGCCTATACGGGCGCCAGCGGTGCGAGGGTGGCGCTCGGCGGCACGGAGACGTCCGTCGTCCAACTGGCCGAGGCGTTTGCCGCGCGCGGCCATGAGGTCACCGTACTGACCCGGACGGATGAGCACGTCACCCACAAGGGCGTGGAATGGAACTCGCTGGCCAGCGCGCGCGGCTACCGCGGCATCGACCTGTTCCTGCCGGTGCAGCATCCGCGCCTGTTCCATCTGGTGCGCAAGCCGCGCCGGCTCGCGGTCTGGCTGATCTGGCCGGTCAACAATGTGCGCCACTACAAGCGGATTCCTGTCATGTGGTGGTATCGGCCGACCCCGGTGGTCGCCAGCCGCTGGCAGGAAAGCGAATATTCCTGGGTGCTCCCCCCGCAACACCCGCCGATCGTGATTCCACTGGCGGTGGAGGAAACGTGGCGCAACCATCCGCCGCTGGCCGCCCCGCCACCGCCCACCGCGATCTATGCCTCGATGGCTGTGCGGGGCCTGCCGTGGCTGCTGCCAGTGTGGGACCGCCTGATCCTTCCGCAGATGCCCGAAGCAAAGCTGCGCATCCTTGGGATCAAGCGTTTCTCGACTGAATATTCGCAGGACGTGCCGGACATTCCCTGGGTCAACGGGATGAGCGATGCAGGGCGCGCCTCGCTGGAGGTGATGCCGACGCTGAAGCGCGAGGAACAGCGAGAGGTCATGCGTACCGCCCGCGTCATGCTCTATCACGGCCACCGCTCGGAAGCGTTCTGCCTCGCGGCGGCGGAAGCCCAGGCGCTCGGCGTGCCGACCATTGTCGGCCCCAACGCGGTGCTGCCGGAGCGCGTGCGCGACGGCGTGACCGGCTTCGTCCGCAAGAGCGAGGAGGATTTTGCCGAGGCCGCGCTGCGACTGCTGCGCGACGATCAGCTGTGGCGCAGTCAGCACGAAGCCAGTCTTCGGCTGCAGCAAGGCCTGAGCTGGGATGAGGTGGCAGCCGAGTTCGAGCGGCAGGTGCTGCCGCGCTGAGGCTTGCGGCAGCCGCGTTTCCGCCGCACAAGACGCGACAGATCGAACGGTCCTGCACGAATTCACGGAGCCCCATATGCGCAACATGGCAATCTGGCGCGCGGCGCTGTGCGGAATCACCCTGCTGCTGGCCGGTGCCGCCGCCACTGCACAGCAAAACAATGCCGATCAGCCTCCCGCGCAGCCGCCGGTGAATTCCTGGACGATCAACTGCGCCAGCGCCGGCGACGTCAACGCCCTGGACTGCCTGATGTCGCAGAGCCTGACCGAGGCAAAGACCGGCCAGCGCGTCCTCACCATCACCATCCGCCGCCAGCCCGACACCAAATATGCGCTCGTTCTGATGCTGCCGCACGGCATCTATCTGCCGGCTGGCGTCAGCTACTCGATCGACGGCAAGGAAAAGGCGGCAGCCACCATCCAGACCGCCGACCAGAACGGCTCCTATGCAGTCGTGCCGATGGAGGTCGCGCTGGTGAAGGCCCTGAAAGCGGGTACCCGGCTCGACGTTGGCGTCGAGACGGCGCAGCGCCAGCCGCTGGTGCTTCCGATCTCGCTGACGGGCTTCTCTGCCACCTACGACAAGCTGGTGACGATGAACTGACGGCTGACGATCACGGACGACAACAGATCGTTTACGTTGGTTAAGGAACAATCTCCGCGGCAGGCACGTTGGCTCGACTGGCTCACGTCCTGGCGTTGGGGAGACCAAGATGCATCGTATTGCACTCGGCCTGGTTGCCGTGCTTGCCGTTTCGGCGGGCGGCGAAGCCCATGCGGCCTCAGCATTCGAGCGCTGGGACCGGCAGCCGACGCGCATGGTCGCCGAGCGCAAGCTCGACGCTCTGGAGCGTCGCGGCGCGTGGCTCTACTACAATGGCTATCGCGGCGTTGCGGACTATCAACCGGGGCACCGCCTGCTGCGGGGCTACTGGTTCCCGGCGCAGGCGTTCCTCGATGGCGGCATTGTCACCGGCGCCATCGGCGGCCGCGAAGACTGACCTCGACCGCCGCTATTCCTGCCGCTTCTCAGCCTCGGCCAGCCGGGCGCGCAGCCGCCGCAGGACTTCCACGACGTCGTGCCGCGTCGATGGGATGGCCCCGAGCCTGATTGCACGTGAGCGCTCAAATCCCGTGATGTCGTAGTGCGGCTTGGTTGTGCGCGGCGGCCCCTGATAGGACATGCGCTGCAAGCCGAGCCGGAACGCAAAGCCGTGCAGTTCGTCGACATCGTCGGCGATGAGATGGCACCAGCGCCGGCCAGCCCACGGCCAGATCGCATCGTCGACATAGACAGCCAAGGGCCGCCTCACCGCATCCTACTGCGAGCAGGGTTTTGGCGTGTCGAAGAAGGACAGATCGACCAGCCTGCCGGCCATGGCGAAGTCGCCATAGTCCATCACGAGGTCGCGCGTCACGCCGTTCGGGTGCAGCTTGAAGCTGATGCGGTACTCCGGCACTTCCTCGCCGTCGCCGCCGCTCTGCTTGCTCAGATCGAAATAGGCGATGTCGACCGGCCAGAACTTGTCACTGGCGATTGTCTTCATGGCCGGCAGTTCCGGATCGGCGCTTTCGGGCTTCTCCGGCTTGCCGATCACCACGGTCGTCGTCATCACCGTGTCGGCATCTTCCGAGCCATCGAAAATGGTCGTCTCGTAGAAGGTCTCGCCGGCAACGGCACGCCCGATGAGGTCGATGAGGTGCGCCGTCGGGAACTGGGTCGCCTCGAGATCAAGGTCCTTGGGGTCCGGCCGCTCCAGCTTCAGCTTCAGCTTGCCGTTCTCGACGGTTGCGGTGCCCTTCACCTCGCGGTCGGGGTTCTGGTCGACGAAAGACTTGGTGGAGAAGCTGAACGACTTGCCGTCGCCGTCCTCGAAGGTCGTCGTCTGCTGGTCGGTCAGGCGCGAGACGTCACTCGTGCTGATGCGCGTGACGAAGCGGAAACGCACCGTGTATCCTTCACAGGCCGAGCCGTTGAACTCATAGACCATGCGGCCCTCGAGCCCCTTGATGCCGGACTTCTCCGTCGCCGCATCGAGCGTCAGGTCGTAGACGGCGCGATGCGGCGCCAGCAGCGCTGCCGCGCCGGCCGAATTCGTCGGCGCGAACATGGCCGCGCCTGCCAGGGCGAGAGAGAAAAGCCCGAAAAACCGCATTACTCTGTCTCCGCCCGCCCGCTTTCCCGCGCCGCTTGTCTTGGCGAGCGAGATTAAGGAAACTGGTGGCGGAAGCGAGGCCTTTTTTCTTGTGGCCCGCCACACATCACTCGCGAAAGGGAATACCGGATGGGCTCGACGATCGAAAGCCGGCTGCAGGAACTCGGCGTCGCGCTGCCGCAGGCAGCCGCGCCTGCCGCCAATTACGTGCCGACCGCGCGGACTGGCGCCCTGCTCTTCACGGCAGGCCAGTTGCCTTTCAGGGACGGCAAGCTTGTCGCCACGGGCCTGCTTGGCCGCGACCTCGACGTCGCCGCGGGCCGCGAGGCCGCCAAGCACTGCGCCGTCAACGTGCTGGCGCAGGTCAAGGCCGCGATCGGCGACCTCTCGAATATCAAGCGCGTCGTCAAGATCACCGTCTTCGTCGCCTCGACGCCCGACTTCACCGAGCAGCATCTCGTCGCCAACGGCGCGTCAGACCTGCTCGTCGCAGCGCTCGGCGACATTGGCCGCCACGCGCGCTCCGCCGTCGGCATGGCGGCGCTGCCGCTCAACGCGCCGGTAGAGGTCGAAGCCGTCCTGGAAGTCGCCTGAGCATGCCCGACCTCGCCTGGCTGACGGCACGCCCGATCGCGCATCGCGGCCTGCACGACATGAACAAGACGCGCTGGGAGAACACGCTGGCGGCGTTCGAGGCGGCGGCGGCGGCCCACTACGCGATCGAGTGCGACGTGCACATCACGCTCGACGGCGAGGTGGTCGTCTTCCACGACACCGACCTGAAGCGCCTCACCGGGACGGAAGGCTATGTCTGGCAGCGCACGGGCGCGGAGATGACCGCGCTGACCGTCGGCGGCACTGCCGAGCACGTGCCGACGCTGGCGCAGATGCTGGAGCTCGTCGCCGGCCGCGTTCCGCTGGTGATCGAGCTGAAAGGCACGCCCGGCCACGATGACGGCCTTGTCGCCGCCGTGTGCAAGCAGCTGCGCCGCTACAAGGGCAAGGCTGCGATCATGTCCTTCGACCACTGGCTGATCCGCGATTTTCCGAAGCACGCCGGCGACATCCCGACCGGGCTGACCGCCTGGGGGTCGAAGCCGCATGAGGTGGAGATGCACTTCCCGACGCTGATGCATGACGTGTCGTTTGTCTCCTATGCGGTCGACCAGTTACCCAATGCCTTCACCACCTTCGCCAGGCACCGGCTCGGCATGCCAATCATCACCTGGACAGTGCGCGATGCAGCGGCGGTGGCCAAAACCCATGCCGAGGGCGACCAGATCACCTTCGAGGGTTTCGACCCCGATTCGCTGCCATCTACGGGCAACGTGATCGCCGCAAGTTGATGGGCGGGGCTTTGCTGGAATGCGTCGGCGACGTACATAGAGGCAATGCCCAGCGATACCCGAAAGAAGCAGCAGGGCGCGGACAGCGGCATCGCCGTCCGCGTGGCGACCAGCATTGGCGCGTTCACGCGCGACGAGTGGGACGGCCTTGCCGGCGCGGCGCGCGGCGAAGGCTACAACCCGTTTGTCTCGTATGAATTTCTCAGCGCGCTGGAGGAGTCCGGCTGCGCCGTGCGCAAGAGCGGCTGGCAGGGCCAGCATCTGCGTCTCGAGGACGGCAACGGCAGGCTGCTCGGCGCCGTGCCCTGCTACCTGAAATCGCACAGCCAGGGCGAGTATGTCTTCGACCACGGCTGGGCCGACGCGTTCGAGCGTGCCGGCGGGCAGTATTACCCGAAGCTGCAGGCCGCCATCCCGTTCACGCCGGCCCCCGGTCCGCGCCTGCTGCCGCGCGCCGACGATCCCTCGATGCGCCGGCTGCTCGCCGCCGGCCTGAAGGCCGTCACCGACCAGCTCGACGTCTCGTCGGCGCACGTCACCTTTGCGCAGGACGACGACATCGAGGCGCTGGCCGAGGCCGGGTTCCTGGTGCGGCACGACCAGCAGTTCCATTTTTTCAACGAAGGCTTTTCGAGCTATGACGACTTCCTCGCCACGCTCGCCTCACGCAAGCGCAAGGCGCTGAAGAAGGAGCGGCGCGAGGCGCTCGCGCCCGGCATCAGCATCGAATGGCTGACCGGCAAGGACCTGACCGAGGACGCGTGGGACGCGTTCTTCGCCTTCTACATGGACACCGGCAGCCGCAAATGGGGCCGCCCTTACCTCAACCGCCTGTTCTTCTCGCTCGTCGGCGAGCGCATGGCCGACGACATCCTGCTGGTGATGGCGAAGCGCGACGGCCGCTACATCGCCGGCGCGCTCAATTTCATCGGCCACGACCGGCTCTACGGCCGCAACTGGGGCTGCATCGAGGACCACCCCTTCCTGCATTTCGAGGTCTGCTACCACCGGGCCATCGACTTCGCGATCGCGCGCGGGCTGAAGGTGGTCGAGGCCGGCGCGCAGGGCGAGCACAAGCTGGCGCGCGGCTACCGCCCGGTGACGACGCGTTCTGCCCATTACATCCCCAACCCCGGCTTCCGCCACGCCGTCGACGACTACCTCAAGCGCGAGCGTCGCGAGGTGGCGAAGATGAGCGAATACCTGTCGGAGCACACGCCGTTCAGGAAGAACGAAGAGGAGCAGTAGGCGACTGGCAATGAGCTGGATACGCCTGCACCGTTCACATCGTTCGGCTAATCTCCTACTGCGTACAGCCTGCCCATCGAGTCACACAGCCGGAGCCGCCTGATGTCCTACGATCCCTCCAACGTCTTCGCGAAGATCCTGCGCGGCGAGATCCCGAACCACACGGTCTACGAGGACAAGGACGTGCTCGCCTTCATGGATGTCATGCCACAGGCGGAAGGGCATGTGCTGGTCATTCCGAAAGCTCCCGCGCGCAACCTGCTGGATGCCGACCCTGCAATGCTCGGCCCGGTCATCGCCGCGACGCAGAAGCTCGCCATCGCCGTGAAGAAAGCTTTCGCCGCCGACGGCGTGACGGTCATGCAGTTCAACGAGGGCCCGGCCGGCCAGAGCGTGTTCCACCTGCATTTTCACGTCATACCGCGGCACGAGGGTGTTGCGATGCGCGGGCACGCCTCCGGCGGCATGGAAAAGAACGAGGTGCTTGCCGCCAACGCCGCCAGGGTGAAGGCCGCGCTTTAGAGCAGCCAGAGCCCCGTCAGCAGCACCAGTTCGCCGACGGCAACACCCACCAGCATGTTTCGCTTCACGAGCAGATAGGCGACGAACCCGATCGCCACCGCACCGATGCGCAGCGCCAGCGAGGCGGTGGCCAGCGCGCCGCTCGGAAACACGATCAGGTTGCCGATCACGCCGGCGACCAGTGCGGTCGCCACCGTGCGCACCAGCACCAGCGCCTCGGAATCCTCGCGCATGCGGCCGCCGATGGCGACGCCGAGCAGCCGCCAGAAATTGGTGGCGAACCAGCCGGCGACAAGAATGAAGACGTATGGCCACCACCATGCGTCGATCGCGTCGAAGGTCATGCGCGCCTCCGGCTGAACCGGTGGAACGCATAGGCGAGGCCGCCCCCGACGATGCCCGTTGCCATCAGGTCGATCTCCGGCACCACGGCATGGAACGCCGGTCCGAGCACCAGCCCGATGAGCAGCGCCACATGCCCTGCCCGCTCACGCGCCGAACCCCACATCGAGGTCAGGAAATACATCGGGGTCAGCAGCAGAAGCGCCGCCGACAGCGTCGGCGGCAGATCGGCCGCGACCAGATAGACGACCGCCACCACCACGAGGTTCGCGAGCACGATTGTGATCGCCAGCCCGCCATAGAAGGCGGTGCGCATATCGCGTGGCACGCCCGGCAGCAGCCGCTGCGCCATCACCCAGGAGGTGATCGCGATGAAATGCGACAGCGCGTAGAGCACCCATTTGCGCGTACGCGGCCCGCGCAGATCCGGCACCAGCGCGACCACCATCGGCAGCAGGCGGATCGATGACAGAGCCACAGCGAACGCAGCGCCGAAGATCGAGGCGCCGGACATCACGGCGCCGATCAGCACCACCTGCGCCGGTAGCGCCCAGATCACCGCGCTCATGAACAGCGTCTCGCCGAGGCTGAAACCTGCCTCGCGTGCCAGCCCGGCGAAGCCGAGGATGGCGCTCATAAGCATCAGCACGGGGATCGACACCGCCTCCCACGACCCGCGCAGGAACCAGCGCAGGTGCGAGGCTTGGTGGATGTCGGGCGACGGGTGGGCGGCAGGCATTTTGCGTCGCTTAGCATGAGGGCTGCGACGGAGCGACGGCTCGTTTATGAGCCAGAACTGGCGCCCTCCCCTTCTCCTCGCCAACCCTGGGACGGCGAAATGCAAAGCTGCGTCCCACACAAACAAAAAGGCAGGCCGAAGCCTGCCTTTCCTATTCCTGCGAGAGCCAGCTCAGCCCTTGCGGGGCAGCTGCGGCACGAGGCTGCGCTTGTTGCCGCCGCCGTCCTTCGGTGCGGGAGGCTGCTGCTTTGTCGCCTTGGCGGCAGGCTTCTTCGCCGCCTTCTTGACGGGGACCTTCTCGTCCTCGTCCGGATCTTCCTTCTTGGGCTTTACCGGCGTCTCGTCGGCGATGGCGTCGAGCTTCAGGCCGGTTTCCCCGGTTTCCTTGGTCTCGACGGTCACGCGCACCGTGCCTCCCTTGCGCAGCTTGCCGAACAGCACCTCGTCAGCCAGCGGCTTCTTGATGTGCTCCTGGATGACGCGCGCCAGCGGGCGCGCGCCCATGCGCTCGTCGTAGCCCTTGTCGGCCAGCCAGGCGATGGCGTCCTGCGACAGGTCGAAGGTGACGCCGCGCTCCGACAGCTGGGCCTCCAGCTGCATGACGAACTTCTGCACCACCTGATGGATCACCGGCACGGGCAGCGAGCCGAACGGGATGATCGCGTCGAGACGGTTGCGGAACTCCGGCGTGAAGATGCGGTTGATCGCCTCCATATCGTCGCCTTCGCGCTTGGTCGAGCCGAAGCCGATGGCGGCGCGCTGCATGTCGGCGGCGCCCGCATTCGTGGTCATGATGAGGATCACGTTGCGGAAGTCGATCTGCTTGCCGTTGTGGTCCGTCAGCTTGCCGTGATCCATGACCTGCAACAGGATGTTGAACAGGTCGGGATGCGCCTTCTCGACCTCATCGAGCAGCAGCACGCAATGCGGATGCTGGTCGACGCCGTCGGTCAGCAGGCCGCCCTGGTCGAAGCCGACATAGCCGGGAGGCGCGCCGATCAGGCGCGAGACCGTGTGGCGCTCCATGTATTCCGACATGTCGAAGCGCAGCAGCTCGACGCCGAGCGACGAAGCGAGCTGCTTCGCCACCTCCGTCTTGCCGACGCCGGTCGGGCCGGAGAACAGGTAGCAGCCGATCGGCTTCTCTGGTTCGCGCAGGCCGGCACGCGCCAGCTTGATCGCGGAGGCCAGCGCCGTGATCGCAGTGTCCTGGCCGTAGACCACAGACTTCAGCTCCTGCTCCAGCGTCGCCAGCACCTTCTCGTCATCGGCCGAAACGGTCTTCGGCGGGATGCGCGCCATGGTCGCGATGGTCGCCTCGATCTCCTTGATCCCGATCGTCTTCTTGCGCTTGCCTTCCGGTAGCAGCATCTGCGACGCGCCGGTCTCGTCGATCACGTCGATCGCCTTGTCCGGCAGCTTGCGGTCGTTGATGTAGCGGGCCGAAAGCTCCACCGCCGCCTTGATGGCGTCGTTGGTGAAGCGCACCTTGTGGAACTCCTCGTAATAGGGCTTCAGGCCCTTCATGATCTCGATGGCGTCGTCCACCGTCGGCTCGTTCACGTCGATCTTCTGGAAGCGCCGCACCAGCGCGCGGTCCTTCTCGAAGAACTGGGGAACTCCTTGTAGGTGGTCGAGCCAATGCAGCGGATCGCGCCTGAGGAGAGCGCCGGCTTCAGCAGGTTCGACGCGTCCATGGCGCCGCCCGACGTCGCGCCGGCGCCGATCACCGTATGAATCTCGTCGATGAACAGGACAGCGCCGGGATAATCCTCCAGCTCCTTCACCACCTGCTTCAGGCGCTCCTCGAAGTCGCCGCGGTAGCGCGTGCCGGCGAGCAGCGTGCCCATGTCGAGCGCGAAGATGGTGGCGTTGGACAGCACCTCGGGCACATCGCCTTCGACGATGCGCTTCGCCAGGCCCTCGGCGATGGCGGTCTTGCCGACGCCGGGATCACCGACATAGAGCGGGTTGTTCTTGGAGCGGCGGCACAGCACCTGGATGGTGCGGTTGATCTCGCTCTCGCGCCCGATCAGCGGGTCGATCTTGCCGGACTTCGCCTTGTTGTTGAGGTTGACGCAATAGGCGGTCAGCGCGTCCTGCTGCTTCTTGCCCTTGCCGCCCTCCTCGCCGCCCTCGCCTGCCCCGTTCGGGCCGGCCTCGTCCTCGGCGCCGCGCGGGCTGCGCGATTCCGATGCGCCGGGGCGCTTGGCGATGCCGTGGCTGATGTAGTTGACCGCATCGTAGCGGGTCATCTGCTGTTCCTGCAGGAAGTAGGCGGCATGGCTTTCGCGCTCGGCGAAGATCGCCACCAGCACGTTGGCGCCAGACACCTCCTCGCGGCCGGAAGACTGCACGTGGATCACGGCGCGCTGGATGACGCGCTGGAAGCCGGCCGTCGGCTTGGAGTC